>NZ_JBXBBJ010000002.1:0-401352 GCF_057221575.1 Paenibacillus sp. Y660 | reverse complement strand
CGGCTTCAATCCTATGCCGCGATTCGGCAACGCATCGATTTGCAATGCAAACTGACGCATTACGATCGGGCTGGAGTAGGGGCCTATTTATCTAGGCATATGAGTTATGCAGGTGCAGAACAAACCTTATTTACAGACGCTGCGATCGATGACATTTACCGCTATTCCAGCGGATCAGCTCGGCTGATCAACAAAGCGTGTACGCAATGCCTCATCTATGGTGCGCACAACAAGCATCGCATCATCGACGACCATATGGTCAAGCATGTCATCGCAGGTGAATTGTCATGAAATCCAGATGGATCGAGTTAACGTATGGCAAGGATACAACCTGCTGGATGGTTCATATGGAGGGAGAAACGTTTCCTATGCATTGTGGAGAATGGATGAACATGCGAATTGGCGATCGAGGAATTCCGTGCCGGCTAGAGTTGGACCTGGACTGGTACGTTATTTTTAGTCAGACACGATTTTATTTGTGGAAGAAAGATACGTATCTGGTTGAGATATGAATAATAGGGAAGTGGTTCTTACAGTGACCACTTCCCTTATCTAATACAATTAGCGGTCACGCTCAGCGTCATATCTTGGACAGCAGACATCGTCAATTTCCGGTCATGTGAGGACGTCAGTAACAAAAAGGGAAGGTTGTTTTCATCTCCCTACCTTGCTTAACATCAACAATTGTCGTTGGATTTCCTTTAGGAAAAACAGCTGCAATAGATGGACTCCCTATAATCCATGCCTTATGATTTTCTATATCGCTAATTATTTCAGAGGGTCCATCCACATATTTTAATAATATTTCATCTCCTAATTTCCCATCTTTAATAGTAATAATTCTATCTGAATATTTCGGATTTGAAACAGAATTAACCGGTCCATAAATTTCTCCCTGTGATGTTTCAATTATTGTAGATAATGTTTTTGATTTGCTTTTAAAATTGTAATACATTTTCTTTTCATCAATTAAATTTCCATTACTATCTTTTGAAATTTGAATGTAACCTAAGTTACCAGATAGGTCCACATAAACATCATAAAGCGCATTACTATTTCTATCAAAATCATCACTCGTATTCCATTTTTTTTCTTCATTTTCTTTATTACAACCTACTAATAAAATCAATATTATTATTAAAGAAATCTTAAAAAAGATTTTTTGCTTCATAAATATATTCCCCCTTTTTTTTTCTGTTTTACTGCGTTGCAATAATGTTCTCTGATTTCATAGCTTTCGGATTTGCTTGCATTTGAGCACAAAAGAACTTTTACAATGTATGAAGGTGCACTTAGTCAATAATACCATATTTAAGTAAAAAAGCCAATTTATATAGTAAATATGTATCGGTAATTGTGAGAATCTATGCTTGAATAAACCGGCCACATGGTCATGGCACTTTGTGCCAAGCGCGGTAGAACAACGGATATTCAAGTCCATTTTAGAGCACCGCCTGCAGGACAACGAGGTTCATACACCAGCTGTAGGTTTTCGATGAAGAGTCCATAAGCCAGCACAGAAACGGTAATTTCTTTGTATAGGGATGAGCGCTATGCGTATCGTCGAGATTAATAACATCGCCTTCATGAAGCGCAGTTTCTCGTTCTTCCTGAAGTCTTGCAACACGTTTTTTCCCAAAGGTCAGCCATGCATGGGGGACTGTGAAAAACCGGCTGAGCGTGTATTGTGCGAGTTTGTAAGGTTTAAACATGAGTTCAAGTAGAGCATCTTTGCCAGCCAATGCGCTCATTTGTACAACCGATGAGCATCCAGAGATCAATCCGATGACGTACATAAAGCAAAGCATCCATGACGGTGCTCCGCTTCGTTTGAATATCCCGGATTGTGTCAAGAGCAATGAAAAGTCGAACTTTTCCAAAGCGATTGCAAGATTGGCGCTCCCGCGCATTCGCCTTGTGAAAGCTTACGAAATCGTGGATTTTCAAGGGTTTGTTTCACTGGAATCACCTATTATCTTGAGAGAGATACACGTTGGAAAAGGTATTCTTCGCGATTATTGGTGTTATTCCCAAAAGTCAAGGGGTTTTCCGGCTTTTAGCTTACATTTCTATGACTATTAATCGGTTTCCATCGCTTGGAATGAACTGCATAAGTCATGTGTTATAAAAGATTCTTTGAAACTAAAAAATATAAATCATGATTTTTATAGTTGTGAGCCTGGAACATTAATAAGTTGTTAGTTAGTACCTGAATCCGTGACATAGATTTATGAAAATCGTAGATTATAAGAGATTTTAGGAGTAAAATTAAGGTAACAGCGTGTTTTCTGCTGATATCTAATTGCACCTATGGGGTGAGTTCCTATGCCAAAGAAATTTATACTTGAAACTTCCAGTGATTATCTAACTTCGCGTGCCGGTCTCATTATCGTCGGGCAACTTCTTGCCGGTACTCATCTTAATAAACGGTTGAACCTATCCAAGGTTGGCGAAACCAAAATACCCGATATCTCACATGCAGACAACGTTCGTGCTTACTTGGGCTTACTTTGCCAAGGGAAAAGCGACTTTGACCATATTGAGCCATTTCGCCAAGATGAATTTTTCTCGCGGGCTCTCGGCATATACAAATTAGCGTCCAGTCCCACCATGCGTCAACGCTTTGACCAAGCAGCTCCATCTGGCGAATGGCAGAAGATCATTCTCGAAGAGTCAGCCGATTTGCTAAAACGTGTTAAGGCTCCGCTTACAGCTGTTCAAATAACCGATGATGAGGATAAAGTGCGCTCCTACTTACCTCTTGATTTGGATGTATCGCCCTTTGACAACTCCAATACGAAGAAGGAAGGCGTATCCAGAACCTACAAAGGCTTTGATGGATACTCACCTTTCTTTGCTTACCTCGGACAAGAGGGCTATGGCGTTAATGTCGAACTTCGTGAAGGCAAAACACATGTTCAAAAGAATGCTGACGACTTCATTGATAGGAGCCTTCGGTATGCACGGCGCATCTCTAGCCTACCGATTCTTGCTCGTCTAGATGGCGGCAATGATGCAGCCGATAATGTGAATCTGCTGCTTGACCAAGAAGGAGATTTCATTATTAAACGCAACCCGCGTAAAGAGTCACCCGAACAATGGCTCACACACGCGAAAAAGGAAGGGCGTTGCAAAGAAGTGCGACCAGGTAAGAACATCTATTTAGGAACCATGACTGTCCAACCAGAGCGTTTCATTAAGCCCGTGCAACTCGTCTACCATGTGACGGAGCGCACCATTGAACGGGACGGTCAGGTGCTCCTTGTCCCAGAGATCGAGCTGGCACTTTTCTGGACGACACTTAAATGCTCGGAGGAACAAATCGTCGAGTTGTACAAGGATCATGCCACAAGTGAGCAATTCCACAGTGAGATTAAATCTGAACTTGACCTTGAACGACTACCGTCAGGCAAGTTCGCTACGAATGACCTCATCTTATCTTACATATGGGATTATTCGCTTACAACATGCTTCGATTAATTGGTCAGGTTGCCTTGACCGACCAAGATGCGCCAAAGAAGAAGAAGAAGAAGGTTTTCCGACAGCGTATTCGGACCGTAATCCAAGATCTTATGCTCATTTCGGCGCGTTATGTGAAACATGCTCGAAGCTTCAAGCTTTGTTTTGGAAGATGGAGCCCTTGGTTCCGGCAGTTGCGTCGTCTATATATACACTTCGGTTAAAGACAAGCATTTCATACGACTAAGCAGAACGCTTGAGAGCAAGGGTTCTGTTTTGGGTTACCCTGAAACAGCTGAATTTGGCTATTGGGTCAGATTGGAAGATGATCCATGTGCCATACGGTTGAGATTACTGAGGTGTCACGGATTCAGGTAGTATTTAATAAAAATATTCAACGAGTGAGTGTAGACTGTGAACCAGTTCGCTGTGATAATCTAATAAAAGGAGAAATTCAAATGACATTAAAAGCTGAAAAGTTAACGTATCAGAACGCTGACATTTCTGGTTCGCGGTTCGAAATGGTTATTTATCTAAAACACCAATCTACATAGAACTTTCATCTGACTCTAAGCAAAAGTAGAGGAAATAATGAATTGAGAATGGGTGATTATTATGGAGTTAAAGACTCAATTAAGTGAACTGAAAGATTTCACGAAGGAAAAGCTACTAAATCAAAATGTTGATGAAATCATTGAGCATATGCTAATTAACATTGGTTCGACTGATTCAGAGCTAAGGGATGAGTTGATTTACTCCACTTTTGCAAGATGGATTAATAATGATTACTTAGATGTGAGGCAACTTCAACATATTTTAAAAACCTGTGTAGATTGTGAACATTTATTTTTTCGAATTTGTGAAACAAATAGTGATTCGGTGTTTACTCGGTCATTTTCTTCCTTGGTTATTGGTGCTATTTTACTTAAAGATATTGAACTTAATTTCTTACCTGCAAGCACAATTCTAAATGTATTTGAGAGTAGTATTTCTTATTTGCATCATGAGAGGGATACGAGGGGATATGTAGAAGGAAAAGGTTGGGCTCATAGTATAGCACATGGAGCTGATTTGTTGGTTTCATCAATAAGACATCCCCAATTTGGTAACGAGCTTTTTTCGGATTCCCTTGATACCGTACGTCATTGTTTAATCAGAGGAACAGTCTATGTGGATGATGAGGATGAAAGGCTTATTTGTGTTATTGAGTCTCTTATTGACAAAGGTATGAGGGAAACAATTTTAGAACAATGGATTTTGAATTTATTTCATGTACTAGAGGAACTTCATAAGATTGAAGGTGGTTCTTTAAACTTTTTTCGAATAAAGACGAATGTAATGAATTTTCTTAAGACTCTTTATTTCCGATTAGGCTACAAAAATATAAATGATGGAGCTAGATATCAAATAGAAGAAAACCTAAAATTTTGGCATAATAAAATGAATTAATTGAACTATTAAAGATTACGAGTCGTCCCGTGGGGCGGCTCTTTTTTTAAGTATTAAATAAATGTTTTTTTTGAAACTTTTTACCAGTTAATTCGTCCATATATAAAATAGGGGGGGATATGATGAAAACAAACACGATTATTGTTCAATTCATGTTATTCATTATGATTAGCTTCTTCGTTATAGGCTGCAGCAGTGAAACATCCATAGAGAGTGTAACAAGCAACGAATCGAAAAATACGCCAATTGTTGAAAATGAATCATTTATTACAATCATTCGTAATTTAGAGCGACAAACATTAGATGTTATGAGTGTGGCTGACAAAAAAGCTGGTAATGAGGAAGCTCCAACATTCGAAGAATTGACGCCTGAACTATTAAAATACAATACAAAAAATGCAATTAAAACATGGGAGTATATTTACAATAATGAACCTGGTTGGATTTTGGAACCAACGGGCTTAGTATTTGCTAATCAAAATAGTATGTACCAGCCGAGTTTTAAGGTGATTTCATTAGCAAATGAAGAAGTCACCGTACAATTTAAAACCTATGGTAATATGTCATACCCAGAAGCGAATCAAGTAAGATACCATTTGCGTAAATCAGATGATACAGGCTGGAGAATTGATTCGATGGAAGCAAATACTGTTGAATACAGCTTTTCCCTCGATGAAGTGAAAGAGATTATGGCTAACGAGATAGCTGGTGCTGAATATGTGAAAGAAGACGAGATGTACTACTATTTTAAAGTTCTTGAGCAGGAGCCAATCATACAGAATTATTTGTTCGATAAAAAAGTCGGTTATTTTGACCTGGATTCAGCTACAGAAATAGAAAAAGAAGCAAGTGATTATTCTCGCTTAGGCAACTCGATCGCGGATGTCCAAGCGATTTATCCTGATATACAAATAATGCCAGACGGGAGATCAGACCCTAATAATTGCGCATATGACATTAGTCGTGATGAAGATAGTTATTTATATTCACAATTAGAAGTCGAGGGAGGCATCGTAAAGGGAATAAAGATATTCCATTTAATTAATTAATGAAGCTGCACGTTGGTATTTCGATATTGAGATTTTTTGTTAAAAAGGTAAAAGTAGCCGCCGTCACGAAAGAAGTATATATGATCAATATTTTGAGGAGGGCTAATATGGAGCACGATTTGAGTGGAATGAAAACAGCTAAAGGAATCAATATGCTCGAGCAGGTTCGCATCATCTGTAACGAGCTGCCTGAGGTCGTAGATTTAATAGACGGGCATGGACATAATACTTTTAAAGTGAAAGACAAGTCGTTTATCATCATGAGCGACTATGGAATTACGTTTAAGTCAGATCTAGAGACGCAGGAGATTTTACTGCAGGAGGAGCGATTTTTCAAGCCTGCTTATATCGGTCATCGCGGCTGGGTGTCCATAAGTGATCCTCAAGATTGGGAAGAGATGAGCGTCCTGCTCAAAGAAGCTTATTTGCGTGCCGCACCTAAACGTCTGGTGAAGCAATTTGCAGCAACTGAATAAGGAGGCTTTATGAAAATAGCGACTAAACTAAATTTATTTTCATTTTTGTTCATGCTGTTCTGCTGGGCAGCTTTCTTTGTGGCTTCATCATCATCAGGACATTTTTTTAATCCACACTATGTCATTTTGATTTCGGCTGTAATTGTGTTTTTTTTAAGTGTGGCAGGACTGGGAGGCGTTAAAAATTGGCAGTCAGCCAGCCAATCTATCATTGCACTTCTAGGTTCTTTTGCCTTGATCTTGCTCGAATTGTGGGTAATATTTATCGGAGGCCTGCTCTCCTAGCATAAAAGAGGGATTGTGTTTTGGTATTCATAACCACCGCTTATTGTTAATTCATTATTTCATAAAACGATACAGTATTCCATTTCCTGAAGTCATGCTATAATTAGGATGATATTGGAAAAAAGATTTGAGAATAGCTGCGATGAGAAAGGTGAGTTGAGGAGCATGGCTCAAGTGAAAATTTATGGTCTAAAGGATAGTCTGAATCCAATTAAAGAAAGATTTTCGGAAGTCGTTCATTCCTGCGTAATTGAAACTTTTAATTTTCTAGGTAAAAAGTATAGCTGTTAAGGGTAACCAGATTTGGTTGCCTTTTATTTTGCACTAATGGAGATGTGTCATACGCTGCAACGATAGAGAGTGAATTTAGGAGGGCTGTTATGAGACAGGTTATACTCGCAAATGGAGTTCCGATAGAAGTCGAATGCTTAAGCTGCGCAGTTACTTCCGGCTTAGTCCAGCCAGTAGGGGGCGTCATTTATGAGGATGAGTTATTTCATGCCCATCAGGATGTGGCATATCCAATCCCTGGTTTAGTTATTTTGGCTGCAAAGCGGCATTTCTATTGTATGGATGAGCTAACGGAGGAGGAATCTAGTCGATATATACAGTTGATAAGGAGGATACGTGAGGCGCAAAGAAAAGAGTTGAAAATTGATCATGTGTATTACTTTTACAATGAAGATACTACACATCATTTTCATCTGTGGATGGTTCCGCGTTATGAATGGATGAAGCATTTTGGACAATCGGTAGAATCATTAAGGCCTGCGCTACGACATGCGAGAACCGAGATGAACAATGAGGAGAATAACAATTATGTGATCAAAAGTATAGAAAAGTTAAGAAAAGGTTTGTTATGAGCCGACGTTTGCGATCCCATCTACTCTCCCGCGATTGCAATATTGCCAAAGCAACCAATCTCGCTGGTCCGCTTGCTGCTCCCCGGTGCTTCTCGCTGAGAAAAAGTGGTAAGCGTGTGTGCTGGGCTGGCGGCAGAAGTGGCTGTTGAAGCCTTTGGGGAAATATTAACTTAACGGGAAAAGCTCCTGTTAATTCATGCAAGTTCAAGCAAAAACGAGAATTAGATGGACATTTTCCAGTTATATCAGATCCATCTTCAATGTCACGAGAAAGAAATGCGGTTAGGAGATTCAAACACAGCTTCTATAACGCAAAACGAGCCTCAGAAGCGATTCTAGAGGCTCGTTTTTTTGCGTAGGAGTCTGGTCTGAGGATATAGTCGTCAAGCTTACTTGACGCTCGCTCTTACAACCATTATTTCAAAATGCTACTTCGTTAACTGCTCCATCTGACCAATAAGCTCCTCGAACACGCTCATCGCTTGCTCGATCGGCTCAGGAGAAGACATGTCAACGCCAGCCTTCTTCAAAATATTAATGGAGAAATCGCTGCCGCCGCTCTTCAAGAAGCCAAGATAACGCTCAACTGCCGGCTGGCCTTCCTCCAAAATTTGTTTGGAGAAGCTGGTTGCCGCGGAGAAGCCCGTTGCATATTTGTACACGTAGAAGCTGTTGTAGAAATGGGGAATGCGCGCCCATTCCATTTCGATATCCTTATCGATAACCATGCCTGGACCATAATACTGGACGTTCAGATCATAGTAGATTTTGCTAAGCTCTTGCGGAGTCAGCGAATCGCCTTGCTCAGAGCGCTCGTGTATGATTTTCTCGAACTCCGCAAACATCGTTTGACGGAATACCGTCGTGCGGAATTGGTCTGCGTAATAGGTGAGCAAATACATTTTTTCCTTCGGATCAGTCGATTTGCCAAGAAGATAATCCATTAGCAAAGCTTCATTCAAAGTAGAAGCGACCTCGGCTAGGAAAATCGTATATTGCGCATCCCGGTAATTTTGATTCGTATCCGAGTAATGGGAATGCAGCGCATGGCCCATTTCGTGTGTCAAGGTGAACATGCTGTTTAAGTTGTCTTTGTGGTTGAGCAGCACGTAAGGATGCGTTCCGAAAGCTCCCCAGCTGTAAGCGCCGCTGCGTTTGCCTTCATTCTCATATACGTCAATCCAGCCATTGTCAAAGCCCTCTTGCAGCACCTTCAAATAATCATCGCCAAGCGGCTTTAAGCTTTCGCTTACCGTTTTCTTAGCTTCCTCATATGAAATGTCCATCTTGAACTCATCAACGAGCGGTGCGAACAAGTCGTACATATGAAGCTCATCCAGACCAAGCAGCTTCTTCCGAAGCTCCATGTAGCGGTGCATAAGCGGGAGATGCTTATGAATCGTATTGATCAGGTTCGTATAAACTTCCTGCGGAATGTTGTCCCCATAGAGGGACATATCGAGCACGGAGTCGTATTTGCGAGCCTTCGCATAAAAAATATTTTTTGTTACGTTTGAAGTCAATGTAGAAGCGAGCGTGTTTTTTAGCTTGCCGTACGTCTTGTATACCGCTTTAAACGCCTCGCGGCGCACATCTGGATTTTTGCTTTCGAGAAACTGTATGTAACGGCCATGCGTCAGTTCGACTTCTTCGCCGTCTTCATTTTTTACTTTAGGGAACTTTAAGTCCGCATTGTTAAGCATGTTGAAGATCGTGCCTGGAGCGGAGCTCATATTGCCGACCTGAGCAAGCAGCGCTTCTTCGTCCTTCGTTAAAATGTGAGCCTTTTGGCGGCGCATTTCTTCCAGCGTATGGCGAAATTTAGCTACCGACTCATCTGCAATGGTAGCTTCCAGCTTATCATCCGGCAAGCTTAGCACTTCAGGTGTGATGAAGGAGAGTGCCTCGCCTGATTCAACGCTAATTTTTTTCGATTTATCGGATAAAGCTTGATAGGTTGACTCTGCTGTATCCTCGTGATGCTTCATATTCGCATATACATAAAGCCGTTCCACATGCATCGACAGCTCATCCTCAAGCTCAAAGCACGCTTTAAGCTGAGCTACGTCGGCAAGCTTGCCTTGGAATTCAGGGAGTTTTTTGATTAATGCCTTCGCTTCTGCAAATTCCTTGTCCCATGCCGCTTGGCTTTCAAATAAATCCTCTAGCTTCCAGCGGGTCTCAGGCGCGGATTCAGAACGTTTTGGTACGTGATTCATCGAATTCCTCCTTGGTATGGATAAGGTTGGTAAAGCTTGCTTGCGAGCTGCTGGTGCTGCGTCATTGGAAGCTGCAGCACCCGGCACAAGGCTTAAAGCAAGCAGAAGGGGGAGCCATTTCATCCAGATATCACCTCGGGACACAGTTTGTGTTTACTATGTCCGAACGTAATTTCGAATATTCAGCAGCCTGCCGGCTAAGCTGGACCCATCGTGAAAAAGGCATAAACAATGAGGAAAAACGCAAACGCAATAAGTGCGATGGATACCATCGCAAGTCCGCGGCGCAGACCGGCGGGCAAGGAGTCGCGTTTCATAATGACAATCGCTCCAAGCGAGAAGGCTGCAATAATAAAAATAATCGAAGCAGTAGGGTCCATCTGTTGGTAAAGCCTCCTGACAATAAGCTGGCATGAACAGCAGCCTCATCATTTTACCTATGCTTCGACCAGTAACGATATGTTCGCCGCATAGGGTAAATTTTCCTGCCGCATTTCAATAATAGCGGGTGTTAAACTTCTTTCAATGCTTGCATGATCGCTTCTAATTCTTCTTCGCGGCCGACAAAGTCGGAAGCGCGATACCGATTTTGCGCCCAATGCATCATTTCAGGTCTGCTAATGAAGGTATGAGTGTCTTCTCCCCATTGATCGGAAATTTCCCGAACGATAAGCGTTTTTCCTTGTACTTCAACCGTCAGCATATTGTATTTGTCGGTCTTGTAAATTTCGTATTTTTTGAACATCCTTTTTTTCACCCTTTTTAGTAGTTAATTATGGTATTCTTATCATCATAGCCATTATGGAGGCTGTAATCAATACGACAGCATAAGAAGCAAGCTCAGAAGAGACGAGAATGGTAAAGATTTGATGAGACGAGATGAGACGAGACGAGGAGAGCTGAGCGAATGAGCAAGCAAGGTTATGAGCAAATCGGTGTTGCGATGACATGCAGAAGCTTCGAGGAGTATGTTAAAATGTTTGGTTTGCAGCTATCGGATCTGGAGATTGGTTCCGTTCTGGATGTAGCTGCAGGAGGTTCCTCCTTTACAGCGGAGGCAAACGAAAGAGGATATTCGGCATTTGCCGTTGATCCGCGCTATGGTGCTGGGATTGAAGAGTGGATCAAAGAGGCAAAGCAGGAGATTGATACATCTACAGCCAAGCTTGCCAAAGTGAAAGACCATTTCGACTGGAGCTATTATGGCTCGCTTGAAAATCACCGAGCAAGCCGCGAGGAGTCTATTCAGCGATTTGCTGCTCATGTACGGGATCATAAAGCGGCCAATCATTATGTTTATGGGAAGCTGCCTGAGCTGCCATTTCCCGATGATCAGTTTTCGCTCGTGCTTTGCAGTCATTTTATGTTTTTGTATGCAGATCAATTCGGATATGAATTTCACATAAAAGCTATATTAGAGCTGATGCGAATTTGCAAGTCAGGTGGACAAATACGTATTTATCCGCTTATTACGCTTAATTGGGAGCCTTACCCTAATCTTGAACAGTTAATGGACGTGATTTCATCAAATAAAGGCAGGGTGGAGCTGCCTTCTTCGTATCTCCCATTTATTCCCAAGTCTAGTCACTATTTGAAAATTCAAGTGTAATTGCTTTTTGTTTTCCAGATAGATATAATAATTTTATTCGCCTATATGTAAGAGGCGGTAATATTTAGGAGGTTGTTAAAATGAAAGGTACAGTTAAATGGTTTAATGCGGAGAAAGGCTACGGCTTTATCCAAACAGAGGGTGGAGAAGATGTATTCGTCCATTTCTCTGCGATTCAAAGTGATGGGTTCAAATCTTTAGATGAAGGGCAAGCGGTCGAATTCGACATTACTGAGGGTAACCGCGGAGCTCAAGCGGCCAACGTCACTAAAGCATAGTAAAAATGTGCGAATGAACGATTGAAGAGGCTCCCTGGCGACAGGGAGTCTTTTTACGTTACTGTATGATTTTGTTAAAAGGTTACGTGATACTTACAAATAGGTGACTTTACATAACGGCCGTTTGCGCTCGCTTTCATTGACCAGGACCTACCTGCGGTGATAAACTGTTGCTTGGAAACTTTGTCAGGGGAGCGAGCATAATGAAATTTAAATTGTTCAAAGACCGTAAAGGTAAGGCCGATCAGGCTAAAAATAACAAGTTCGTTAAGCTCGGACGTGAAATTTACGTTCAAGCGCGCAGAGGCGGGCCAAATCCGGACGCCAACTTCGGTCTGAAGACGGCCATTGCCAATGCTAGAGCAGAGCAAATGCCGAACGATAATATCGAGCGGGCGATCAAGAAGGCTGCAGGCGCTGGTGACGGCGTTGAGTACGAGGACATTATGTATGAAGGCTATGGCCCTGGCGGTGTAGCAATCATGGTTAAATGCTTGACAGACAATCGCAACCGTACCGCTGCTGATGTTCGGTCCGTATTCAACAAACGCGGCGGCAACATGGGCGAGAGCGGCTGCGTAGGCTATATGTTCGATCATAAGGGACTGCTTGTTGTGGATCGTGAAGTTCATGAGACCGATGAGGATTCCATGATGATGATCGCGCTTGAAGCTGGCGCTGAGGACGTTGTCGTCAATGATGACAGCTTTGAAATTTTAACGCACCCGCATGAGTTTGAGCAGGTGAAGAACGCGCTGGAGAAGGATGGCTATACATTCGTCAATGCCGGCGTTCGCTGGCTGCCGCAAAATATCGTCAAGGTAGAAGGCGAAAACGCGGATAAGCTGCTTAAGATGATGGATGCTTTTGAAGACAATGACGATGTTCAGGATGTTTATTCTAATTTCGAAATTGCGGAATAAGACGACTCTCATATAAGGCAACAGGGCTGCTCCCTTCGTGTGTTGCACACGCAGAAGGAAGCAGCCCTGTTTTTTTTCTAATGGATTATAAACGATCTGTTCGACTGAAATAGTACTGGGCAAGGAAGGCTGCCGCTGCGACGATCGCAAAGCCCGCACCCATGCGGAAGAACGTTTCGCGGCCAAATTGCTCATAAACAAAGCCGCCGAACATCCCGCTGATTACACCGGCAAGTCCTATCCAGACGACTGAATAAACGGCTTGCCCGGAAGCGCGGAACTCATCTGGTATAAGATGCGACAGGTAGCGAAGCGCTGTCGAGAAATAAATGCCAAACGAGATGCTGTGCATCGCTTGCGTTGCGATAACCCAGCGCGGATCTTGAATATCGCTAAGCAGCCATAGCCTAACCGCATACATAATGGATGCGATCATAAGCAGCGGAAGCTCCTTGAATTTATGCCCGTATTTGCCGAGTAGAAACAGAATTGGAATTTCGCTCAAAGCAGACACCAGCCATGCAAGTCCGACAAGCGAGTCGCTGGCGCCCATTTGACGCATCATAACGGCAAGAAAGCCCTCGTACATCCGGTGAGGGATGGATATCGTCAAAATGATTAAAAAGAACAAGAGCACATCGCGCTGGCGCAGCAGCTTAAAGAAGCCGGAGAAGTCGATCTTGCGGGCGCTTCCTTGGTAATCCTTAATTCGTGTTGTCAGAATAAGCGTGATAGCAATTGTGAAAAGGGCAAGCGGCAGCGTCCATTTCGAGCCTACTTCTTTTAAAATGAGTCCGAACGAATACGCGGTAACCGCAAAGCCAAGCGATCCAAATATACGTATCAGTGCGTAAGGCGTTCCGGTATACTGGCTGGATAATAGCAGCAAGCTGTCGCTCAGCGGGTTTATTGGTGTCTGAAAAAAATAAAAGCCCATCATGACAAGGCATACAAGCGCAAAGTTCTCTATAGGAAATAACAGCGATATCATAACAAGCTGGCCAAACAAGAGCAGCATCAACAGCTTTTTGATCGTCCTGTACTTGTCGCTTGCCATGCCGAGGATGATGTTGGCGAAGATCGATATAAACGGTCCTGTTGAATAAATGATGCCGATTTGCTGCTCTGAAAAGCCTCTATCCAGAAAATACAGCGGGATAAAGGAGACGACCATTGCCGCCGTAGAATAGGCAGAGAAGCTAAAGACGCGCAGTGAAAATGTCTCCTTGCGAGCTGTCGAAGAGCGCTCTACTTTGGCAATATCTGGTGTATCCATCGTTGAATGCTCACTCCATCTCTATCTTAAATAATATGCATATCAGTATAGCATGGATTAGCAATCGGACCAATGAGATTTGAAGCTGGATTATTATGATTCGAAATGGTACATTTAGAGGTGGAGGTTTACAATGGGAGCTTATCGTTTTGACTGGAATGAACGGCTTCGGATCCGTATTCCCGTGCTGGAAATGGAATGGGAGCAGTATGAAACAACTGTGCAGCTTACGATCGTTGAGCAGTGGGAGCTTATACGCGGAACGATTCCTGATCGCGTCATGGAACTTGAACAGTTCATCAACGTGAAGCAAGCTCAGCTGTTTGAAGAAGATAGCTTTGAGCAATCCTGTATACTAAACTATGAAATTGCCGATTATGCAAGCAGGATTAACGATCTTCATATTTGGTATCGCATCGATCAGCAATTAGAATCACGCCGACATTCATGAACATGTTTTCGAGGAGGGGTGCGTCGTGAGATTGACGACTTTATCTGGCAAACGGGTGCCGCAGAGTCCGCTTAGGCTCATGCATCGCGTATATAAGTATGTGCTGCCTGCAGTGGACCGAGAGCTCGAGGGGCTACGTCTTCTCGCGCAGCAAATACCTGATGCGGAGCTTCGAACGCAGGCTTTGAGCAGTATGGATAGCAAAAAGTTTCATTGCCAAGGCGGCGGCGTATATGCGGCTGCGAATCTGGAGCGCAGACATGTGCTCATTCCGCTTATTGTTGCTTTGCAGACGATAAGCGACTACTTGGACAACCTTTGCGATCGAAGCACCTCACTTGATCCGGATGATTTTCGATTATTGCATCAATCGATGCTTGATGCCGTCAATCCCGAAGCAAAGCTTCAGGATTATTATGCATTTCGTAGTGAAAAGGACGATGGCGGTTATTTGCATCATCTTGTTCGCACTTGCCAGCTTCAAATCGCGCACCTGCCATCTTATAGAAGCGTGCAGGAGTATGTAACCGGGCTGGTAGGCTTGTATGGCGATTTGCAGGTGTACAAGCATATTCATAAGGATTTGCGCGAGGAGCATCTGCTTGCATGGTGGGAGCTGCATCGCAGCGATTACCCTAATCTGCAATGGAATGAATTTGCTGCGGCAACAGGCTCGACCCTTGGCATGTTTATGCTTTTTTTAGCGGCGAGCGAAGACCAGTTATCAGAGCAGGATGCAGCCTCGATCAAAAACATTTACTTTCCGCATGTATGCGGCCTCCATATCTTGCTCGATTATTTAATCGATCAGGAAGAGGACCATGCAGGCGGCGATCTAAATTTTTGCAATTATTATGATAATGAAGGTCTGCTTGTTGAGCGTCTCGGAACCATCGTGAACCGCGCGCGTGAGGATGTGAAGCAGCTTCCTGCTTCCCGTTTTCATCGTTTGATTATTGAAGGGCTGCTGGCCTTGTATTTATCAGACCCGAAGGTCCGCCACCAGGCGGATGTTAGAGATGTATCGAGGAGGCTAATGAAGAACAGTCCGATAACACGCCTGTTTTTCCTTATAAACAGCATCTGGATTCGGAAGCAACAGGCTTAACTATAAATGAAAAATGTGGAGGAATGGAACATGTCTGCAGTCAAATCAATCGCAGTACTGACAAGCGGAGGAGATTCGCAAGGTATGAACGCAGCCGTTCGTGCTGTCGTAAGAAGCGCACTATTTTATGGATTAGATGTCTATGGGGTACAGAGAGGCTATCAAGGGCTTATTAATGATGATTTGCGCCAAATGGATTTGAGAAGCGTAGGCGATATCATCCAACGAGGCGGCACTATTTTGCAAACGGCTAGATGCAAGGAGTTTGTTACCGCTGAAGGACAGCAGCGCGGCGCTGAAGTGCTGCGTGCAAGAGGCATCGACGGCTTGGTCGTTATTGGCGGCGACGGCTCCTATCAAGGCGCTAACAAGCTAAGCAAGCTTGGCATCAAGACGATGGGCCTGCCAGGAACGATTGACAACGATATCCCGTTCACAGACATCACGATCGGCTTTGACACTGCGGTAAGCATCGTTGTTGACGCGATTAACAAGATCCGCGATACGATGTCCTCGCA
This sequence comes from Paenibacillus sp. Y660, assembly GCF_057221575.1. Lineage (NCBI taxonomy): Bacteria > Bacillati > Bacillota > Bacilli > Caryophanales > Paenibacillaceae > Paenibacillus > Paenibacillus sp. Y660. Next base: position 385,389 of record NZ_JBXBBJ010000002.1, on the reverse strand, counting down.
TGAGCGCTCGTCGATCGTTGAGGTTATGGGGCGTCACTGCGGAGATATCGCGCTTCACGCTGGTCTAGCGAGCGGCGCTGAAACGATTCTTGTGCCGGAGGTTCCGTTTGAGCTGACAGAGGTTGCCGAGCGTATGAAAACGAACTTTGCCAAAGGGAAGCGCCATAGTATTATTGTTGTCGCCGAAGGCGCTGGCAAAGGCGAGGATGTCGCACAGCAAATTACATCACACTGCGGAATTGAACCGCGCGTAACGGTGCTCGGCCACATTCAGCGCGGCGGAACGCCAACGGCAATCGACCGTATTTTGGCAAGCCGTCTTGGCGACTTTGCAGTAAGACAGCTTATGAATGGTGACTCAGGCAAAGCTTGCGGCGTTGTGCGCGGTGAGCTGGTTACAACAGATATCGATACCGTGGTAAATACGAAGAAGCCTTTTGACATGTCCATGTACGATTTGGCTCTTCGTTTATCCCAGTAATTTAAGTGAGCAGCGCAGATGATCATTGCTGTCATCGCTCAAATAACAACATCCAAAAAAAGTCCACCAACGCTTTCAAAGCGCAGGTGGACTTTTTTGATGTAGAGGCTGTTTATTTGTACGCAACGCCCGGCGAATATTTATTGCCAGCATTCCAGAGCAGGTACTCCTTAACTCCCGTATCCTGCAGAGCTTTGATTTGTGCTTCTACCTCGGCCTTGCCATATTTGATGAAGTGGCCGCTGCCTAGCCAGCTCGCTGTGAAATCCTGAATCCAAGGGCGGATGATCGGCTTTAGCTCTACGATAGGATCGAGCTTCTTGTGTGTATCGAGCATCGCCCCTTTAATGGTCTCGTACGGGCTGCGATCGGGGTCTTTCTGTTTAAACCACCCTGTACTGTAGTGGCTGGGATAAATCATAGGCGAAATGACATGTACATCATTCGATATTTTCACGAAGTCCTGCCCGATTCCTTCGGCTGCCGGCACGGATGCGGCATATCCAAAAATATCGACCGAGACACGAACGCCAAGCGGCTCAAGCTGCTCACGCGCGTATTTTACGAAGCCTGCAACTGCGTCAACCCTGCTTTGCTCCGTTTTGCTGAAGGTGAGGGAGGCTGCTTTATTCTCAAAACCCTCCGGAAATCGCACATAGTCAAATTGGATTTCCTTAAAGCCCAGTCTAGCCGCTTCCTTTGCAACGGCGATGTTGTAATTCCAAACTTCCTTGCGATAAGGATTAACGAAGCTTTCGCCTCTGCCGTTTTTCCATATCGTTCCATCTTGATGGAGGAAGGACAGCTCCGGCTGTTTGCGGGCAAGTACGGTATCTTTGAACACGACGATTCTTGCAATCGGATAAATTTTGTGCTGCTTAAGCGTCATCATCATTTGATTGATGTCTCTTATATATTTCTTGGAAGCACCGACCTCCAGCAGCTCAGGAGTCGTTGTAGGATATGTAATGTACCCGTTATCATCTTTGATATCAATTACCATACTGTTTAAATCGGTATCATCCAACAGTTTCAATAAAGATGCCATGCGCGCGCCGCCCGCGCTGTGGGCTGTTACATAGATGCCTTTTATCGGCGGAGTATCCGGCTGTGGATCCTTCTTGATCTGGCCAGCTTCAGATGCTCCTGGATTTTTGCCCCCGGCCAAAGTCGAATCCGGTTGAATAATGGTGTGTCCAGCTGCGGAATTCAGGTAGGCAATTGCAAGCTGCTTGGCTGCGGAACTTTCTTCTCCGCTTCCTGTGAGCAAGCTGTACAGTAGCAGTAAGGTTGAAATGATGATGTCCATTTTGCTCTCTCCCCGTTAGCTATTCTGTTCAAATTATAAAGCAGATGGCATGCTGGGTCATTAACTTTTTTGATGGAATACCAAAGTATATGTGTCAAATGAGCAAGAAAGGATCATTTTGTTTGTGGATTTTTGGTACATAACAGTTGTGTTTTTACAGAGGATATATTTGAAAAAAAACAAAAAGCCAGTCGGATAAATCTCGACTGGCGCATAAATAATCCGTTTGTCCCGCATTGTCATTGTAACAAAGCTTCTCTCTGCTGATTGCAAATACTGTGCTGCACAATTTCCATTGCGTCTGCGGGTTCAAGCAAGGCTAGACCGTCGCGCAGCACGATGCTGATGTCCAATTCACGTGCAGTAAGAAAAGGACTAAGCTCTGGGGCAAGCTTCTCTACAATTTGAGACAATTTGACCGTTTCCATATCCATTGAGCATCACCCTTTCATATCGAATGTTTAGGGGAAATCATATGGCAAGAAACCAAAGCTACGGGATACAAACATTATATCAGGATCATTTTCAAAAACATAGGGATACTGTGCAAAATCCATTCCTGCGTATATGGATTAGTCTTTTGGCTTCGAAAAGTCGCCAATGACGCCCACCGTTTCCACGATGTTAATGAATGCATGCGGGTCGATTGTGGTTATCGTTTTGCTAAGCTCTGCTATTTCGTATTTTGTTCTTACAGTCATCAGCATATCGCGTTCAGCCGATGAATATGCACCGCGTGTTTTGATTATGGTAATGCCGCGCGGGTGCAGGAGCAGCTTCGCAAGAAGCTCATCGGTCTTAGTCGTGATGATAAAGGCTGTTAGCTTAATATGCCTCACATGAATGAGATCTACTACTTTTCCAGCGGAAAAAATGGCGACAAGCGAGTACAGGGCAGAATTCCAATTGTTTGTGAACAAAACGAGCAGGGCGATGACAACGCCATTTAATATAAAGATAATCATCCCAACAGGCAAATCGCGCCTGCGCGTAACGATTGAGGCAATAATATCGAAGCCCCCCGAGGAGCCGCCATAGCGCATCGCAAGGCCGCTTCCGAAGCCAATGATAATGCCTCCAAAAACGGAGCCAAGCACGATGTCATCGACTATTTTGATGATAGGAAGGAGCTGCAGAAACAAGGTGGACGAGATGACGGTATAGATGCTCCAAATAATAAACCGATGGCCAACTACGAACCATCCCCATAAGAGTACCGGTAAGTTGAGAATGAAATAAAGCCATCCGATATTTCCGCCGGATATATAGCCAATCATCATAGAAATACCGGATATTCCGCCGGCCAGCAACTGATGCGGAATGAGGAATAGATTGAAGCCAAGCGCAATAAGGAAGGCTCCTGCCGTCATAACCGGCACCGTATAAAGGTAACGCAGGGAGTGCGGATTCATGGCAATCGCTCCAATGCAACCGACGTATCTGTTTGCTTTATTTTGTCACGATTAGTATGGCTTTAATTGGTTCGCTGGTATTCATGAATGATTGTGTGCTATAATGATTTGGATATTCTTAAGTAAGCTGCAGATAAAAGGAGTTTGAGAAAAGTTTGAAAACATTTGCTGAATTTGGCTTGGAACCAAAAGTGTTGCAAGCAATTACCGAACTTGGATTCGAGGAATCTACCCCGATTCAAGACAAAGCGATCCCTATTGCTATGGCTGGGCAAGATTTAATTGGCCAAGCACAGACGGGTACAGGAAAGACAGCGGCATTCGGAATTCCGCTCATTAACAAAATTCCGACAAGCGAGGAACGCATTGTCGCATTAATAATGACGCCAACCCGTGAACTCGCTATTCAAGTGGCTGACGAGATCGGGAAGTTAACTCGATTCAAAGGTCTTCGCTCGTTGCCGATTTATGGTGGACAAGAAATTGGTCGTCAAATCCGTGCATTGAAGAAGAAGCCTCAAATTATTATTGGTACACCTGGTCGTTTGCTTGACCACATCAACCGCAAGACGATTCGTCTTGAAGATGTGCAAACGGTTATCTTGGATGAAGCGGATGAAATGCTTGACATGGGCTTCATGGAGGACATTCAATCCATCCTGAAGCAAGTGCCAGAAGAGCGTCACACGATGCTGTTCTCCGCTACAATGCCAGCTAACATTCAGAAGCTTGCACAGCAATTTCTGAAAAACCCAGAGCATGTTTCGGTTATTCCGAAACAAATCACAGCACCGCTTATCGAGCAATCTTACATTGAAGTGCATGAGCGCCAGAAGTTCGAAGCGCTTAGCCGTTTGCTCGATATGGAATCACCTGAGCTTGCAATCATCTTCGGCCGTACAAAACGCCGGGTTGATGAGCTAAGCGAAGCGCTTCAAAAGCGTGGTTACACTGCTGACGGTTTGCATGGCGATTTGTCACAAAACCAACGGGATAGCGTAATGCGCAAATTCCGTGACGGCAGCATCGATGTACTGGTAGCAACTGACGTTGCTGCACGTGGTCTCGATGTATCTGGCGTAACGCATGTTATCAACTTTGACCTTCCGCAGGATCCTGAGAGCTACGTTCACCGCATCGGTCGTACGGGCCGTGCAGGTAAAGAAGGTACAGCTTGGTCATTCGTAACGCCGCGCGAGACAGATCACCTGCATTTCATCGAGAAAGTTACGCGTCAGAAGATGAACCGCAAGCCGCTTCCAAGCATTGCAGAAGCGATTGAAGGCAAACAACGCATAACGGCAGAGCGTCTTCTTGAAGTCGTTCAAAACGAGGAGTTCTCGGAATACAAAGCGATTTCCATTCAATTGCTTGAGCAATATGATTCCGTTCACCTGCTTTCCGCAGCAATTAAATTGCTGACTGGCGAGAAGAAAAACGTAGAAATCGAATTGACTCCGGAAGATCCGCTTCGCGCTAAGAAACGCAAGCCGGACATTCGCTCGAACGGTCGTCCATTTAATCGCAGCGGCTCTTCCTCTTCATACGGCGGCAACCGCAGCGGCGGCACTGGCGGCAGCGGCGGAGGTTATCGCGGTCGCGATGACAGACGCAGCAGCGGCGGCAGCAGCACTGGCGGCAGCTCGCGCGGTGGCTATGAGTCTCGTGGCGGCAGCAGCGGCGGTTACGGCGGCAAGAGAAGCAGCGAAGGACGTACTGAAAACCGTCGTCCAAAAAGCTCTTCCGATGGCAGCGTAAATAACTAATTTAGCTTTACCCATGTGATTTCCAAAAAAAACCGAGGAAGTCCGTATCCCTAACGGGCATCCGGTCGTCCTCGGTTCTTTTATTGTTAATCTTGGCAACAATTGGATTTACTGAGAAATGCATTTAGAATAAACATAACGAGATTGCAACCTGTAGAGGTACATTAACCGAGCTGCGAGAGTATTGCGGCAACCACTTTTTGAACTTCATAAGTAGTGAAGGCTGAGGCTTTATATCTTTTGTGAATAGGTTCATGCCGTTTAGATGCTAGCCTAGGAAGCAGAAATTGGGCGGTTACATGTCACTATGCAAGTTGATCTGGTGGGAGTAATCTTACTTTTCTGGAGGCAGATATCCGATGGAACCAAGAGGGCTAATGGGTGGGTTTTACCGAATTTCCGAATGGATTATGCGGTTATCGGTTATCAATGTATTATGGTTGGTCTGTTCAATTCCATTCCTTTTCTTCGCGTTGGGATTGTTTTTTTCACAGGATGTCAGTCAAATGTATTCCGCTCTTATTGCAATGGCGGTCGTTGCGCCGTTTACCTTGTTCCCAGCTACTGCAGCCATGTTTGCGGTTGCCCGCAAATGGGTAATGGGTGAAGGCGATGTCCCGTTGTTCAAAACTTTTTTCCGCGGCTACAAAGAAAACTATAAGCAAAGCATGCTTGGCGGTATTATTTATACGGTACTGCTGGCGATTATGGTTGTTGATTTCATCGTATATCGTGAGCAATTGAATTTGCTTTCGTACATCTTTATTGCTTTTCTAGTGCTGCTGATTGTATCGCTATTTAATTTTTTCTCTATGCTTGTCCATTATCATATGAAAACGTTTCAATTGCTGAAAAATGCCGTTCTCATTACAATCGGCAAGCCTTTCCGTTCCCTATCTACAGCAATTATGAGCGGTGCGGTTATGTATTTCAGCTCGAAGTTTACGTTTCTTATTCCTTTCTTTATGGGCAGTATTATCGCTTACTTGGCATTCTGGAACTTCCATTTGATTTACCAGAAGCTGCAGGATCAAGCGGAGAAAGCGCGTTTGGCGGAGGAGGAAGAGGCGGAGAAGGCTGCTGAGCTTGACCGTATCGATCTCGTTAAGGATGATTCGAGCGGGTCCAGTAAATAACAGTCGGTCAAAGTTTACTTTTTCTTTTGTTAGGTCTATAATAGCAATACCTCCTGCGATGCTCGTTACGGCTTTACGCTGTTTTGAACCAATGGCTGTTTCACGGGAGACCAATATCGAAGCGTAGCTGACATGCCCCCGAAAGGGGACCTCAAAAGCGGTTCTGCGGTCACCCACCTGCGTAAGCGGGTTCAGAAACATGTGAGTCGGACGGCATAGGCGGGTTCTCATTTTCAAATGAAGAGCATTTGCTGGTTAAATCCAGTGATAGCTCTTTTTTCATGGGACAAATCATGGTATTATATAGAGTAATGTACATAGATGCCGGAGGGGGAGATCGTTGTTGTTGAAGCGGACCTTGATCGGGCTACTGCGCAGTCATGAACAGACTGGTGACAAAGCCAAGGATCCAATGCTCAAATCTCATTTCTACAAGCTTTCCAAAGACAAGGCTTGGGAAGAAGTGATATCGACTCTTAAGAAGATGCAAGGTTATAAAGTGCTGCATGAGGTGCAATCCGTTGGTGAAATTGTACTGGAGAAGCGCACGGCATTTGGAAGAACGATGGACATTACGGTTTCCGTGATTAGCGTTAATCCGCTGCAATCGGCAGTCGATATTTATTCAGCATCCCGCGGCTCACTCGGGGATCTTGGTTCTAATTACAGAGTCATTCTGGATTTGTACCGTACACTTGATAAGAAGCTTGCAGCCTTTAAAGTTAATAGTTAATACATAAACAAAGCGAGGAAGGATGTCCTTCACTCGCTTTGTTTGCAATCTGTGTATTTGTGAGCTCAATAAAATAAGGATTATACGAGCGCTTTGACTGCGTTGATCGCTTCTTCATAATTCGGGTGCTCTGTCATTTCCGGCAAGTATTCCACGTACTGGATCGTGTCGTTCGCATCGATTACGAAGATTGAACGTTGGTCAAGTCCAAGCTCTTTAATGTATACGCCATACGAATCGCCAAAGCTGTGTGCTTTGTAGTCAGATAGCAATACAACTTTGTCGATGCCTGCAGCACCGCACCAGCGTGCTTGCGCGAAAGGAAGGTCAACGCTTACCGTAAGTACAGCAACGTTGTCGCCAAGCGAACCGGCAGCTTCATTGAAACGACGAGTTTGCGCGTCGCAAACGCCTGTATCGATGGAAGGCACAACGCTGATTAATTTGATTTTACCAGCGAAATCCTTAAGGGATACGTTTTCTACGAGCGATTTGTTAAGGCTGAAATCAGGAGCTTTGTCCCCAACTTTCAATTCTGGTCCAACTAATGTGATCGGATTGCCCTTGAAAGTGGCAGCTCCATTACGTTCTTGTGTCATGTGAAAATTTCCTCCTCTAAATGGATTGGTGGTCAATACCAAATTTATTATAATCGTTACGAAACGACCTTGTCCAATTGTTGGAGAGAAAAGGGGTTGAAGCAATGATTTTTTTGCGGTATGAGAGCTTTCGTTCTTACTTAAAGCTTTATCCCGTTACATCTGCGTTGATTGCTTTAAATATTATATATTTTATTGTGATTGCTGTGAACGGTGATCCTAATAGTGCATCGCATGCTTATAAATTCGGTGCATTTGCGACCAATGTGGAGTTTGATCCGTATGGTACGGATGAGCCGTGGCGTTATGTATCGTCGATCTTCATGCATTCAGGCATTGAGCATTTGCTCTATAATATGTTTGCATTGCTTGTGTTCGCACCGCCGCTGGAGCGTCTTCTCAATAGTGTCAGGTATGCCATTTATTATTTGCTTTGCGGCATTGCAGGTAATGCGATGAGCGCTGCCTTGAATGTTATTGAAGGTGATCCAACTAGCCACATAGGTGTAGGGGCCTCAGGAGCGATTTACGGCATTTACGGTGCGTTTCTGTATATTTCCTTGTTCCGAAAGTCGCAGCTTGATGAGAGCTCGCGTAAAACGGTATACACGATATTGATTTTTGGAGTTGTTTATTCCTTTCTTGTGCCGAGGATTGATTTGTGGGCGCATGTTGGAGGCGCATTAGCCGGCTTCCTTCTTTACCGCGTATTCGATCGATTGAAGACGCGTAGAAATAGCGCGTAGAATGAAAATTATGTATATACGGGAGAGAATCTAACCGGTATGGAACTTCGTCAGCTTCATTACTTCGTGAAAGTAGCAAAAAAAGAACATGTTACACAGGCGGCCGAAGAGCTGCATGTGGCGCAGTCGGCAGTGAGCCGGCAAATCCACCAGCTTGAGGAAGAGCTTGGTGTGAAGCTATTCGTTCAAAAAGGAAGAAACCTGCAGCTTACGCCAGTCGGCCAGCTTTTCCTAAAGCGCGCGGAAGTCATATTGGCTGATTTGGAACGTGCTGTCATTGAAATACATGAATTTTTGGACCCTGAGAAGGGTGAGATTAGACTTGGCTTTCCTCATAGTTTGGGGATCTCGTTAATCCCGCAGGTCGTTGCAGCCTTTCGCAAGCTTCACCCGAATGTGAAATTTCGATTTAAGCAGGGGATGTATCCTTCGCTTATTCGTGACATGATCAAAGGGGAGATCGATTTGGCGTTTATTTCTCCATTTCCAGATGAGCATGAATTCGTCTGTGGGGAAGTGCTTCTTACGGAAGAGCTGTATGCGATATTGCCGCCAGGTCATCGTTTGTCAGATATGGAGTCCATTGAGCTGAAGGAGCTGGAGAATGAGACTTTCGTCTTGTTCAGAGAGGGCTATTCCCTTCGGCCAATCGTTTGGGAAGCCTGCCAGACAGCAGGGTTTACGCCGCAAATTGGCTTTGAAGGCGAAGAGACAGATACGATTCGCGGTCTGGTAGCGGCGGGCATGGGTGTGAGCTTGCTGCCGGAGATGGCGCTTCACTATACAGGTCCTTTGCAGCCAACGAAGGTTCGCGTGACTGAGCCACAGGTGACACGTACTATTGGTCTCATTCGCCGTTCGAATGAGAAGCTGCCGCTGGTTGCAAAGGTCTTCCATGGCTTTTTGCTTCGATATTTCCAAGAGGACCTTAAGTCGAAGAACGAATTAGACTAATTAAAGAAGGAGCTATTCCGATCAGTCATAATAGACTGATTTGGAACAGCTCCTTTTTTGTTATGCCTGAATGTTATTCTTGCCGGCTTCCGCCTACAAAAATTAAGATGTATCGAACAAGCTCGAGCAAGGACAAGAGGGCAGCCGCTACATAGGTTAATGCTGCAGCGTTAAGCACCTTGGCAACGCCGCGTTCCTCATCATTCGTAATGAAGCCTTCGGCGATCATGATGTCTCTTGCCCGATTGCTCGCATTAAACTCGACCGGAAGTGTAATCACTTGAAAGGCTACTGCGACCGAGAAGAAAATGATGCCCAGTCCGATTAGGTTCAATGCCGAGAATAGAATACCGGCGATGAATAGGAAAGGGGCAACGCCGGAAGCGAAGTTTACGACCGGGAATATGCGGTGGCGCAGTACTAGCATCGGATAATGCTCCGCATGCTGGATGGCATGGCCGACCTCGTGACAGGCGACTGAAACCGCTGAGATTGAATTTTCATAATAGACAGGCTCCGATAAACGTACGACACGGTGAATGGGATCGTAGTGGTCTGTGAGCGTGCCGCGTACTGGCTCGATTGGCACATCTTGCAGACCATTCGAATCGAGCATTCGTCTTGCTGCCTGATAGCCGGTTAAACCGCTGTTCGCTTGCACGCTAGTCCATTTCTTAAAGGTTCCTTTGACTCGGAATTGTGCCCAAATCGTTAATATAAAAGCGAGTACGATTAAAATGTAGATAAACGTCATTGAGTCATTCCTCCATTATATTGATGAAAGATAATCGCTACATGAGGGAGCTTTTGTTAATAAGAAGCATTAGAGCCTCTATGCAGGCTGCGGTCTGCGGCATGAGGCGGGTGTATAGGTGATTGGCTTGACGAGGTTTGAGCTTCTTAATGACGGGCTCAAGCTCCTTCACTTCCCGCTCCAGCTGGCTTAGATGATGCTGCAGATCCGTCAGCTTGCGGGAGACTTGCTCCTCTGGTGTAATTTTGCTCCAGCTTTCAATTTTGGTTTTTATCTCATCTAACGTATATTTATCTTTTTTCATCTGTTCAATACGTTCTAGACGCTGCAAGGTTTCATCGGCATAGAGACGATAGTTCTTGGCAGAACGCTCAGCAGGTTCTATTAAACCGATTGAAGTGTAATAGTCAATGGTTCGTGGGCTGATTTGAGACAGCTTGGCTAATTCTCCGATTCGATACATCTTTTTCATTTCCTCCATTCGTACAAAATATAAGAAAGTAAAATTCCGTTCATACCCTAAACTTATATTTTACCCGAAGCATGGTGCTGTGTCGCCATCACAAAATGTGGTGCTTCTGTTACCTCTAATGATAATGGTAAAGTTACCATACAGTCAAACGTGGTACATGCGGTGTAACCATCCTCAATTGATCCCACTATGAAATAAATATAAAATATTTTAACGCTTCTATTTATATCGTAATATAGCTCGTTTTTTATCTCGCAATTAAAGAGCGCCTACTCCTACTATACGATCACTATTAATTCAAGTAGGAATCTATGCCTATAAAAAGTGAAAATGCGAAGAATGAGCAGGTACAATAGGGTTTTTTTGTCCTGATTTGTTCAAATTCTTAACGTTCGTGTTAGATTTCATGTTGAATGTTTGATTTTTTTTGTGAATTTACATAAAACGTATTGTCAAATTGAGCACTACTGACTATAATGACATTAAGTCTTTCCTCTCATGTAAGGAAACATAACACTTAGGGAGTGGTCGTAATGATTAAGAAAACGATGTTAGCTTTAGGAATCTTCACCTTATTGTTTCCGGTAATGGCGTTTGCAGAGGATCCTTCCGCAGCAACGTTGAACATGGGTTTAAACTCGCTATGGGTTATGCTCTCATTCATTCTAGTTCTACTTATGCAAGGCGGATTTATTCTTCTTGAAACAGGTTCCACTCGAATGAAAAACGCGGGTCACGTTGCCGGCAAAACCATTTTCACAACTGGCTTGGCGGCACTTATTTATTGGGCATTTGGCTACGGCATTGCATTCGGCGGCGATAGTGGATTAAACGCCTTGTTCGGATGGGGCAACTTCTTCTTCGATCCAGCAGTAGCTGCTGGTGATGGCGAGAATTATCCAAGCACTGTATTCTTCTTGTTCCAACTAGCATTTGCAGCGGTTTCCCTATCCATCGCATGGGGCGGTTTCGCAGAGAGAGCAAAGCTTTCCTCTTATATCGTATTTACAGTATTTTTTATCGCAATCATTTATCCGGTTGTTGCTCACTGGATCTGGGGCGGCGGCTGGCTTGCTGAAGACGGAGCGCAAGACTTTGCAGGCTCCACTGTTGTTCACTTAACGGGTGCACTTGCAGCATTTGCGGCAACCGTATTACTTAAACCGCGTATCGGTAAATTTAACAAAGACGGCTCCGCTAATGAAATTTTAGGACATAACCAAGTGTTTACTGCACTTTCCGTATTGCTTCTATGGGTTGGCTGGTTCGGTTTCAACGCAGGCAGTACAGTAGCTATCGGCGACGGATTCTTCGGATATGTAGCTTTCAACACGATGCTTGGAGCAGGCGCAGGCGGCGTGGCAGCACTTCTTATTTCTTGGGCTGTTACAGGAAAAGCGGACATTACTGCAATGCTTAACGGTACGCTTGCGGGTCTAGTAGCTATTACAGCATCTTGCGCATTTGTCGATCCTTGGGCAGCGGTTGTTATTGGTCTTGTAGCTGGCGTTCTCGTATTCTACAGCGTGAAGTTCTTCGAAAAAATCAAAGTGGATGATCCAATCTATGCTTTGTCTGTTCACGGCGCAGCTGGTGTCTGGGGTACGCTTGCTAATGGTATCTTCGCTACTCAAGCGCTTGCTGATAAAGTTGGCATAGGTACAGGCGGTTTGATCGACACAGGAAGCTGGAAGCAACTTTGGGTACAATTCGAATCCGTTGTAGTCGTTGGAGCATTCGTGCTTGCAGCTTCGTTCCTTATCCTTGGAGTTATGAAACTTATCATGGGCTTCCGCGTTACGGAAGAGCAAGAAATTATCGGTCTTGACCTTAGTGAGCATGGGGCTTATGGTTATCCTGAGCAAATGAAAAAAGCAGGTCAAAACATTCAATGATAATGGATTGGTCATGATATACTGACCGAAGGGAGAGGCGTCGCATGAGTGATCCGGTGCGTTTGCAGCTTCTCAAGCAGATTGGCTCAGCTGATCATGTGGAAGGGCTGCGAGGCTTGCGGGATCAAGTACACGAGCAGATGGAAGCTCTTCTCCCAACGCGTCCGGTCGAACAATTTAATGAACAATTGAATGAGGTGCACGATGCGGTAATTCAACGCGCGATCATCCTCGCAGAAGCGGAAATGGCACGGTTGGGGAATGGTTCTCCCCCCGTGCCTTACGCATATTTATTGTTCGGCAGCGGCGGTCGGAAAGAGCAGACATTGTCAAGCGATCAAGACAGCGGAGTTGTCTACCAGGATCCAGTGGCTGATTCAGCGGAAGTGAAAATTTATTTTAAAGAGCTATGTGAGCTTGTTGTATTCAATCTTCAGAAGGTAGGATACCCGCCTTGTGAAGGGAATGTGCTGAGCAGCAATCCGGAATGGTGCTTATCATTGTCGGAGTGGGGCGCTAAGCTGGATCATTGGTTTGAGGAGCCGGCATGGGAAGCGGTTAGATATTTGCTCATCATCGCGGATGGACGATGCGTTTATGGCGAACATCGACTGGTTGATGAGTTAAAGGACTTCTTTTTTACGGATATGCTTAACCACCCGATCATCCTGCAGCGCATGCTGGATAATACGATGCGCCATAAGGTGCTGCTAGGTTTTTTTGGCCAATTGCTGAAGGAGCAGTATGGGGAAGATGCTGGCAGCTTGGATATCAAATATGGCGCTTATATCCCTATGGTGAATTCGATTAGGCTTTTGGCTGTTCAAGTAGGCATTCGGGAAACTTCAACGCTGGAGCGAATTAAAATGCTTGTCCAAGCGGGTAAGATGTCTAACGAGGATGCTGCCGTTTACGATCAAGCGTTTCGGATTTTTCTGAGACTTCGGTTAATGACAACCGAGCAGAATGGCGATGGCTTATATGCCAATAATGGCAAGCTATCGAGCCGAAAGCTGACGAAGGAAATGACCGATGAATTAAAGAGTGGTCTGCGTCTAGGCAAGAAGCTGCAGCGAGCGGTATTCAAGCAAACAATGGGCAGGCTTATGTAGGGCGGTGGAGAAATGAAGGAGCAAAAAGGCGTCGGTCGTATGTGGAACCTATACAAAATGGGAGGATTTACGCCTGCCATCGCTTCTATGTTAGGCTCGCAAAATGCGCAGCAAATGGCGTTTATTCGGAACGTCAACAAAGAGCAGCGCAAGCAATCCATGTTCGACATGCCGCTTCGAGAGCTTGAGGTTGTCGTATTTGATCTTGAAACAACGGGCTTCTATCCAACAAATGGCGATGAGATCATTTCCTTTGGAGCTGTATTGCTGCGAGATGGCGAGATCGTGGAAGGGGAGTCGTTCTACAGTCTAGTCAATCCAAAGCGGAGAATTCCAAAGGCGATTATTGAATTGACGGGCATTACGAATGAAATGGTTCAGGATGCGCCTGATTTGATGCAGGTGCTTCATGGTTTTATGGAGTTTGTAGGCAGACGCCTCCTTATTGCACATGCTTCTGGTCATGACAAGCAGTTTCTAAATGCTGCGCTTTGGAGAACTTCGAAGGTGAATTTAAACCACAGAGTGCTGGATACGATGATGGTGGCGAAATGGCTGGAGCCGAACCTTGAAGGGTACAGCCTCGATGAGCTGCTGGAAAGCTGCTGTATCCCTATTACGGAGCGGCATCATGCCCTGCAAGATTCGATTATGACGGCTAAGCTGTGGCAAAACTATTTGGCGCGGATATTGGAGAGAAACATAAATACGCTTGGTGATCTGTACGCTTATTTAAGCAAGCACTAGCTGCAGCGGAATGAACGTTCCTTGTGAGAGGCGATAGGGCTTAACATAAGGGGCTTCGCTGTTTTGCAATGAGACAATCCAATAGGAAAGCTCGGATGCGGGCAGGAAGCCTTCCGTGTCTCTAGAAGACGGAATGGCTTCTGTTCGCGGATGGGAGTGAAATAAACCGACAATCGATTGTCGGTTTTTTTGCATGTCATAAAAGGCTGCTGTCCACTCTTCCGGATCAAAGGCGAACGAGTGAGCAGGATCGAGATGTATATTTTTTATCGGAATGATCGTATCAATAACTTGAGCGTTTGCTTCATCAGTCAGATCTGAGGAGGGGAATGAGTCTCGATCGCTGCTTGCAACGATCCCGCATGCCTCATATGGCTTGGCATCCAAACAAATTTGTATTAGCTGCTCAAATGCCGATTTGGTTATAAAGCCCTTCGATTGCTGTTCTGTCATCGTACAGCCTCCCTGTTTCGAAACGGATAAAATAAGTATACCGGAATAAAACGGGGTGCGCTAACATTTGCGGGCAATGCAACAGGCAGGACAATATTTGGTTTGGGGTATGAATGGAAGCATGATAACCGACAATAGATTTAGGTCCTGTTTGAGAATTAAGACAGAGGGCTCCTGGTTAAACGTGACGATTTTATGGCTAATATGCCCCGCGCCTTGAGCTTCCATACGGTGAATGATACCATGAAGCCATACTGAATAATGATATTGCGAGAGAAGGAAGATACTTTATGAAACGCATTATAGCGCTTTTTACAATTGCATTCGTGTTTGCTGGCTTAGCTGTATTCCAATATAAAAATGATGATCCTAATTCGGTTACGATAGCAGCTCCTGCCGATGGCTTTAAGCCCAAGGCGGGATTTGAGGCGACAGCCTTCAAGCTTCCGGCACTTGACGAGCAGTCCTATGAGGTGGGCGGTAAGCAAGGCAAGCTTACTTTCGTTAACTTTTGGGCTTCCTGGTGCGGACCTTGCGAGCTGGAAGCACCGGATCTGCAGCGGCTTCATGAGCAGTATGGAGATGTGATTAAGCTTTATGGCGTCAATGCTACGAAGTACGATAAAGAACGGGCGGCTAGAGATTTTGTGAATGAGCATGAGTTTACATTTCCGATTCTGATGGATCGCAATGGCGATGTAACGAAGCAGTACAAGGTGGATACATTTCCGACAACGTTCCTTATCGATAGCGAAGGCGTCATAAGAGAGCGGATCAATGGCGTCATTACCTATGAAGAATGGCAACGTCTCATTGAGAAGTGGATGTAACAGGCGAAAAAAAGGCTGGCAGCATGTCAATTGTTGACGTGCTGCCAGCCTTTTTGTAGTTTAATGATTCACGAGTCCCATTCGATCTAATGGATCAACATGCGCGCTATCTACTTTATCCATGCCTAGCAGGGCGTAGCGAATGCTGTCGACAAGTGCTTCCCAGCTTGCCTCAATAACGTTGCTGGAGACGCCTACCGTGCTCCATGTATTATCGAGCCCAGTCGATTCGATAAGAACACGTACCTTACCGGCTGTAGCGTCCTTCTCGTCGATTACACGGACTTTATAATCGGACAGATGGATTTGTTCAATCTTCGGATAAAACTGCACCAGCGCCTTGCGCAGGGCGTTATCGAGGGCGTTGACCGGTCCGTTGCCTTCAGCAGCTGTATAAACCTGTTGTCCGCCGACGTTGATTTTGACGATTGCTTCGGAAATCATTAGGCCATTCGTTTTTTCTACGAGCATCTTGAACGATTCAACCTTGAAAACTTCCTTAACCTCGCCGCCGAATGCTTCGCGAAGCAGCAGCTCCATAGAAGCGTCGGCTCCCTCGAATTGATATCCTTGATGCTCAAGCTCTTTGATCTGATCCATAATAAGCTTTGTTTTCTCGTTGTTCGCCGTAACATCAAGCCCAAGTTCCTTGGCTTTTGAAATGATGTTGCTTTGGCCAGCAAGCTCAGAGACGAGTATACGCTGCTTATTTCCAACAAGCTCAGGCTGAATATGCTCATAGGTTTTGGAGTCTTTCATGATCGCGGAGACATGAATGCCGCCTTTGTGGGCAAATGCGGCATTGCCGACATAAGCTTGGCCAACGGGCATATGCACATTCGCGATTTCACTAACATAACGGGCCGTTCCGGTTAGAGTGCGCAGCTTTTCCTCCGGCAGCACATCGTAATTCATCTTAATTTGGAGAGTAGGTATGATCGAGCATAGGTTGGCATTGCCGCAGCGCTCGCCGTAGCCGTTAATCGTGCCTTGAACCTGGCGTGCGCCAGCTCCTACAGCAGCCAGTGAGTTTGCAACGGCAAGCTCACAATCATTATGCGTATGAATGCCGATTGGCGCTGTAAGCTCCTGCTTCACGCGCGTTACGATATCGTGGATTTCATTCGGAAGCGTACCGCCGTTTGTATCACAAAGAACGAGCCAATTCGCGCCGGCATCCTGCGCTTTCTTTAGTACGGAGATGGCGTATTCCGGATTGTTTTTGTAGCCGTCAAAAAAGTGCTCTGCATCAAACAACGCTTCCATGCCGTTATGCTTCAGAAATGCGATGGAATCATAAATCATCGACAGGTTTTCCTCGAGCGTCGTTTGCAGGGCGGTATGTACATGGAAGTCCCATGATTTGCCTACAAGCGTAGCTGCCGGTACGCCGGATTCAGCAATGCGGACAAGGCTGGCATCCTGCTCAGCTAGACTATTTTTGCGACGAGTGCTGCCGAAAGCGGTGATCTTGGCATTTAGGCTAAATGATTTGATCCGTTGGAAAAATTCAATATCCTTGCTGTTGCTTCCTGGATTGCCGCCCTCGATATAATGAACGCCCAACGCATCGAGCTTCTGGGCAATTTTTAACTTGTCATCCGCCGACAGGCTGATCCCTTCACCTTGTGTACCGTCACGCAGCGTCGTATCAAATATGGAAATGTTTGTTGTCATAAACGGGACGCCTCCTTCACTAATAGCCTTTTTTAGCCTTTTCGAATCATAATGTACAATTATAACACTTGTCACAATGAAAGTAGAGAGGGTGGTATTATTTTTTGTCCGCTTTTTCGAGCTTCGTTGACTTGGCCCTATTGCAATTGTATGCTGGGGATGATTAAGCTTATGTGGGCAATTTGCTTCGAATAGGCGGTGCTTTTGAATGATAATGAAAAATGTGAATGAGCATTATCCGGCTAAAGGCCGCGTAATCATTCATTTGGATATGAATGCCTTCTACTGTTCCGTGCATGAAGCAGAGGAACCTGAGAAATATAAGAATAAGCCGACTGCGGTTTCGGGCAGCGTTGAGCAGCGCAAGGGAATTCTCGTCACCTGCTCGTATTCGGCAAGGAGCAAAGGGATCAAGACCGGCATGACCGTTAGACAGGCACTTAAATTATGCCCCGAGCTTATATTAATAAAGCCGGATTTTAATTTATACCGCAAATACTCACACGGTTTCATGGCCATTGCCAGACAATACACGCCGCTGGTAGAGGCGGTTTCCATCGATGAGTGCTACATGGATATTACCGGATCAAAGATGTTTGGCTCACCTCTGGAAATAGCAGAGGCGCTTCAACAGCGCATTATGTCCGAATGGTCGCTCCCATGCTCGATTGGACTTGCTCCGAACAAACTGCTGGCGAAGATGGCTTCCGATATGAAGAAGCCGAACGGCTTAACCGTATTGCGCATTCGAGATGTGAAGAGCGTGCTGTGGGATAAATCATGCGATACGTTATTCGGAATCGGGAAAAAAACGGCCGATAAGCTGGCGAAGCTCAACATACGCACGATTGGGCAGTTGGCTGAATCAGACGAAATGATGCTGAATAAGCATTTTGGCGTGGTCGGATCTTGGATGAAATCGGCTGCGCACGGGCTGGATTACTCAGAAGTCAATCCGAATAGGGAGAGAAATAAATCAATCGGACATACAACGACGCTTCCAAGCGACATAACCGCTCGCGAGGACGTTTACCGCGTCCTGCTTAATTTAGCCGATCAAACCGGGCGCAGGCTGCGGAGACAGAAGCTTGTTGCTACAACCGTTCAGATTACGATCCGAAAGCCGGATATGACGACGATCGCCCGCTCCCAAACGCTTGCTGCGCCTTCGCAAGAATCGGAAGATTTCTATAGAGAAGCGTGCAGGCTGTACGATCGGCATTGGAAAACGCGCGAACCGATTCGGCTGCTTGGCATTACGCTCCAAAACTTGACGCTGCTCGAAGAAACAGCCTTGCAGCTGGATTTATTCAGTTATGAGCAGCAGCCCCGCAAGGAGGCGCTTACTCAGGCGATGGATCGGCTCCGCGACAAGTATGGCGAGGATGCGGTTCTCACCGCTGGCATGCTGGGGGACGACCCTTCGACCTTAATTAGGAATAAACGAATTCGTGGTACATCCTTGCAAAAGGATGATAGTTTGTTATATATTGATGAGTGAAGCTTGACTGTACAGAGACGAGATTATTCCGTATATTTATTTAGGAGGGAATTTCCATGGGTAAGTTTACTTGGGTTGAAAAAGATACGTGCATCGCTTGTGGAGCTTGCGGAGCAACTGCACCTGACATTTATGATTATGATGACGAAGGTCTTGCAGAAGTTATTTATAAAGCAGATGGAAACACAGGCAATACTGAAATTCCAGAAGATTTATTTGACGATTTGCAGGATGCAGCCGACGGTTGTCCTACTGATTCGATCAAAATTGCAGATGTACCCTTTAATTACTAAATCATTGCAATAAAGAGAAGCTCTTCTTCGCTGGCACATGCTGCGGAGGGGAGCTTTTTTGTTCGTCTCACGCAGCGTAAAAAATAAAGCTGGGATACAATTGGGAAACGTTCCTGCCGATAAAGAGAGTAAACTGTTTGTTGGGAGGAATCAGGGATGGACTCTCCTGAAGATCTTTTCTATTTGAAGCAATTTGTGAAGCAGCACCCTGATAACAAGATGGGATGGTACTTACTAGGCAAGCAGTATTTGCTCGATGGCAAGGAGGGCAAAGCAAACTACTGCTTCCTGCAAGCCGGCGAGGTTTATGATGCCTTCGAGGAAGAAAGCCATCCCTTATCGGAAAATCAACTGCGATTGCTAAAAGCATGGGCGAAGCGGCAAAAGAAAAAAAAGCTAGCCACGAGAGCAGCTTTGTTAGCGGCTTTACTGCTGCTCGTAGCCGTATTCATTCCGGCTAACGGGGCTGTTTTTAAAGAGAATGCGTCTCAGTCTGCAGCTGGCGAACAGATCGATGCACCTTCGGTCGGAGTCGTATTTGTGCCGCTGAAGGAACGTGAGCCGATGGGCAGCGCTATGAATACTCTCGTGAGCGCGGCGGGAGAAGCGCCGCTGCTAACCATTGCTGCACGCCTAGAAGAGGATGCAGGCTGGCGCAAATGGACGGGAAATACGAAGCTGCTCATGGCTATTCAGAAGGAAGCCGCAAGCAGCATGCTTCAGGTGGCAATGCTCGATCGTCAAACCTGCTTATGCGAGCCAGCTGAGGCGTCCGATATCGCTCAGAAATATAAAAATTGGACCAAAGAGCAAGAGACGCATTGGACGCTGTCCAGCGCGATCTACCACTATGAGCGGAAAAACAAAAAATGGCCTGAAAAGCTGGATGATCTTATCCGTCCCTATCCGAACAATACGATTGCGGGCGAGCGCGGGGGAATGAGATCGATGTTCGCTGATGTGCTGTCGAGACTGAAATCCGAGCAAGGTCGCAAAAATGGCGAGGCTGCAGTTGACAAGCAAGAAGACGGTCAGAAGGCATCGGATAATACAACGGAACAAAAACGAGCTGAGAGTTCGATCGTAGGCACAAATGGAATATTGGATAAGGAGTGGAGCAGGCCGCTTGAAATCGTAGTCGACAAGTCAACTTATCGACTTGCGGTTATTCAAGGGAATATCATTGTACGCAGCTACAAGGTAGGCCTTGGCGGAGATGAGACGCCGGAGGGCAGCTTCTACATAAGTGAAAAGGTGAAAAATCCGAATGGACGCGTCGATGGCGATTTTGGCAGTCGGGGCATGACGCTGTCGAACACCTTATACGCCATTCATGGCACCGATGAACCAAGCAGTATTGGTAAAGACGAATCGCTTGGGTGCGTCCGCATGAGCAAGGAGGATGTTGAAGAGCTGTTCGATATGGTGCCGCTAGGAACGGTCGTCAAAATAAAAAACGGGACGCTCCCGTCCAAGGAGCAGCAGCCAGCCGAACGCTTTAAGCTGGAGCCGCGCCAGAACGAGACCAATCCCGCTAAGGTGTATAAATGGTTGACGTAAGATGCCTTACGAAGTAAAGACTAGAAGCAGCGCAACCGCAATGACGATAACGCCAACGATCGAGCTGATCCAGATTAATGCTTTTTTATTTACTTCGTCCTTCGGTTTGGCTTTAATCGTTGCCGGTTTTCTTTTTGGTGAACTCATCGACGATCAACCTCTCTATTACATAGTTAAAATAAATATAAACTTATTGTAATCGTTTTCTAGACAAGCCGCAATATATCGGATGCTTGCACCTTGCGTGCAGGCTCTTTTCTTTTTGCCGCAAAAACGATAAACTGTCATGTAGAACATACATCTGAGATCGGAGTGGGTAAGTTGCTTTATTCTTCAATTTTAAAGCCTATTTTTTTTCGAATGGATCCTGAGAAAGCCCATCACCTCGTCATTGACGGCTTGGCCGCAGGGGGAGTTGTGCCAGGACTCAACGGATTGATGCATGCAATGTACGGCGTAGCAAAGTCGCCGGAGCTTGCTACAGATCTGTTCGGTATCCATTTTCCGCATCCGGTGGGGCTAGCAGCCGGGCTCGACAAGAACGGCAAGGCAGCGGACGGTTTCTCAAGCGTAGGCTTTGGCTTTGCTGAGGTCGGGACCGTCACGCCAAAAGGACAAGCCGGCAATGAGCAGCCAAGATTGTTCCGCCTCCCGCCAGACGAAGCGCTCATCAATCGGATGGGCTTCAACAATGACGGTACAGCTGCAATGGCAGATAAGCTGTCACGTCGCAAAATAAACCGGATACCTATCGCCGTTAACATTGGCAAAAACAAAACGACCCCGAATGAGCTTGCTCATGAGGATTATCAGACCTGCATTCGCGATTTGTATACATATGGTGATTTCTTTGTCGTCAATATCAGCTCTCCGAACACGCCTGACCTGCGTGATTTGCAGCATGGAGAAGAACTGAGAAATCTACTTAGCTCCGTGAAAAAGGAAATAAACCTGCAGGCGGCGAAAGTAGGAAAGAAAGCAAAGCCCGTTCTCGTCAAAATAGCCCCGGACATGACGAATGAGCAGCTGGAGCTTACCGTTGCTACTATTATGGAAAGCGGAGTATCGGGCATCATCGCCACCAATACGACTTTATCGCGGACAGGCCTTCAGCATGCTAATGCCGGTGAAGCGGGCGGGCTTAGCGGAAAGCCGCTGCGAGAACGCTCAACTGAGGTTATTCGCGCCGTTTATCGACAGACTGGCGGGCAGCTGCCGATTATTGGCTCAGGCGGCATTTTTACAGCACAAGATGCATACGATAAAATCCGCGCAGGAGCTTCCTTGGTGGAAATTTATACGGCGCTTATTTATAAAGGGCCCGGTGTGCTTAGGGAATTGACGAACGGCTTGAAGGAATGCTTGCGCAAGGATGGCTTCCGAAATATTGCCGAGGCAGTTGGCGCAGATCACGTTTAAGAACAGGAGGCGGCCGGATGGACGGTAGAGACTGGAATCTTTTTTTACAGCCTTATGAACAAGCGGTTGAAGAACTTAAAGTGAAGTTTAAGACGATGCGGGTTGAGCTGAAAATAAGAGAAGCTTACGCACCGATAGAATTCGTCACCGGCCGGGTTAAGCGAATATCCAGCATTTTGGAAAAAGCAAAACGGCTGAATGTCCCCTCGGATCAACTGGATACGGGAATCGAGGACATTGCAGGCATTCGAATTATGTGCCAATTCGTGGATGATATCCACCGTGTTGCTGGCTTGATACGTACGCGGAAGGATCTCTCCCTTGTATACGAGAAGGATTACATTACGAACTTTAAAGACAGCGGCTACCGCAGTTACCATATGATCGTAGAATATCCGGTACAAACGGCGCTTGGCTACAAGATCGTGCTGGCAGAAATTCAAATCCGTACGCTAGCGATGAATTTTTGGGCGACGATTGAGCATTCTTTAAATTACAAGTTTAAAGAAAGCTTGCCGGAGGATGTGCGTGAACGCCTGAAGAAAGCGGCGGAAGCCGCCTCTCAGCTCGATACCGAAATGACGAGTATACGCAAAGAAATTTTGGATGCGCAGACGGAGTTCGAGGAGCAATCCAACGTCGTCTCGAAGGTGCTGAACGGCATACAAGACCTCTATTTCTATCACCGGGTCCGTGATGCCGCGCAGTTCCAAATGAAATTCAACGAGAAGTTTGAGAAAGAGGATTACCATGAGCTGAATAAGCTGTCGCTTGAAATTCAAGCGGCAATCGGAAAAGCCAAAAAAGCGAATCAAAGCTAGTGGATAAGTGTCTGAAAGTAAATATACGAGGAAAAAAGGTGTCTTAGGGGCGAAAAAGCTGCTGAGGCGCCTTTTTTTGCGGATGAGTACCGTATTAAAATACAAAAGGGCTGTCCCAGCGGGTCTAATCAGACCTTGCCGGACAGCCCTTGCCATCAAATAATTCGGAATTTAGCAAGACTATTCGCTTGATTTCTTAGGTTTATATAAAGCGTCTATCGCTTTACTTATTTCATCAGCGGTCTTGCCTTGCTTGCTTAAGGCGATAACCTCCTCCATCTCTTTCTTGCAAATGCCGCAGCTTGTGCTGTGATTCGTCCAAGTTACGCTGCCTTCGTCGGCAGGATGCTCAGCCACGTAGCAGCGCAGGAGCGAGTCATGCGGCGTTTCTACTGCTAACCCGTCCGAGCAGCCGCAATAGCATGTAACGCCGCTCATGATGTCTGCGTGTTCATGCACCGCTTTGTACAGCTCGCTCGTATGCGGGGTATAGTCTGTGAGAAAGCCTGGCAGCTCGTCATACGAGTCTGTCGTTTGCCAGGTTTCAGAGCCGTGTTGATGCTCAGCGCCGGCCTTGTCATCATTCGCGAGGCCGCATGCGGTAAGCAAGGTGATGAATGCGAATGCTAGAAGCAGGGCATACATGATACCGCGAATACGTGAGCTTGCTTGCTCCTCGGCGATCTGTTCGTCCGTAAGTCGCTGACGTTTTATCATTTGGACTCAGCTCCCGAATGTTTGTTGAAGAATGATTTGAAATCATCTAATGAGTAGCCTGTTGCGCCATTCTCGGCAAGGCCGCCTTCTAGCCGTTCAACTTCAACCCCGTCTTGGAAATAAGCCAGCGTTGGCGTATATTCGACTTTGTATTTGTTAAAGTAAGACGGAAATTCCCTCAGGTTGAATTGCGGCAAATCAATACCGAGCTCGTCTGCGAGCGGCATCAATTTAGGTGTTGTTGCCCGGCAATGCGGGCAGTCGGAAGCAAATAGATAGACGAAGAAATCTTCTTTATCCGCAACCTTCTTGTCCAATACGGCCGGTAATATGATATTCTGATAGTTGGGATCGTCAAGCTGAGCGCGAGTGTCTGGGTTAAGCTGAGCAAGAGGCTTGCCATACAAAGGGTTATCCTTGCCGCTGTTGTTCAGTACGAAGATAAAGCCGAATAGAAGGATTACAATTCCGATGTACACATAAATCATTTTGACTTTCTTTTTCTTTTTCATGAATAGGGCTACCTCCGAAACGAGTTTAGGTTGGACAACCTTTTCCTAAAAGTGCATGTCCTAACTATAATATATTATATAACAAAGCCGCATGTGTATGTAAGAGCATGGACATCGATGATAATTGGCAGGAGGAAATGTGCATGATCGGCAACTTGCCGCGTAATTTCACGGAAAAAATGGAAAAACTGTTAGGTGATGAATTTGACGATTTTATGTCTTCCTATGATGCGCCAAGAGTATATGGCCTGAGAATCAATCGTTTGAAGATTGGTGTTGAGCAGTGGATGCAGCTATCTTCCATGAGCGGGAATGTAAGGCGGATTCCGTGGACAAAGGATGGTCTTTACTATAAGGAAGGCGAGCGTCCCGGCAAGCATCCGCATTATCATGCGGGGCTATATTACATTCAGGAGCCCAGCGCCATGGCGCCGGTTGAATTGCTGGATGTGAAGCCTAGGCACCGCGTACTCGACTTATGTGCCGCGCCTGGAGGGAAATCGACGCAAATCGCAGGGAAGCTGCAAGGAAGCGGCGTGCTGGTGACGAACGATAACGCAAGGGAAAGAACGAAGGCTTTGGCGAAAAATATCGAGCTTGCCGGCGTCCGCAACGCGGTTGTGCTGAATGAGGAGCCTGAGGCTATCGCTGTCGCTTTCCCGGCATGGTTCGATCGCATTCTCGTTGATGCCCCTTGCTCGGGCGAGGGCATGTTCCGCAAGGATGATTCGATGATTGCGGAATGGGAGAAGCACGGGGTCGAGCGCTGCTCGGTCATGCAGCGTGATATTTTGCGCCATGCCGCAGCCATGCTCGCGCCGGGAGGCCGAATCGTCTATTCGACCTGCACCTTCTCGCCTGAGGAGAATGAGCAGCAAATCGCTGTATTTCTCGCAGAGCATGATGATTTTTACGTTGAAGCCGTGCCGCTGCAACATGGGTGGTCCGCGGGAAGAGCGGATTTGGTATCGGAGTCAGCGCAGCTTGACGATGAACGGCTGCAAACGATTCAAGGGACGGTAAGGCTATGGCCGCATCGTATCGAGGGAGAAGGCCATTATGCGGCGGTATTGAGGCGCAGCGGCGAGCGGGAGGACGAGCTGGAAGGGTCAATATTGGCTGCAGCGCCGATAAGTCGGCAAGCATCCCAGCCAACAGGCGGCAGCTTGAAGCGCGAGACGCCAAGCGGCGGGGGCAAGCGGGACGCTAAGAAGTCTAGCCACCGGGATGAACGGCGCGCTGGCAAGCGCCAGACGAGAAATGATTGGGCAAACGCAGGTATTGAGCGTCCCGCTCAAAAGGGAGCAGCACGCAGTAGTCGTGACAGCTCCGAAATGAATGCGGAGGAAACCAATCCGATCGCGTTATGGCAGCAATATGCAGAGCAATTTGCTGTAGGCGCACCAAGCTGGCAAGGACATGTTGTCGCATACGGCTCGCGCGTATATATTCAGCCTGAAGGACTGCCTTCGCTTGACGGCTTGCGTGTGGTGAGGGCTGGCTGGTACGTCGGGGAAGCCGTTCGCGGCCGGTTTGAGCCCTCCCATCCGCTTGCGATGGGATTAACTCGCGAGGCAGCGGTGCGATCGATTAGCTGGAGCTCGGAGGATGAGCGAACGATTCGTTTTCTCAAAGGGGAAACGCTATTTGTAGAGGAAGCGGATATACAGGTTCATGAGGATGCTCCGGCGAAGGGCTATGTATTAGTCTGCACGGATGGTTATCCGATCGGGTGGGGGAAATATGCCGGAGGCATGATCAAAAATGAGCTTCCGGCAGGATGGAGATGGATGTAAAATGAGTAAACGAATTCGTATTGATAAGCTGCTGGCCCATATGGGACTCGGAACACGCAGCGAAATAAAGAAAGCGGTAAAGCTTGGCAAGGTAGCTGTAGATGGCGCTGTGGTCAAGGATAGCGGTCTAATTGTTGATCCAGATATAGCAGTGGTTGCATTTGACGGAGACCCAGTCGTTTATAAGGATGTTGTTTACTTCATGCTGAATAAGCCGCAGGGGGTGATCTCAGCGACGGAGGACGGACGCGAGCGTACCGTTATCGATTTGCTGGAGCAGCAGCATCGGCTGCGCGAGCCTTTTCCCGTCGGACGATTGGATAAGGATACCGTGGGGTTGCTGCTACTAACGAATGATGGACAGCTGGCTCATGAGCTGCTGTCACCTAAGAAGCATGTAGCTAAGACCTATGAAGCGCTTGTGCAAGGAGAGGTTGGCGATGCGGATAAGCAGCAATTCGCAAGCGGCGTCACCTTGGATGACGGATATGTTACGATGCCCGCTGACCTGCAAATTCTGGGGAGCGAACAGCAGGAGGAAGAGACATTATCGCGAATATCGCTTACGATTATGGAAGGTAAGTTTCACCAAGTAAAAAGAATGTTTGAAGCGGTAGGCAAGAAGGTCGTATACTTGAAGAGAGTATCCATGGGTCCGCTAATGCTTGATGAAACCCTTTCTGAGGGCAGCTATCGGGAGCTGACCGATGATGAAGTAGAGCTGCTTCGTACGCATAGACGAGCAGCGGAATAGCACTTTTTTGAAGGAAGCATGAATTAAAATATAGATATAGAGAGACAAAAAGAGAGATTGGAATAGGAGTGGGAGTATGAGCCTGCAGTATGATTTAATTGCATTGGATGTAGACGGCACACTGCTTACGGATGACCATGTGCTGACAGAGTCTATTCGCGAGTCTGTACAAGAGGCAGCGAGTCGAGGAGCTCAAATCGTGCTTTGCACGGGGCGAGGCCCATCCGGAGCGCTACCCGTTATGGAGGAGCTTGGACTTGGCGGTACGATCATTACTCATAATGGAGCGGTTACGATTAATTCCGAGGACCGTTCTGTGGTGCATCAATTTGAGATGGCTTCGGATCATCTGCTAAGCTTCGTAAATTATTGCCGTGAACAAGCGATCCATTTTGATTTGAACACAGCCTTCGAGATGATGGTCGAGAGCATGACACCAGAAGTAGAGGCGATGTACGGCAAGTTTGAAGCTAAGCCATCCATTCAAGATTTTCGTTTGGGCTTGCCGAGCGGGCTTGTGAAATTTACGGTATTCGGCAGCAAAGATAAGATGGATGTGGTACAGGCAGAATGGGCCGGCTGGCCGAAGCATCTCCATTCGATACGCAGCGGCGATTTTTTTATCGACGTTCATCACGCGGAGGCGAATAAGGGAAAAGCGCTGCAGCAGCTTGCTGAGATTCGGGGCATTGACCGAAGCCGCATTTTGGCCATTGGCAATTATTATAACGACATTACGATGCTGCAATTTGCAGGAATGGGAATCGCGATGGGGAACTCCCCGGAGGATGTCAAGCTGGCGGCTAACGCGGTCGCTCACTCAAACGCTGAAGATGGCGTTGCGAGAGCGCTGCGCGAATACGCTTGGAGCTAAATAACAGGAGCTCTTCCCGTTAATCTAACTGCATGTACGTTTTTTCTGCGTGAAACTTTACTTTCTTTATAGCTAAAGAAAATAAGCCTTAGAATCGCTTCTAAGGCTTATTTGCATATCGGGAGTCCTTATTGGATCCCTTTATTGGATTTGGTGTGTAAAACTTCATTCTCGGTTCCCCGAGCGCAATGCTGGGGTTTATCATCATGGTTGGATGTTGGATAAGCGTGATTTAGAAAATGACTGATCGAGAAATGATTACCAGAAGAATGAACAATACCAAAATTACGCCTAACGACGAAAATCCTCCATGTACACCGGACATGCTTATTCCCCCTATTTAGAAATTTCCGATTCTGGGTTACTGGCTCCTAGCTGAATATCCCTTAGTTCGGTATATGGTATTATATGTGAAATAAGATCAAGCGACTGGACATTTGTCTCGATTACGTTACTTTTAGGCAAATGCCCCATCGTTTTATGCTGCAATTCGTGATACCAGCCATTCCGTCATTTGCCGGTTAAGGATTTGTGCCTTGCGCTCATAGGATTAAGACGATATCGTAAAGTCAGGGAGGCGATATAAATCCAATGCTGGAACCGGGTAAGACATACAACACGGCGGTGGAAGTAACGCTTGAAGTGATCGGCGGCAAGTGGAAGCAGGTTATTTTGTTCCATCTGACGTTTGGCAAGAAACGCAACGGTGAATTAATGAGCTTAATGCCTTCGGTAACTCAAAAAGTGCTGACTCAGCAGCTTCGGGAACTTGAGCAGGATGGCATCGTTACACGAATTTCCTACAACCAGGTGCCGCCAAAAGTCGAGTATGAGCTGACGGAGTATGGTTGGAGTCTGCAAGAGATTCTTCATCTCTTGTGCAGATGGGGAGATAGGCATGTTGAGCTTGTTTACGGCGATAAGGTCAAGATTTTGGCAGGTGCACCACGGTCGGATGAAAATTGATCAGCGATTAGACAGAAACCGGTCACTGGATTACAGTGGCCGGTTTTTTGTGTGCAGCAATCGTTCATGGAATGACCTTGCGTCGTCTCAAATCTTCAAAGATGTTCAGAAACATCGCTTCTGTATCAATGAATTCGTGGAAGCCGAAGCGGCGTGCTTTCGTGCCGTCAGCAAAAAAATCGTAATCCCAAGAAAACACAAAGTCCCCGAACCGCCATGAGGAAACGTCCTTGTAGCTATTTCTTACCAGACCATGCTTTTCCACCATAGCATTCCATAGCTCTTCTTTGTCTGCCATTACCGTCTCCAAAGACATCTGCAGCGGAGGCGCTGTATGGAGACCGAAGTTGGCAGCAATCTTAGGCCAAAGCTCGTTCCATCGGAATAGATCTCCGTTCGTAATGTTGAACGCTTGATTAGCACAACGTTCATCTGTCGCTGCCCAGACGGTGGCTCTAGCCAGCAGTCCCGCATCAGTCATTTCAAGCAGGCTATTGTAGGCACCCGGCTTGCCGGGAAAACGGAGCGGAAGTCCAAGCTCCTTCGATATGGAAGCATAAATGGCGATAACCATCGCAAGGTTCATGGGATTGCCCAAGGCGAATCCGCATACGACGGAAGGTCGAAGCGCAGACCAGGTCCAGTTGCTTTCCCGCTGACGCTGTTCGAGAAACTGCTGCTGGTCAACATTAAATTCAGGCGGCATATGATAGGCATCCGTTTCACGGGCTGGCGTCTTGAAGGGCCCTAGGTGTGCGCCGTATACTTTGTAGCCCTGCATGAGACTGATATGCTGCAGGTTTGGAGCGTTTGGTTCGATCGCATTGACGACGTTGACAAGCATCGCTAAGTTTGGGGTGACCAGTTCGGCCCAAGTTGGACGATCTTGATAGGCAGCGTAGAAAATATGGGTAACTTGCGATAGAATGCCTAGTTTCTCGCGTGTATCGCTTTCATTTAGCAGATCGACGGCTATATATCGGGCTCGGCCGCTAGAATCCCCGCCTCGGCGCGACACGCCGATAATATTCCAATCGGGGAGCTGCTCCAAATATTCGATCAGATTTCCACCTATAACTCCGTTGGCTCCAACGACAAGAGCGGTTTTGTGCGGTCCCGTTTCCTTAATTTCCATAAGATCATCTCTCCTAATCCGTAATAGTCTCACCATCATTGTGCATCTTGGCGAAGTGAATAAAAAGTACGCACTTTAGAGTGATATAGTTACTTGAAAGTAATATAGGAGGGATATGGAGGTTTACACTGGTCATACAGACTTGAAAGTGGATGGTGCAGCACAAGAAACCGGAAAGATTAATTAAAAGGACAAGTAGAATACAATTTTAACTATTTTATCCCAAATGACATTTCATTAGATGTGATACCATTGTTTTATTCGAACGGCTACTGGTTAAAGGAAGGAGAAGGAATATGAATGCGCTCTCGTCGACAGAATTAAACGACCTTTTCACAATTGATTGTGAAGATATCTTTTTACGGGAATATAGAATCGAGGATTTGGATGAGCTGTACGCGCTTACTCAGCAATCTGAAATTATACAATTTTTGCCGGGCTGGAACGTACCGAAGGAACAAAGGCTCGATTGGTTAATAAACTACGAAACCATTGAAAATAAACAGTTTTTAAATGCTGTGGCGGAAGGCGGGAATATTGGGCAGCTCCGATTGCGATTAGGAATTATTTCAAAGAGGACAGGTGAGTTTTTCGGTTGGTGCTGCACGGGAATAAAAGAAGAATTGCCGCCTCCGAACAGAGAGATCATGTTTGCCATTTCAAAGAATTATAGAAACAAGGGGTATACGACCCAAGCGGCTCAAGGCATAATCAAGTATTTGTTTGAGAAAATAAATGTTGAGGAGCTTATCGCAATAGCTTCGATCCGCAACACGGCCTCGAACAAAGTCATCCAAAAATGCGGATTTGAATTTATAGATGTTATTGAGATGGAAGACGAGAAATACAATTATTACAAGCTTCATAGAATAAAATAGCTGCTTTTTGTTAAGCAAAAAAGGGGAAGACGCTTATGATTAAAGCGTCTTCTGAAAATGATACCCCGTGATGTCCATTGTTCGATTAAGATAAAATCGGTGAGCGACATGCCGCTGAACGCCAGAATCCAAGTGCAGCTGCTCGCAATTATTGTTTTTGGCTTCTAACTCTAACCAGTCAATTAACAGCTTAGCATAACCATTGGAACGGCTGTTGTTGTCGGTAATCAGATCGTCTAAGCTGTGGGCGTAATTGTTTGATCAATGAAAAGGTTTCCGCTATGTCTGTTCTGATTTAAGAATGTTTCCATTATATATGAAAAGATTACTAAGATCTCGCAATGGAATTTTGTTATGGTTTAATGGTAACGTATAGGTAATAAATCCAAATCATTTGGATGGATTCCATCAGAATAAGTAAGGAGACTGCTAACATTATGAGACAGAACAAATATGATGATGCTGGATTTTTTGAAAATTACAGCCAGATGCCGCGTTCGATTGGCGGATTGAGCGCTGCTGGTGAATGGACTGCCCTGCGTGCAATGCTTCCTGAGCTTCAAGGTAAAAAAGTGCTTGATCTTGGCTGCGGCTTTGGCTGGCATTGCAGATATGCCCGCGAACAGCAGGCTCATTCTGTCGTAGGCGTAGACCTCTCGGAAAATATGCTAGAGCGCGCTAGACAATTGACCGATGATCCACAAATCAGCTATCGCTGTTTGGCAATCGAAGATATCGATTTTAACGCAGCGGAATTCGACGTAGTCATAAGCTCGCTTGCGCTGCATTATGTCGAAGACTTCGCTCTCATCTGTAACAAAATTCATCACTGCCTTGCTCCAGGCGGAACTTTCGTGCTCTCCGTTGAGCACCCGGTATTCACTGCGCTCGCCGCACAAGATTGGCATTACGCCCCGCAAGGCGAGAGATTGCATTGGCCCGTCGATGACTACCACTTTGAAGGCTTGCGGCAAGCAAGGTTTTTGGAAAACGACGTCGTTAAATACCATCGTACCGTCGCTACCCATCTGAATGCACTGATTGAAGCGGGCTTCGCGATTACGAAGCTGTCCGAGCCAAAACCGTCGGAAGAAATGGCTGGCAGCAATCCCGATATGCAAGACGAATTCCGTCGTCCTATATTCCTTATGATTGCGGCGGTTAAAAATTAGCAAGAGCAGTTCGTTCAACTTGCAAAATGTGTGATTGGTTAGGAGCGAAATCGAATGCTTGATATACAAGTGTTACAAACCGATGATGTTTTACCCCATATGCTTGATTTCTTTGATCGTTCTCAGAAGACAACAAAGGTGTTATTCAACGAAGCGGGAAGATTGATTGAGAAAGAGGATGCATTTGAGGACAATTGGACGTTGGAGAGGAAACGAGAGATTGTCCAGCATTTTAAACGTAACATAGCGTATGGCGGCGCTGTCATTGCTGCAAAACAAGGAGCAGAATTAATTGGATTTGCTATTATCGAAGCGGAACAATTTGGAGAAAAGTCTATATATCGAGAGTTATCCTATATCCATGTCACTCGCTCAGCCCGCGGACAGAAGGTAGGAGAGCAGCTTTTTGTTAAGGCAAAGCAAGTGGCTAAATTATTAGGAGCGGATAAACAATATATCGGTGCGCATCCAGCAGTTGAAACCCAGCATTTTTACCGCAAAATGGGTTGTGTTCTAGCTCTGGAGATAAACGAGACGATAATTAGACGGGAGATTCGTGATATTCAGTTAGAGGTAACGCTGTAATCGCTATTATCTGGAATGCAACCTAAAAAAATGGATTCCCTGTTATTGACAATGTACACCGACCTGCATACAATAAAGATGTAAGTAAGTACTTGCATTAAAGAAGGGTCGATAAATGAGCAATAATCAAAGTACGAGCGACAAGCTTCTTTTAGCAGCAATCGATCTCATGGCGGAAAAGGGATATGATGGGACGACAACCAAGGAAATTGCTGTTGCAGCAGGCGTGAACGAAGTCACGTTATTTCGCCATTTCGGAACAAAACAGAAGCTGCTTGAGGAAGCCTTCCGCCGCTATCATTATGCCGACGAGATGACAAAGCTGTTTAGTGACGGCTTGGCAGGTGAACTGCATTCCGACCTGCTCTTAATCAGCCGAACGTATCAAAAGATAATGAGGCGGAATAGAAAATTGTTTTTAATTTCTCATAGAGGCAGCAGTACTCTCCCGCCAAAGGTTTATCAAGAGGCCGGGAGACACCCTCAGCATCTGAAAAAACTTTTAACGAATTATTTGGCTGCTATGTCGGAGCAAGGCAAGGCCATGACGCCAAATCCTCAAATGGAAGCTATGTCTTTCATGTGGATGAATTACGGCGCGTTTATCAGCACGTACTTAAACGCCAAAGAGCCAGTTTCAGAAGATGCGTTAGACGAGTTTATGGAGGAAAGCGTACGGTTATTCGCTAGGGCTTTAACACCCTAGTCTTTTTTATAGAATAGTTGCAAGTGAGTACTTGCATACTTCTGATGGGGAGTGATAGTCTATGTCTTCAGAATCACGTCAGCAAAAAGGTATGATCTTAATGCGCTTATTGATGTTCACCGTTATGATGTCTTCGATGAGCGCGCTTATGTTCAACGTGGTGCTCCCGCAAATCAGCAAGGAATTTCATCTAACCCTTTCAGAGGTGAGCTGGCTGTCTTCGGCCTATACGCTTATCTATGCGTTTGGAACGGTGACGTATGGGAAGTTAGCAGACCGGTTCCAACTCAAGAGCTTATTGACGTTTGGTCTGACGTTGTTTGCGGTTGGTTCGCTAATCGGACTCGTTTCCCAATCATTCTGGTTTGCCCTGCTTGGAAGATGTATACAATCAGCTGGTGCAGCGGCTGTACCTGCCATCGCACTGATTATCCCTGTTCGGTATTTTTCGCCTGAAAAGAGAGGGTCCGCACTAAGCATGACTGCCGTCGGGTTAGCGCTCGGAAGCGCCCTTGCACCTGTTATATCCGCGCTTGTCGTCAGCTTTGCGAACTGGCGCTGGCTATTTATGCCTTCGATGTTGATTCTGCTGCTGCTTCCACTGTATCGAAAATATTTGGAGCATGAGCAGAAAGAGGCTCCGCGAAAATTCGATTGGCTTGGCGGCAGCTTGCTCGCTGTATCCATTACGCTGATTTTGCTAGGGGCTACCAATCGAGCCTGGCTGTATGTCGTTTTCGGATTAGCCGCATTAATACTCTTCATCGTAACCATCCGAAATGCAAAAGAACCTTTTATTCAGCCACAATTGTTTCTAAATAAAAAGTATTCCATCGGGCTGGCACTTACATTTCTCATCAGCAGCATTGGCATATCGTTATATTTTTTAACTCCCATTCTACTTTCGGAAGTGCATCAGCTCAGCTCCAATTGGATCGGATTCGCCATGGTTCCAGCAGCTGCAGCCTCCGCCATTCTGGGGAGAAAAGGCGGGAAGCTAGCGGATTTGAAAGGAAGTACCTATCTGTTCTCGGCTGCATCCGGTTTATTAATGACTTGTTTTGCTCTGATGTCCATCTTTACAGGAATATCGCCGCTTTGGATCTCATTCTTTTTGATTTTCGGAAACGTGGGTCAATCTTTCTTGCAGATCGCGATGTCGAGTTCCATTTCAAGATCATTGCCCAAAGATCAGATTGGAGTGGGCATGGGGCTTTTCTCAATGATCAGCTTTATTTCGCAAGGAATTGCTGCCGGTGTGTACGGTATTATGGCAGAACAAGGCTCATCTGTTCATTGGAATCCGCTAAGGGTAGGATCGGACGGTCATCTATTCAGCAATATTTATTTCATTCTTGCCGCACTGCATATCGGAATTCTGCTGATCTACCGCTTGCAATTCCGCAACATAAAGCCGAGTATTTCAATAGAAAGATAAACGAAATCGATTAAACAAATGGTTGAGCAGGTGCCGCGGCAGCCTGTTTTTTTTTGTGATGGGAGAAATCGAGTGTTGTATAACTATACAAATTAATGCATAATAATTCCGATGTGATTCTTTTCCAGTTCAATCAAACAATGAATTTTCGCTGTGTATCAAGGTTAATGGGGGATATAAAATGAACTTGAAATGTGAATCGGATTTATTAGAGGATTATTTGGTTGAAACCGAAGATATCGATTTTAGCGACGCTTCCATTAAGGGAAAAGCTTCGGAACTCTATTTTGCATCGCAAAATGAAATTGATTTTGTAAAGCATGCTTATGAATTTGTTCGTGATGAAATCGATCATTCATGGGATATTAGAAGCTCTCGTATAACTCGTAAAGCCTCGGATGTACTACTTTATAAAGAAGGCATTTGCTATGCGAAGTCTATTTTATTATGTGCCCTGTTAAGGAGCAAAGGGATTGCTGCAGGTTTATGTTATCAAAAGCTTACATTGGGAGATACACCCGAAACGGGGTACTGTATTCATGCCTTAAATGCCGTCTATATTAAAAGCATAGGAAGATGGATACGCTTAGATGCTCGTGGAAATAAGGAAGGTGTTGATGCAGCGTTTTCTTTAGATGAAGAAAAATTGGCTTTTGCAGTGCGGCCGGAATACAATGAATTGGACTATTCGGAAATATACAAAGCACCTCACTCGAAAACGATTGAAGCACTAAAACAAAATACGGATTGTTTGCAGATGTGTCTGTACGGATTACCGACTAGCCTTTAACTTTTGGCGCTCAACATTCTATGTACTTGGGCTGATCGACGGAATATATAACGAACTGCTGCACCTTCTTAACACAAACCGAGGACATAGAAACTGTCCGCGGTTTTTTTTCTTTTCATCCCCTTAAATTTTTGGTATCATCATAACGACTTATTAAATACGTTTAATAAGTATCGTTTGTTTGAGGTGGTGATCATGGTGAATGAGTTGCTTGCAGCTCCAAAAGAGATGAAGAAGGTTATCCTTCGCGGCATTCGTGCAGCCCTTCTGGCGCTTGGAAGTGCGACGAAAGCGGAACTGAGCAACGAATTGGGTATCAGCTTCCCTACCATTAGCAAGTTCCTGTCGCAAATGGAAAAGGAAGGGGAGCTCATTTTAGTTGGCCTAGATCATTCTAGCGGGGGAAGAAGAGCGCAAAGGTATGCTTACAATTCGGAATATATGCTGGGATTGGCAATATTTTTAGAAAAGACAGAAACGAACTACACGATCTTTAATTGTTCAGGGGAAGTGAAGGAACAAGCTTCTACGTCAAGTGTCCTCATGGATGATGTTCAAAGCTTAACGAAGCATATTGAAGACATCATTGAAAAATATCCGAGAATTAGCTCCTTGGCAATCGGTGTACCGGGTTCGGTCAACAATGGTCGAATCATTTATATACCAAGCTACGAGCAGTTCCATCATTTCGATATGAAAGGATACTTCGAAGATCGTTTATCTATCCCTGTCGTTGTAGAGAACGATATGAATGCAGCTGTCCTCGGATATCACGATAATAAGCTGAAAGATGAGAAGTCATGTCTGGTCTATTTGTATTTGGGTCAAAATGGTCCTGGAGCGGGCATTATCGTGAATGGCGATGTGGTCCGAGGAAGTACGTTTTTCTCAGGGGAGGTCTCGTTCGTCCCTCAGTATGATAATAAAAATTTTCTGCAAGCTTTGAACGATGGAAGCGGATCAGAAACCGCAAATCTTCGTGAGGAAGAAAGGATCGATGCGATTAGCCGGCTTGTAGCATCGTTTACGGCGATAATGAACCCGCACACGATTATTTTTTCGAATGACGAAGTGAACGAATCAATGATTAACCAAATAGCAGTCAAGAGTGCAGAGTATATCCCGGAGGAACATCTTCCACAGCTTACGGGGAGTGATTGGAAAAATGATTATTTATATGGTTTGCAGAAGCTAGGGCTCGATCTTATGATCTCTGGAACAAAAATATAATAGGAGTCAGGAGAATGGGTAACAAATGGCTACATTCTTTTTATTTATCGTTTATTTGGCTTTCATTAGCTTGGGATTGCCTGATTCACTGCTTGGAACGGCATGGCCTGTCATGCAATTGGACTTTGAAGTGCCGCTAGAGACTGCTGGATTGCTATTTATGATAATCGCTGCCGGCACAATTGTGTCCAGCTTGGCAAGCGGAGCCGTCATTAATCGTTACGGTACAGGGAAAGTTACGCTTGTCAGCTGCATCATGACAGCCGGTGCTTTGCTTGGATTCGCAGTTTCTCCATCGCTTGTTTGGTTAATGATTTGTGCCATACCGCTAGGCTTAGGCGGAGGGGCGGTGGATGCTGGTTTAAACAATTACGTTGCTGCCCATTACAAAGCACATCACATGAGCTGGCTGCATTGTTTCTGGGGAGTCGGAGCAACGCTTGGCCCCATTATTATGGCTCAGTTTATTTCGGGGCAAAACGAATGGAGTGAAGGATACCTGACCGTTGCGGTTATTCAGTTTGCCTTAGTTGTCATCCTTTTCTTCACGCTGCCTTTATGGAAACGGGTCGCGAAAGGCAGCACAGCTTTAAGTAAAGAGCCTGAGGCATCAGAAGAAGGAGCAAGTGAACAATCTTCCGAAAAGATAAAGCCTTTGCAGATTAAAGGGGTAAAGCTTGCTTTGGTATCCTTCTTGTTTTATTGCGGCGTCGAATCAACCATGGGCCTGTGGGGAAGCAGCTTTCTTGTAAATGTGAAGGATTTACCTGCTGCGACAGCTGCACAATGGGTTTCTTTATTTTACGCGGGCATCACGATCGGCAGGCTGATCACCGGTTTTATTACGTTCAAAATGAGCAACCGTATTCTCATACGTGCTGGGCAAATTACGGCTTTAGTTGGCGCGGCGCTTATGTTTTTGCCATTGCCGCCCGTGTTCTCGCTAGCAGGCTTTATGATTGTCGGATTAGGCTTGGCGCCGATTTATCCGTGCATGCTGCATGAAACGCCGGTACGGTTTGGGAAAACACATTCCCAGACCATTATGGGCTATCAAATGGCAGTGGCCTATACGGGCAGTACGTTTATGCCTCCGGTTCTCGGTTTTCTTGCTTCGTATACAACAATCGGAATTTTTCCGTCGTTTATCGTAGTTTCTGCTATCGTTATGTTTTTGTTTTCAGAGAGATTGAATGTCTTCTTGAAAAGAAATCGTGTTTTAAAAGAGAGAACACCGAATATCTCTATAAATTAATTAACTCTTATGCAAGATTTTGATCGGCAGCTTAGGGCTTTTTGTCCGCAACTGCCGATTTTATTTGTATATGGATTAGTAAGGCAGATCACTTTGGAAGAAGAGTCCACGGTCCATATAACGTTATAAATCTATGATCGGGGGTAAAGAATAATAAACGGTAAGAAGAGGTGACTGCATTTGGAGGTATATTTGCCAATCATTATAAAGCTGATTACAGCTTTTGCTGGACTATGGTGTTTGACACGTTTACTTGGCAAAAGGGAAATTGCCCAGCTTTCGCCTTTCGATTTCATATCTTCTGTCATAATGGGTGAAATTGTTGGCAATACGATTTACGATGAGAAGGTTTCGATATGGATGCTTATTTTCGCGCTGGCGATTTGGGCAGGACTCTCTTATTTATTTGAAAAAATAATGGAATTCGGCAAGCCGCTGCGCAGGCAGCTTGAAGGTAAACCTGAGCTACTGATAGTAAATGGAGAAATTGATATGGAGGCGCTGCGTCGAGATAATATGGCATTCGATGAGCTTCGCATGATGCTTCGGCAGCGAGATGTATTCTCTCTCAGCGATGTGGCATACGCCGTCTACGAGACGAATGGAGCGCTTAGTATTTTGAGAAAATCGGTTTATGAGGCTGTACAGCGTGCTGATTTAAATCTTCAATCATCCCCAGCCTATCTGCCCCATATCATTATCGAGGATGGAATTCCTCAACCGAAGGGGCTTGCCGCAATTAACCGTGATGTGAAATGGCTGCTATTTGAATTGAAAAAACGCGGTTACCCAGATATCCAGTCGGTCGCTCTCGCTGAATGGACGATTGAGGGGGGATTAGAGGCGATTCCTCG
The DNA here is from genome assembly GCF_057221575.1 of Paenibacillus sp. Y660. NCBI lineage: Bacteria > Bacillati > Bacillota > Bacilli > Caryophanales > Paenibacillaceae > Paenibacillus > Paenibacillus sp. Y660. Next base: position 347,057 of record NZ_JBXBBJ010000002.1, on the reverse strand, counting down.
TTTCGATAGAAAAGGCGAAGAGATAGAGCCTCTGCAAATTTAGACGCATAAATCCTATCATGGTTGCAAGCAAAAAAAGAGCAGTCTCCAGAGGAATTCACTCCTCAGGGACTGCTCTTTAATTCACTTAGCGATTGCGTCCGCCGCCGCCGCGCGGTTTGTTTGAAGAGCTTCCGCCGCGCGTGCTGCTGCGACCACTAGCGGGTGAGCCGCTGCGTCCACCTGCAGGTGAGCTGCTGCGACCGCCAGCAGATGAATTGCCGCGCTGGCCGCCGCGGCTGCCACTTGCTTTGCCGCGTACAGCTCCGCGTTCGTTGCTTGCTTTGGCATCCTTACGCCCTGCTTCCCACGGACTCTCTACCGATGCCGCTGGTTTGCCTGCAACATGCTCAGCGCCGCGCGGGCTTCCAAAGCCTCCGCCACGGCTTGCGCCGCCGCGGGCTGCAGTGGCGCGATTACCTGTCCGTTCGCCGCCGCGAGGAGCACCGCCACGAGGAGCGCCTCCGCGATTGCCTGCGCGTTCGCCGCTACGAGGTGCGCTGCCGCTTTCGAATCGCTCGCCGCGACGAGCTGCCCAGCCGGATGTTTCGCCAGCCGTTTCCACAGCTTCGCCGCGTACTTCTGCCGTTCTTCCCGTACGTTTGCCGGCTGCGGGACGTACGGTCTCGCGCTGGCCTCTGCGTCCGCCTGGCTTAGCGCCCCGATCCTGCTGTCCGGAGCGACCGCCACGGCGACCGCCTTCCGCAGGTTTGCCGCCGCGAGTGGCGCCTCTTCCGCCGTCAGAACCAGCAGGACGGCGGCCCGTCTCAGGACGATCACCCGACTGTGCACGTACAGCTGTTTCTACGCCTTCGCTGTCAATCGCACGGCGAGGAAGCTTAGCGTTAATGCTTTGCTCAATAAGCAGCAAATGGTTCTTGTCATATGGCGTTGCCAGCGTTATCGCAGCGCCTTCATGTCCAGCGCGCCCGGTTCTGCCGATTCGGTGAATATAAAGCTCGCCGTCCTGCGGTACGTCGTAGTTGTACACATGCGTTACGCCTTCAACATCAAGGCCGCGTGCAGCAACGTCAGTCGCAACAAGCACTTGAAGACGCGCATCTCTAAAGCGTTTCATAACCTGCTCGCGCTTCGCTTGCGTCAGATCGCCGTGCAGCTCATCGGATTCAATGCCGATTTCCTGCAGCTCTTTGTTCAGCTTCTTCGCGCGAACCTTCGTCCGGCAAAAAATAACAGCTAGATAAGGCTGATGCTTCTCAAGCAAATGTACAAGCGTTTGCTGCTTGCTGCGATCTGTCGTTTCATAAACGATTTGCGTAATGCTGTCGAGCGTTACGTTCGTGCTGCGAACGCGAATATCGACGGGTGTCTTCATGTAATCCGCTGCCAATTTGCGAATAGCATCAGGCATCGTAGCAGAGAAGAGCATCGTCTGACGAGCCTTCGGCGTTTGCGAGATAATGCTTTCTACATCTGGCAGGAAGCCCATGTGAAGCATTTGATCCGCTTCATCTAGGACTAGCATTTGCAGTTTGCCAAGGCTGACGGTCTCGCGCTTCATATGATCGATAAGACGGCCTGGTGTTGCAACAACGATATGAGGCGAACGCTGCAGCTTGCGGATTTGAGCATCAACATCTTGGCCGCCATAAGCAGCAAGAACGCTAACGCCTACAGCAGGCACAAGCTTTTTAAGCTCGCTCGTTATTTGAATGGCAAGCTCCCTTGTTGGTGTTAGGATGAGTGCCTGCACTTGTTCTTTCTCTATATTAATTCGTTGCAAAATAGGCAAAGCAAACGCGATTGTTTTGCCTGTGCCCGTTTGTGCTTGTGCAATGACATCCTGTCCATTAAGCAGGAGAGGGATTGCTTGCTTTTGAACCGGAGTCGGCTCGGTAATTCCATCTTGGTGAAGCAATTCGCTTAGCTTGGGAATGATACCCAAAGCGTTAAAGGCGTTAGACATTAATACATTTCCTCTTTTCGTAAACATCGTTTGATGTTAAGTATAACAGCTGTCCTTATAATGTGCATCTTTACTTTGCATATGCTATGCTTTAAACCAACATTATAAGCATAGAGGCAGGTTAAATGATGAATGGAACAGTGCGCTCCGCCATAAGATCGGGGCTTGAGGTCGATATTGTATTGAAGCAGGACCAACGGACCGGTAAACTAACACGAGGTGTCGTGAAGGATATTTTAACCAATTCGCCAAAGCACCCGCACGGCATTAAAGTGAGACTGGCCGACGGCCAAGTCGGACGCGTAAAAAATATTATTGCTCAGCCGTAAAGGAGGGGGACTATGGCATTTGGCATCAAGAGACAAGAGATGGAGCAATGGAAGGCGGCAGTAGCGCGCGGAGAGATCGCTTTTCTCACACATTATTGGCTAGATCCGCGGTTTCCAGACATGCGGACAGTGACAAAGGTTGGCTGCGCCGATATGGGGAAGCTGTCTCGCTGGTGTCTCGATCACGGTCTTAATCCCAGGTATATTCATGCGCGTTCGGAGTATCCGCATTTCGATCTGCTTGGACCGAAGCAGCGCGAAATATTAAAGCAGGCGAACCAAATGGAGCAGCTTGAGAGATTTGGCATGCAATGAGGACTGGAAGTACAAATGGCTGCTCATTGAGTGGCTGTTTTTTTTTGCTATGACCACCAAAAATGTTCTCGCACGTGAACTATTCTTCCAGTAAGATAAGAGAATCGAATGGAAATATTTGCATATTTTATGAGATGAGGGAACTTAAATATGAATAATGAAAAAGAGCGGCTGCTGCAGGCCTTTGGCGAATGGATAACTTTTGTAACGGATTTGGCTAAATATGATGAGTGGATTTGGAATCAAAGCGTGGCAGTTTTGAAATGGTCCGTTCGCGAGGTCGTGGCGCATATTTTACGATGGGATGATTATTTCTATGAAGAAGCGATTGCTAAGGCAGCCGAAGGCATGCTGCTTACCGTTAAGCATCTCGATTATGATCAGTTCAACGAAAGCGCGAAAGCATACGGTAAAACGACCTCGATCGCAGAGCTAACAAGTCAAGCGGTGCAGAGCCGTAAGCGAATTATAGATACGATAGCTAAGCTGACAGATGAGCAATATGATGCCTCATATATAGATGCGGACGGGCATCCTTTCCAGATGCCGCAGTATATGAACGATTTTATTTGGCATGACCAGCATCATATTCAGCCAATTAAAAGGCTGCTGCATTTTCGTATCGAGGAAATGAGCTTGAACGGGTGGCCTGCCTTGCAAACGGTCGTTTATGACGGATGGCTGCAGCGGTTTGCGGAAGGCTATACGAAGCGTTCAAATTCCATTAATCCGATCTACAGCCATACGTTGGAGCTGGATGCCAAAATACGCGCCTGCGAGAAACGATATGAGAAAGAGGGCATTCGTACAACATTCAAAATTACACCCTTCAGCCAGCCAGCCTCACTGGACGATGAACTAGCTGCACGAGGCTACGAGCTTATCGATCAAACGGTTGTTAAGACGGTCCACTTATCCGAGGTGCTGTCTCCCTCTCATGCAGATGTCTGGCTTGAAGACAAACCGACAGAGGCATGGCTGGATGCGATAACCGTGTTTAGCGGACTAACGGACAAGCAAAGGGCTATTACTCGAAAAATGGTTGAGCAACCGCCGCTCGAGCAATGCTTTGCTATTTTGCATCATAACGGAATTCCTGTCGCTTGCGGGTTTGCTGTCATCGAAGACGGCTTTGTTGGACTTTATGATATTGTCACAGACCCAGGCAACCGGAGCAGAGGGTATGGCGAGCAGCTTATTTTGCATTTGCTGCAATGGGGAAGAGGACGGGGAGCGAAGGAAGGTTATTTGCTCGTAGTAAAAAATAATGCGCCAGCCAATCGGCTTTACGATAAAATCGGTTTTGTGCCGCAGTATGAATATTGGTATCGTGTTCAGAAACAAATGTAATATGAAATGGATAAATATAAACGCAACCCTCATAGTTCCCAATAATAGGAATATTCCTCAATAACTCAGCGAGGCTGCCGTGTAGCACGGCAGCCTCGTTCTCATGATTATTTTAAAATTGATTTCCCTCCTTTTTTATAAAAAATTCAATAAGAATAATAAGAAAATCAAAAAGGAATACTAAGGATTACTTAAATAATAATAAAAAGAGGGAGTAGATAACTTTGATAAAATTCATATTGAAATGGTTGGTTAATGGTGCTGTCGTTATTTCGCTGCTTGTATACTACACCGAAGTGTCTTTTATGAGTGCCGCTTTGACTGCAACGGGACTTACGGTTATTGCTTATTTGGTCGGCGATCAAATCATACTTCGCAGAATAAACAACACTGTCGCAACGATTGCCGACTTTATGTTGGCTGCGATTTATCTTGGTACCTTGGCTTATTATCTTGATTGGCAATTAAGTATGGGGGAAACATTGTTTATCGCGTTTATGATTGGGGTTGCCGAATGGGTATTACATCGTTATTTATTTAATGAGGAATTTAGAATCGCATAGTCAAAAGTAAAGATGGAGGTGGAATATGAGTCATCTGTCTGAGATTATCGAAAACCATAACAATATAGATCAATTAATAGCGATTATAAAACATTACGGGATCAGCGCTGAATATATATCGAATGCTCTAATCCAACAGTTTGAGGAAGAATCTAACCAAAATGAAAATGAAACGGATGATAGCGAAGATGAGTATTCAAAAGAGCTAATCGATGATTTAAAGCAGTTTTGTGCCAGATTTTAAAACTGTAGCATCGATGGTTCAAGGCGGGCCGGATTCCTGGAACGTTCGGGATCGGCATATAGTAGATATATGGAAAACCTACCATAAACCTTTATTCCGCTTGTGTTCCCAAATAATGATTTCAGAACAAAGCCGGCAGAAAAGCCGGTTTTTTAGTTTCAAATTAAATGAATTTTATTAAAAAAAACTTCCCGTCTTGAGAAAGAACATTGCAAACGAAGTTCATTAGCGGGAGCCTGTTTTTTTCGAGAATAGGATTGCACCATGAAGAATTGGATAAAATGACGGAATAGGAGATTGAATAATTATTACAGGGGGTCCTTTATGGCTGCTAATAACATTAATCAAATCACTATGTACACGAGTCGCAACCTCTGGTCGGGTTTTTTATTCGGTTTAGGTTTAGTCGCCTTCACAGACGAAACCTTTTTTCATCAAATTCTGCATTGGCATCACTTTTATGATAAATTAACCACCGATATTGGGTTAATTTCAGACGGTTTCTTTCATGCCTTTAGTTGGATAGCAACAATTGGAGGATTGTTTATGTTTGCGGATCTTCATCGACGAAACGCATTGTTGATGAAGAGATGGTGGGGGGGCGTATTGTTAGGCGGTGGATTATTCCAGATATACGACGGTACCATCCAACATAAACTGATGCGGTTACACCAAATCCGATATGTAGACAATGTTATCATTTACGATTGGTTATGGAATATTCTTGCTATTATTATGATAATTTCCGGCTTGGTGTTTATTATTCTTTCTTCTAAGGAGCTTAAGGAAGATGGAAGAAATGCTTTCAATGAACCATCATGAGCATGGCAACAGAGTTCTTTTTGTACTAATTTCAGCGCTGCCGTTTGCAATAATCATAATTATTTATATAGTTTTGGCGATCGTATCCCAAAAATACTATAAACCGTTCTCGTTATACCGTTATTTCTATTGGATTTTCGGCGTACTTAGTGCAGCAGTATCAGTGGTTGGACCTTTAGCAAGTCGCGCTCACACTGATTTCTCGGCACATATGACTGTTCACCTCCTGCTTGGGATGCTTGCTCCACTCCTTTTAGCACTGGGTGCACCAATGACCCTCCTATTGAGATCGCTCAGTTTGAAACAAGCACGTGGACTTTCACTCATTCTGAGAAGTGCTCCTTTTCGGTTGCTAAACGATCCGATTGTAACATCTATACTCAATATTGGAGGACTGTGGTTACTCTACACAACAGACTTATACAACTTGATGCAACAAAGCTTAATGCTGCATATTTTGGTGCATATGCATTTATTCTTCGCGGGATATCTTTTCACATCATCAATCATATACATAGACCCTGCACCTCATCGAAAAAGTTTTTTTTATCGGACGCTTTTATTGCTTCTTGCCTTTTCTGGTCACGGAATATTGTCTAAGTACATTTATTCAAATCACCTTTCTGGCATACCTGCAGCCCAAGCAGAATTAGGAAGTATGATCATGTACTATGGAGGCGACATTGTTGATATTTTTCTTATCTCTATACTCTTCTTACAATGGTTCAATGCGACCCGACCTCAATTAGCGCTGAATCCTCATGTAAAATAAAGCAGTAAAGTATGAATACTTTACCTTGAAAATTTTAATTGAAAGACTAAAAAGGTACAGTCTCCTCCTATTTTGAGGTACTGTACCTTTTTTTCAAAATTGTGATTTTAATGGTTTAGGTATTCATAATACCAAAAACTCAACGCGTCTTATTAAATTTATCTTTGAAAAGTTGGTCATAAATTAAAACAAGACAGTACGGAATGACATAGGATACGAATGTCCAAAAGATATTCCAACCGTTCTCATAGGCAACTTTGTTAAATACAAAAAGTATGGCTTCCAACACGGTTAAAAAAACGGATGTAATGATAAGAATCAGAAATTTATTAATTTTGTATCTCTTAATTATATACACCATGTAACAAGCGGTTATCGGATAAAGTCCAATGCTGGAAGGTAATGCAGCAACTTCTTCAAGTACAAAAGGAGCGACTTTCCACCATTTAAAATGGTAGCCGATATCATTAACAGCAAAAGAAATAAGACCCGAAAAAGGAGCAATTCTAAGTAACATATTAAAGTCATGCTTTATTAGATATAAGCCAAGTATCCATGGGATTATAAAAAAAATGATGACATTAAAAAGCATATGTTTTACCTCCTGCATAGTATGATCATCCACATCAAATTAGCCTTATTACGATTAGATTCTTTAATTTATATAGTTTTTTTTCATATTCTATTCAGTTGAGGAATAAGATGGTACGAGCATTCAATGTGATTATAGAAAAAGGAGTGTTCAAGATTGGGTGTATTGCTTGGTTATATCTTTTTAGGACTATCCTTATCTGCACCAATAGGACCTATTAATGCTGCTCAATTGGATGCGGGCATTAAAAAAGGCTTTTGGCATGCATGGTTGGTCGGACTAGGAGCGATGGTAGCCGATATCCTATATATGCTGATGGTCTATTTTGGAATCGTCCATTTCATTAATATTCCTTTTATGCAAACGTTTCTCTGGCTGTTTGGCAGCTTTGTGCTAATCTATACCGGAGTTGAAAGCTTGATGGGTATTGGACAAGCTATAGGATCTAGAAAAATCAGCGCGGGCAGCCGATTTAAATCGTTTCTTTCTGGTTTTTTAATGTCATTGTCCAATCCTTTGTCTATCTTGTTCTGGCTTGGAATTTATGGTTCTGTGCTTGCAGAAACGGCGGCAAAATATGATGCCAAACAATTGATTTTATATAGCTTTGCCATTCTTTTCGGTGTTTTTATTTGGGATGTAACAATGGCTGGAGCAGCAAGTACTGCCCGTAAATGGTTAACGGAACGTATTCTGAAAGGTATCGCTATATTATCGGGTTTATCGCTGATTGGATTTGGGCTTTATTTTGGCTATAAAGCCATAGATGTTCTATTTTTTAAATAAAGACTCCTCAGAAAGTGGTACGGCTTTCTTCCATTTTTTCCTCATTAGCCAAGTTACGATTGAAATTATAATTAGAAACCCCATACTTACCATGAAACCAGGCCTGCTAGTATGATGAAATAACGAACCGATTACTGCCATACTTAGAATGAACATTCCAAGGATTCGTTTCGTTTTCCCCCATGTAGTGAGCTTTAATATGCTGCCTGAGGATAAGAGAATGAAAATCCAATTGTAAAGAAGCATTAAGCCAGCAGCTGTCGTGAAATACTCGTAAATCTCTCCAGGCAGCATCATTGCGCAAATGATTGACACAAGAAGTCCAGTTGTCGTCAATCCAATAGCGAGAAGCGGACGGTCCTTTGCTTTTTTGGCAAAGAGCGAAGGGGCGTCATTATCTTCCGCTAAAGTAACGAGCATACTCGTAACAGCAAAAAGTGATGCGACCATCGTAGAAAAACCGGCAATGATCAAAATCCCGATAAATAGATGTGGTACGAAAGGCAGCTCATATTGATTGAGTGCGAGTAAAAAAGGACTTTTCTTAGTGTTTAGTTCTTTCCAGGAAATTAGGGTAATCGTGAGAATTAGGGACGCCACATAAATGATTGCCAGTAAACCAAGCATAACTTTTCCTGCTTTTGGCGCATCCTTGGGTTCTCGCAGTCGCATAGCCATAATACCCATAATCTCTATTCCGCCAAAAGCATAAAAGGCAAAAAGTAAGGAAGACCATAAGCCCATGATGCCTTTTTCGAAAAAACTTTCGAACGGAAATGCAGGACTAGATTTGCCTTTTCCCAGCAAGCCGAATAGAGCCAGTATGGCGATCACAATAAACATTACAATCGCAGATACTTTAATAATAGCAAATATATTTTCCATTCGTTCAAACCCTTTTGTTCCGGCGAATATGATGGATAATCCCAGAACTGCAAATATGGAAGCCAAAATCCAAATTGGAATGTTTGGGAACCAAAAACGAGAAAATAAGGATAAAGCGGTTAATTGACTGCCCATTATTAATAATTCAGAGGACCAATACACCCACCCGCTGCTAAAACCGGCCCATCGGCCATAGGCTTGTTTGGCATATGAGCGAAAGGAGCCCTTTATTGGATGTTCAGCTGTCATTTGCGCAAGCACATCAAAGACGAGATATGTGCCTATTGCAGCAGTAAGAAATGAAATTAATACAGCAGGACCACCTATTTTAATAGCTAATCCCGACCCGAGAAAATAACCTGTACCAATCGTACAAGCTACACCAAGCAAAGATAATTGCCACCATTGAAGTTTGTCATTGTTAGCATTAGACGATTTATTATTATTTTTTTTCATGTAGTTAGTCTCTCCATGTTAAAAAACTTCGTATTTTATATATATTTTTATTTTCGTTGATTCGGTTTCTCACAAAAAAATAGTATGCTCTTAACTTAAAAAAATATTCAATAAGTCTAAAACTGGAGGGAAACATTTCCCTCCAGCAGTTCGTCCTTAAGCTCGTTAGAAGAGTGATATGATGAATTCCAACCAAATGGATAAAGCGGAATAAGATGCAACAATTATTTGGAAATACTCGTATAAGAGGATGCGTGAGCCATGCATGTTCGGATAGTGAGGAAATCTGCTCCGAGTCACTCCGATTATAGGAAGGTGTTGATTGACCATGACGAGTATGAACTGGAGAAAATGGCTGATAGTTCTTACAGGTCTTATATCTATAGCATTGGGCATTCTTTATGTTGCCGAAACAGGATCTAGCAACGGTTTTACAGGGTTGGAGTCCAGGACCGTACAAAATACCGTGCAATATTGGAGCAAAATCTCAATCGGCCTTGGATTTGTTTTGCTTACGATACTGCTGCTTAGACAGAAGATGAACCCTCAAGCAAACGACGGATTACTTATTATCTATTGTCTTTGCTTTTTTTAATTCAGCTTCCACCGTTTGCATTGTGGCTGCTCGCCAGTTTATTTGGAACAGGGGCTTCGATCGGCTGGATTGCGGTACATATCGCGCTGCTCCTTCTTCTGGTCAGAATCTTTACATTAGGCCGCCGGAGCGGCACTTCTCACATATAGTACGGGCGCTCCTCTCTTGACACCGTACCGCGCGATCTTTATAATCGAAACTAACCATTTTATGCATATGGAGCGTTGAAGAGGAACAGTAATTTCGTAAGCAAGGCCTAGAGAGCCGGTGTTTTTAGGGTGCAAGCCGGACCTGCTGCGAAATGAAGCTCGCCTTGGAGCTGTGCGAATAAAGAGGTCGGTGCGAGGCATCGATTGCGAAAAAAGCACCGTCTGGCCTGCGTTAAAGGCGACAAGTGAGCGATAGGCAAAGCATGCCTGCCGCTAACTAGGGTGGTACCACGGGAGAACAACCTCTCGTCCCTAGCGTTAATCGCTAGGGGCGGGAGGTTTTATGTTTTTTTGAACATGCATACGTACAGCACATATTTTTTAGGGGGATATCTCAAATGAGTCAAGAACAGCAATTTCACGGCTACAATCCGCTTGTTGTCGAGCCGAAGTGGCAGCAATACTGGGATAAAAACAAAACATTTCAAACGACAGAAGACGCGGACAAACCGAAGTTTTACGCACTCGATATGTTTCCGTATCCATCTGGGGCGGGTTTGCACGTAGGTCATCCTGAGGGCTATACCGCTACGGACATCGTATCCCGTTACAAAAGAATGAAGGGCTACAACGTGCTTCATCCGATGGGCTGGGATGCGTTTGGCTTGCCAGCGGAGCAGCATGCGCTTGATACAGGCCAGCATCCACGCGATATTACGTTTAAAAATATCGATAATTTCCGCCGTCAAATTAAATCGCTTGGCTTCTCATACGACTGGGACCGCGAGATCAGCACGACTGATCCCGAATATTACAAATGGACGCAATGGATTTTTATCCAATTGTATAATAGAGGACTTGCATACGTTGCCGAGGTTTCGGTTAACTGGTGCGAGGCGCTTGGAACTGTTCTTGCTAATGAAGAAGTAATCAATGGCCTTAGCGAGCGGGGCAGCCACCCGGTTGTGCGTAAGCCGATGCGCCAATGGATTTTGAAAATCACCGAATATGCAGATCGTTTGCTGGATGATCTGGAAGAGCTCGACTGGTCGGAGAGCATTAAGGATATGCAGCGCAACTGGATTGGTAAGTCGAAAGGCGCTGAGGTTACTTTCGAGATTGACGGACATGATTCGGCATTGGTCGTATTTACGACTCGCCCGGATACATTGTTTGGCGCGACTTATTGCGTCTTGGCGCCAGAGCATGAGCTTGTTGCGCAAATCGTAACCTCAGAGCAAAAAGCGGCTGTAGAAGCTTACCAAGAAGCTGCAGCGCGCAAGAGTGACCTAGAGCGTACCGATTTGGCAAAAGATAAATCAGGCGTATTTACAGGCGCTTATGCGATCAATCCTGTGAATGGCGTAAAAACGGCAATTTGGATAGCGGATTACGTGCTTGCCGGCTATGGTACAGGCGCTATTATGGCCGTACCAGGTCACGATGCTCGTGACTGGGAGTTCGCGAAGCAATTCGACCTTCCGATCGTTGAGGTTGTTGAGGGCGGAGATATTACGAAGGAAGCTTTTGCAGGCGATGGACCGCATGTGAACTCCGACTTCTTAAACGGCTTGACTAACGTGGACGCTATTGCAAAAATGATCGAGCATTTGGATGCTGCAGGCAAAGGTAAGGGCAAAATAACTTACCGTTTGCGCGATTGGCTGTTCAGCCGCCAGCGTTATTGGGGCGAACCGATTCCAATTATTCATCTGGAGGACGGCACGATGAAAACCGTGCCTGAGGACCAACTGCCGCTCTTGCTGCCTGATGTTGATGCGATAACGCCTTCAGGCACTGGCGAGTCTCCGCTTGCAAGCGTTACGGAATGGGTCAATACAATTGACCCTGAGACGGGTATGAAAGCACGCCGCGAGACGAATACGATGCCGCAATGGGCCGGAAGCTGCTGGTACTACCTGCGTTTCATCGATCCGAAAAACGACAAGCAGCTGTGTTCGCCAGAGAAGCAAAAGGAATGGCTGCCGGTTGACCTTTATATCGGTGGTGCTGAGCATGCGGTGCTTCATTTGCTTTACGCACGTTTCTGGCATAAGGTGCTTTATGATATCGGCGTAGTTGATACGAAGGAGCCGTTCCACAAGCTCGTAAACCAAGGGATGATTCTTGGCAATAACAACGAGAAAATGTCCAAATCACGCGGCAACGTCATTAACCCTGATGATATCGTCAATGAGTTTGGTGCTGACACGCTCCGTATGTATGAAATGTTCATGGGGCCGCTTGAAGCGACTAAGCCTTGGAACACAAACGGCGTCGAAGGCACGTACCGTTTCCTTAGCCGTGTATGGCGTTTGTTCGTAAACGAGGATGGCAGCCTAAACGCTAAAATCGGAGATGGCGATACAAGCGATGCTTTCAAGCGCACTTGGCATCGTTCCATTAAGAAAATGACAGAGGATTATGAAGCGCTTCGCTTCAACACGGTCATTAGCCAACTGATGATTTTCGTTAACGAAGCATACAAAACGGAAGTGCTGCCGCTTGCGGCTATGGAGCAATTCGTGCAATTGATTTCGCCAATTGCTCCGCATATCGCAGAAGAGCTATGGGAGAAGCTTGGTCGCAAGGATTCACTGACTTACGCTTCATTCCCGACGTTTGAAGAAGCATGGACAGTGGATCAAGAGGTTGAAATTGTTGTCCAAGTTAACGGCAAAATCGTCGACCGCGTATCCATTGCAGCAGATATGGACGTTGCAGAAATGGAAAGCTTGGCGAAGGAGCTGGAAAAAGTTCAAGAGCTGATTGCCGGCAAAACGATTCGCAAAGTCATTGCGGTAAAAGGCAAGCTTGTCAACATCGTCGCTAATTAATCAATGAGTGCAAATAAAAGAGGTGAACGGGCATTAGCTGAAGAACAGCTATTGACCGTTCACCTTTTCGCCTATGAAGGCAGTTGAAACCTTGATTACATCTTCATCGAACTTGTCATGCGTCGTACGGATAAGCTGATTGAAGACGCCGTCCGTCTCGCGGCGCAGCAGATGCAATGCTTTTGCAGTAATGCCACCAGGCACAGCCACCCTTTCCTGAACATCTGCTGGCGTTAGCCCGCCCTCGGTTAGCAGAAGACCTGTGCCAAGCAGCATGGCGCTGGCTACTCGAAGAGCTTCTTCGCGGCCGATACCCGTTTCCTGAACGGCTGCATCGACAAATTGCTCGAGCAGGAAGGAGATGAAGGCAGGTCCGCAGCTTGATAGATCCGATACGATGCGCGTATAGCCCTCATCTATTCGAAGCGGCTCGCTTATGTTGGACAACAAATTCTCAAGCCGCGCTTTGTCTTCCTCATCAACCGACTGGCCGTAAATGCAAAGCGATGCTCCGCTCCACACATAATTCGTGATGCTCGGAATCATCTTTGCGATCTTGCAATCGAGCTCACCCTCCAGATGGGAGATAAGAACAGGACTTGTGATGGAAACAACCATTTGGCCTGGTCTAATGACGGGCTTCAAATCATCGACGACCTTTTTGAATTCTAACGGCTTGACGCATAAAAAAACGATATCGCAGCCGCTGGCTGCTCCCGCATTCGTGTATTCGGCTCTCATGCCGGAATAACGGTCGGCCAAGGCTTGCGCTTTTGTAAAGGTGCGGTTGCTGACAGCAATTTGTGCTGGCGCTAACGCGCCTGATGCAATAAATGCTTCAATGAGCAGACTTCCCATCGTGCCAGTCCCGATAAATCCGACATTCATACTGAACCCTCCTATAGGTTTGGCGCGCGCATAACCGGAATCAGATCGTTCTAAAGGCATGCGCGAGCAAATCCCGAGTCAAAATTTCTCTATTTGTTTCGTTTGCTCTCTTACCTTATTCCTTAGTACTTGTTTTATATGTCACTATATGCCAAACATTATGTTGTTTGCAGAAAGGTCGGACTGAAATGAAGCCTTCTTCGATTGAAATGTCGAATAAACAGCTAATATTTGCCGCAGCGCTTATTATAGTGGCTGTTATTCTTTTAGCCTCAGCACTGATGGAACCAAAACAGGACGTCCCCGGGGAATGGGTGCCATTGAACGCTAAAGTAGAAACAGCGATTGCTTCGTTTGATCAGACTAATGAAAAGGAAGATTTACAGGAGTCTGCTGAGGAGAAAGCAGCAGAAATAACAGATGAGAAAATAAATGGAGATAAAGAAGAAAATAAAAAAGAAAATAAAAAAGAAAATACTGATGAAAATCCAGAATCGCAAAAAGTGCAGATGGGTTTAGAAGAAGCGGGTGAGGAGAGCAAGCTTGATATTAATCGTGCTACAGCCGAAGAGCTTGATGCATTAAAAGGAATTGGCCCTGCGAAGGCAAAGGCGATTGTTCAGGATAGAGAGCAAAATGGAAAATTCATCTCGGTCGATGATTTGCTCCGAGTCAAAGGAATCGGACAGAAATTGCTTCTAGGCATTGAAGAGAGCATTGTAGCTCGTCCATAATTGTGAGAGAATGGAAGAAGCGGACTGTTATTTATTTCCGCTTCCATAATAGCTTCAGCTATTATTATTTCATTTTAAGAAGGAGTCGAGGAAATGTCAGAACAACGCAAGCTTTCTCTTGATACGCTATCCGTCCACGGAGGCCAACAAATCGATCCAACTACGTTGTCGCGCGCAGTACCTATTTACCAGACGACATCTTACGGATTTAAAGATACGGATCATGCAGCAAATTTATTTTCATTGCAAGAATTCGGGAACATTTATTCCAGAATTATGAACCCGACATCGGACGTTTTTGAGAAACGCGTAGCTGAGCTGGAAGGCGCTCCGGCAGCCTTGGCGGTTGCTTCTGGCCAATCGGCAATTACATATGCGATACTCAACATAGCGGGTGCTGGCGATGAAATCGTTTCTGCAACAAGCCTTTATGGCGGAACGTTCAATTTATTTTCCATCACTTTAGCAAAGCTTGGCATTACGGTAAGATTTGTAGATCCATCGGACCCGGAAAATTTCCGCGGTGCCATTAATGAGCGTACAAAAGCGGTTTACGCTGAAACGATCGGAAATCCGAAGGGCGATGTCATTCATTTGGAGGCTGTTGCTGCAATCGCGCATGAGAACGGCATTCCTTTTATCGTGGACAATACGTTCCCAAGCCCGTATCTATGCAGACCGATTGAGCATGGAGCCGACATCGTTGTCCATTCAGCCACAAAGTTTATTGGCGGTCACGGTACGTCGATTGGCGGTATTATTGTGGACGGAGGCAAGTTCGATTGGAAGGCGAGCGGCAAATTCCCAGGCTTGACTGAACCAGACCCAAGCTACAACGGCGTTGTGTATACGGATGCGGTTGGTCCAGTCGCTTATATCATTAAAGCACGTGTACAATTGCTGCGTGATATGGGAGCCGCGATTTCACCGTTCAACTCCTTCCTGCTGCTGCAAGGTCTCGAGACGCTTCATCTTCGGATGGATCGCCACAGCTCGAACGCGCAAAAGGTTGCGGAGTTTTTGGAAGGGCATGAAGCGGTTGAGTGGGTTAATTACCCAGGCCTTCCGAGCCATCCGACCTACGAGCTGGCGCAAAAGTATTTGCCTAAGGGCAAAGGCGCGATTTTGACATTCGGCATTAAAGGCGGCGTTGAAGCGGGCAAGAAAGTGATTAATTCCGTGGAGCTGTTCTCGCATCTGGCGAATGTCGGCGATTCGAAGTCGCTTATTATTCATCCTGCAAGCACAACCCATCTGCAGCTGTCTGCAGAGCAGCAAACAAATGCAGGCGTATCGCCAGGCATGATTCGACTTTCGATCGGTACAGAAGGCATTGAAGATATTTTGGCTGATCTGGAGCAAGCGATTACGGCCAGCCAACAGATTTAATTCATATACTGAATAGCAGCTAGAACATCAGATGCAGCATGAGAGGGGAATTTGGATTCATGAACACCCAAACGCAGGATGCCGTCCGGAAGGATTGGGACACCTACTTTATGGATATCGCTTATATGGTTTCGACGCGCTCGCGTTGTCCGCGCAGACATGTCGGTGCCGTTCTTGTGCAAGGGAAAAAATTGCTCGGTACAGCGTATAACGGAGCGCCGATGGGCGTGCAGGACTGTCTCGAGGCAGGCTGCATGATATCGGAGGAAGTTGAGATGAAGCAAATCGACGGCAAGGAGCAGCTGATCAAGAAGCAGCGCTGCATTCGAACGATCCATGCGGAGCAAAATTTGCTGCTGTTTACGGATCGCGCTGATCGGGAAGGCTCAACGATATACGTCACTGACCAGCCTTGCTGGACGTGCGCCAATATGGTTGCCAATAGCGGTGTCATTGAAATCGTCTATCATCGAAGTTATCCGAAGGATAGCGATAAGGTGAGCAATCTAATGAAACAGAAGGGCATCAAATTCCGCTGTTTGGACCATTTTGAACCACCTGCCCAGGCGCATATGAAT
The DNA here is from genome assembly GCF_057221575.1 of Paenibacillus sp. Y660. Taxonomy (NCBI): domain Bacteria; kingdom Bacillati; phylum Bacillota; class Bacilli; order Caryophanales; family Paenibacillaceae; genus Paenibacillus; species Paenibacillus sp. Y660. The sequence continues at coordinate 330,807 of NZ_JBXBBJ010000002.1, read as the reverse complement.
GTAACTTCATAGTATGGAATAATTAAAAATAGTGAGTAGGGGAGGAACCTCTGATTGCATCTAAGGATGCGTCAGAGGTTCTTTTTTTTGTATTGGCGAGCAAATTGTTGAGAGGAGAGAGGAGAATGAGTCGGCGGCCTTTGATTTGGTTTGCGATTTGCTGGGTTTTTGGGAGCGCTGCGGCTGCGGGTCTGAGCAGCTTCGGCGCTTTGCTTGCGGCGGGCGCTGCCGTGCTGCTGGCGCTGGCCGCAGTGCTGTGCAGGCAGGCGTCGTGGCAGCTCGCGGCAGCCTGCATTGTGGCAGTGGGCCTTGCCGCAGGGGAGCGGATGTGGGCGGATGCCCGCAACGCCAACGAGCTGCCGGCCCTGCTCGCCGCCGCAGAGGCGGATGGCCCGCGAGCTGCGTATGCGGCGGAAGCGGTCGGCACGATTGTGTCGGCGGTCGAGGTCGACGGCGACCGGGCGATGCTTCGCGTGGAGGCGCATAGCGTCCACGTGCAGGGGGAGGAGGCCGCGCGGATCGTGCACGAGCGGCTGCTTGTGCATGTGCGGCTGGAAGCGCAGCCGCAGCAATTGATCGCCGCGGCGTGGCAGCGCGGTGACAAAGTGCGCCTCGCCGGCGAGCTGACGCGGCCGGTTGGCGCATCCAATAGCGGCGGATTCGATTACCGCCGCTACCTCAGCAGCCAGAGAATCCACTGGCTGCTTAAGGTGCAGGGCACAGGCGCCGTAGAAGCGGCGCCTGGCCCCCAGTGGACCGCGGCCGCTTTGCTCGGCCGCATAGACACCGCGCGCGCATGGCTTGGCGCGCGAATGGACGTGCTGTACCCGTCCGCGCAGTCCGGGTACATGAAAGGTCTCGTCCTCGGAATCCGCGAGGACCTCGACCCCGAGCAGTTCCAGCAGTTTTCGCGGCTTGGCCTTACGCATATACTTGCAATTTCGGGCCTTCACGTCGCGGTTTTTATTTACGCGCTCGGCGGCTTGCTTCGGGCGGCACGGATAAGCCGCGAGAGAATGCTGCTCATTCTCATGCTTTCCGTTCCCCTGTATGTGCTGCTTGCAGGCGCTTCCCCTTCCGTCATTAGAGCCGGTCTTATGTCGGTCTTGGCATTGCTTGCTGCGCGCATCGGAAAGCTGAAGGACGGCCTGCATCTGCTCGCTGCCGCCGCAGTGCTTATGCTTGTGTTCGATCCATTTTTACTCGAAAATGTAAGCTTTCAACTATCGTTTATTGTGACGATCGGCTTGATCGTTGGCGTAAAGCCGATACGTCATGCAATGCCGCAATGGCAAAGGGGCAAGTCGCTGCTGGATTTGGCTGCTGTTACTCTCGTTGCCCAGCTCGTTTCCTTTCCGCTCACGATCTATTATTTCAATCAATTTCACGCTTTATCAATGATAGCTAATTTTGTGCTCGTTCCGTTTATAAGCTTTATTGTTATGCCGCTTGGAGCTGCCGCGCTCTTGTTAGGGATTCCTTGGGAGGCAGGAGGCAAACTGCTCGCCTATGCCTCGCAATATGCGAATGATTGGACGTTTGCGCTTGTCGAGCGGTTATCTGGGGTCGATTCGCTTCGAACGATTTGGGCTACCCCGCCGCTCTGGTGGGTAGCGGCTTGGCTGCTGCTGCTTGGCGCTTTATTTCATGTCGTCAGCGTTTGGACAGGGAGATTGGCTGATTCGCGTGCCGATGCAGCTGCGGCATTTGAGGAAACAGCGCCGATTGGTGGTGTTTCTGCATACAGGACGCCTTCACCTAATAATAGAGGGGTTAAGACAGCATTATTTTCCCTTTTGTTCCTTGCATTTAGTCTGCTCGTCTATGCGTATAAGCCGGATGCATTCAACCATAATGCTTCCGTAAGCTTCATTGATGTCGGACAAGGCGATGCCATACATATCCGAACGGCTAGCGGTAAACAAATTTTGATCGATGGCGGGGGGACGCTATCCTTTCGCAAGGAGGGCGAGGAATGGAGGGAGCGCAGCGACCCATTTGAGATTGGTCAGAAGCTGCTTGTCCCTCTATTAATGAAAAGAGGCGTAAGGGAGATCGATATTCTCGTCATCTCGCATTTGGACAGCGATCATATCCGCGGCTTACAAGCGGTTTTGGACACCATTCCCGTTCGCAGCATATGGTGGAACGGTACCGTTAAGGAAGCGGATGATGCGCAGAAGCTGCTTAGGAAGGCGCTGGCGCTGCAAATACCGATGTATGGCGTGAATGCTGGCTTGGAATATCAGCTCGATCACGAAACTACGATCAACGTTTTGTGGCCGCTGGCGAATACAGATTCTGAAGTTCAACCGCTTGAGGAGCAGAATGAGAGCAGTCTAGTGATGACCGTACGCTTATACCATTCGACCTTCTTATTCTCAGGCGATATAAATTCCGTAACGGAGCGCACAATTATTCGTAATGAACAGAAAAGCATTAATTTGGCTGCCGAGCGGCCCTCAATCTCGATTTTGAAGGCTGCCCATCATGGCAGTCGTTTTTCGACGAGCAAGGAGTGGTTGGATTATTGGAGACCTGAAGGTTCCGTAACATCAGTAGGGGCATTTAATAGCTATGGACATCCGCATCCTGACGTTCTGTCCAGACTTGCAGATGCAGGCACGGCCATTTGGCGGACGGACAAGGATGGCGAGATTCGTTTCACCATAACGGACAAAGGATTGTATATGTACAAAAAGCATTAATTCAACAGAAAAAATCTAGCTGCTTTAATGGATTTTAATTCGTCCGTATTGGTGCTTTTGGAATAGGTTTATAAGAAATAGATCAAAGGTCTTCTGCCTAAACGTGGTATTCGATCAGTTTCTATATACGAGGTACTAGAAATTTGGTATCCTTTGATGTGGAGTTTATTTCGTTTTTATTTCTTCTTAAACGAAGAACATGCTTTTTTTATTCAATAGATGTTTACTAGCAAAACGAATCGTATTCGGTCCCACCAGGGGACAATGGTTTCCAATGGCAATTGTTACTAAAAAAAATATAGTCATTTTTCTGACTAATCTGCAACTTTTACCGCAACCAGTTCGTCAGAATGGTTGCAAGAGAGGGGGATCCTTCGTGGTGGAGCCGGAGCTTATAAGAGCCGCTCAGTCGGGAGATCGCGACGCTTTAATTACTCTATTGCGAGAGATTGAAACGCATGTTTATCGGACAGCCTATTATATATTAAATAACGAACAGGATGCCCTCGATGCAGCGCAGGAAGCGCTCATTCGCATCTACACGAAAATAGGCTCGTACGAGGAAAAAGCGCAGTTTAAAACGTGGATTCAACGTATTGTAACAAACATTTGCATTGACAAGTTTCGGAGAAATAAACCGACCGTCTCAATAGATGAGCATGACATGGTATTCCACGAGAAACAGAATGTGGAGGACGAGGTAATGTCGGCTTATGCTGTTAAAGACATTCAAGCCGCTATCGACAAGCTTCCTGAGCATCATCGTGCGGTTGTCGTCCTTCGGTATTTACAGGATTTCTCTTACAATGAAATTGCAGATTCGCTTGATCTGCCGCTTAACACAGTAAAATCTTATTTGTTCAGAGCTAGGCAACAGCTGCAGTCGTTACTCCATGATTATCAGAAAGGTGGTGTCCGGGGATGAATTGTCAAGAGGTGATGGAATTAATGCAAAGACAGCTAGACGACGATCTCGATGAAAGCGAGAAAGAAGTCTTGATGAGCCATACTAGACAGTGTCCGGACTGTGCAGCTATGTTCGAGCGGTTACAGCTGTTATCCGCCGAGCTTACCAGTTTACCCAAAGTTATACCGAGCTACAGCTTAGTTGATGCCATTATGCCGCAATTGGAGCGTTTTGAGCTCTTTGGACAGTCTGAGCCTAATGCTGAGCCGGCTCCTGCCGTAAAATCAATAGAATCACTGCCTCGCCGTGCGAAGCGCGAACGACGTTGGCCGTCCATTCGCATCATGAGCGGCGTAATCGCAGCGGGAATCGTCGCAGGGCTGTTTCTTGTTACGTATAAGCCTGGATCAGTGCCAGACTTAAGCAGTGCTTCTCAATTAGCTGCTAATGAATCGAGTAACGCTGCGGCCGATATGGCGGGCGAAGCGCCTCAAGAGCTTTCTTTAAAAGCAAAAACCGAAGACAAGGCAGCAGTATCGGATGTAAGCACGGAAGCAATAAAGAAACAGGGTATTCAGGAAGAGGAATCGATCAACCAGTTTCAAAATGAATTAAAAGGGCAACGTTCAACATCAGCTGGAAACTCTGATTCAGATGCAGGCAGTTCCAATGGTGGCAGTTCAGATGGCAGCAGTTCGAATGGCGACAGTTCAGATACAGGCAAAAGTTCTCCTTCTATCGCTGTTGAGCCGGACAATAATACGAACGGCGGTGCTGGAGGCGGCGAATCGAATTCGTCAGAGGGTTCCGACAGCAAACAAGACAAACCAAGCTTCGGCTTCACATCCACAGATTCTGCTGTTATTTCTCCCGATAGCAAATTTAGCGGGGAAATGGCTGACTTTAGCGTCAAATTGATTGACAAGTCAGATCAGTCTCTTCTGTTTGAATCGCCGCGCAAAAACGGCAAGCTGGCGAATTTGAGCTGGTCAGAGGACAGCTCGAAGCTGACCTATGAGGTTCAAGTGGAGAACGGCGCTATCGAGAAGTATGTCATTGACGTGGCTACTCTTACTGAGCAGAAGGCAGCTCATTGATACAAACGATTAGTAAAAACTTTTGTCAGCTGTTTTTTATTTGAATATTTCGCACACATTCATCCGCTAATGCGTATATTATTAGCAACGAGAGTGTCTGCGATGAAGCCATAGCGTCGTATGACCATCCGCAGGGCGGCACCATGGGCCTGCCTGCGAATGTTTATATAGATGTTCGGCAAGGGGATGAAGCCTAGAAACGGCTCATCCCTTTGTTGCCGTTTAAATGAATTTACTGGTGACGAGGTGAAGGTATGGATGCGAAGGAAGCATTAAAGGAAATAAAGGGCGGCCGCTTTCGACCAATCTATGTGCTGTATGGCAAAGATCGTTACCGATTGCAGCAGTTTATAAACATCCTGACAGAAGCGATGTTTACAGCTGAGGAACGCGAGCTCGGCATCGTTAAGTTTGATACGGCTGAAACCTCGATTGATGAAGCTGTTCTTGAAGCAGAGACATCTCCGTTTTTCGTGCAGCGCAAGCTTATTCTGATTAGGGATGCAACTGTGCTTTGTGCTGGAGGCAAGGAAGGGGGCAAGCTTGAGCATCGCCCTGAGAAGCTTATTCAGTACATGGAGTATCCATCAGAGTCGTCGATCATCGTTATTTCCGTAAATGCGGAGAAGCTGGACGAGAGACGAAAGCTCGTTAAGACATTAAAGGAACGCAATTCGCTAGTCCCTTTCCCTGAATTGGATGCCGCACAGCTCAAGCAGTGGATGATCAAGCGTGCAACGGAGCAAAAGCGCACGCTTTCGTCAGATGCCGCAGATTTGCTGCTCTCTCGCGCAGGAGCTAATATGCAGCAGCTGTCGCAAGAGGTGGACAAGCTTTGTTTGCATGCGGGTGCAGGCGGCACCATTGATGTGGAAACAGCATCGCTCCTTACAGCTGCAACTGTCGAGGAGGACGTATTTGCTCTTGTTGACGCAATTGCAGAGCTGCGTATTGATCATGCGATACGATTGTATAGAGAGCTTCTCGTGCGACGAGAAGAGCCAATCAAGATCGCTGCGCTTATCGCAAGACAATTGAGAATTATGCTGCAAATTAAAGAGCTGGAGCAGCATCAATATTCACCGCAGCAAATGGCCGGTCAGTTAGGCTTGCATCCTTATGCCGTTAAGCTTGCAGCGGAGAAGAGCAGGAAGTTTCAAGTGGCAAGGCTTGGCAGGCTGCTTGCCTCGCTCGCAGACCTGGATTATCAAATGAAAACAGGCGCCATTGACAAAACATTAGGCTTAGAGCTGTATTTACTTTCACTCGGCATGGAGAAGGGCGCGTAGCGCTGTCTCCAAAGCCGTTTTTTTTGTTTATAGATACAAAAAAAGCTTCACTGCTCAGAGAGCGGTGGAGCTTTTTTCAATGATAAACGCGCTTCCATCGTCCGAAGGACGAAGTCAGCCGTTTATGCGGGTATCATGCTTAGGCTTGAGCCGAAAGGGCATTAAGTCTTTTAGCAAGACGTGATTTTTTGCGGGAAGCCGCATTTTTATGAATCAGGCCTTTAGTTGCTGCTTTGTCCAATTTTTTCGTTGCAGCGATAAGAGCTGCTTTAGCAGCATCTACATCAGTGCCAGCGATAGCTTGGTCAGCAGATTTAACGGCCGAACGAAGTGCGGATTTTTGGGATGCATTCAAAGCACGACGCTTTTCACTTGTTTTAACGCGTTTAATCGCGGATTTAATATTTGGCATGGAATTCACCTCCTAAACTGTTTACAACGGTTCATATACATAATAAACCTAGACAACACAACTTAAAATATATTATCATGCCGATGCCCAAAAAGCAATAGCAGGAAGAGTCATGTTAAAGCAGCCCTCTTTGTGAGAGAAGAAGTAACGGAGAGTATGAAATAAAACCATCTGCAAACAATAACGTTAGAACATGCGTATGAAGGGAGAATGAGCAGTGGAGAACGAGCTTGATCTGCAGAAATACAATGTTAGAACCGATTTGGCGCTAGAGGCCAAGGAGATGGCAGAGGCGCCAAACGGCGGGCCGATCCCAGGTATTCAATCGGAAACAACAGAGGATGACGGCATTACCATTACACAGCTCCAAGTTCAAAATGAACAGGGCTCTCAGGCGATCGGAAAAATGCAGGGGAATTATGTGACCATCGAGGTGCCAGGACTGCGAAATGGCGATACGGGTCTTCAAGATCGCGTTGCAACACATTTCGCCAAGCACTTTGAAGCATTTCTTGAACGATTGTCCATCAGCAAAACAGCGCGCGTTCTCATTGTCGGTTTGGGCAACTGGAATGTTACGCCGGATGCGCTCGGACCAATCGTCGTAGAGAACGTGATGGTAACGCGCCATTATTTTGAGCTTATGCCTGACCAAGTGGCGCCCGGCTACCGGCCAGTAAGCGCAGTTGCGCCAGGGGTGCTTGGCATTACGGGAATCGAATCCAGCGAAATTGTACACGGCATCGTTGAGAAAACGAAGCCGGATCTTGTCATTGCCATAGATGCGCTTGCCTCGAAAGCGGTAGAGCGGGTCAATACAACGATCCAAATTGCGGATACGGGCATTCATCCGGGCTCTGGCATCGGCAATAAACGCAAAGGGCTGACGCAGGAGATTTTAGGCGTGCCCGTTATTGCGATCGGCGTTCCTACTGTTGTTTACGCCTCAACGATTGTCAATAACACACTTGAAATGATGAGCAGCCACTTTAAGCAGCAAAGCGCCAATTCCGATCAAATTATGGGCCTAGTGAATCAGATGGAGGAAAACGAGCGCTTGCAGCTAGTTAGAGAGGTGCTGAGCCCGCTCGGTCATGATCTATTGGTTACACCTAAGGAAATCGACGAATTTATTGAGGATATTGCAAATATTATTGCCAGCGGACTTAACGCTTCGCTTCACGAGGCCGTTGATTCAAGCAATGTAGCTGCGTACACCCATTAAGCGCAAGCTTTTCATATCTTCACTGCGGAGCTGTCTCTCGAGGTTATCGACCTTGAAGGACAGTTTCTTTTTTTTGCAAGCCGGAAACGCCCCAGTGAAATCTAGTAAGCAAACTCTATTACATAGGAATCTTTCACATTCATGCGGTTCTATGAACTCTATTACTCTCATAGTTTAGTAGTAACAAAAGCCACTGGTGCAAAGAAGCGGGAGGTATCAAAGCCAATGAAACGAAGAATCATGCTGCTGGATATCGGGAAAGAAAGCAGACGGATGAGACAATTGCTAGTAACGGGACGTACGTTCGCGTTGCTCGTTTTTTGCTCCATGCTGTTTTTTGTCATGCTGGGCGTTGCGGGAATGGCGCAAAAGCAAACGACTGCATCGCCGGTTAATTCGATGAAAGGATTCGCTGCTGCTGTATCCAGCGGATTTTTTGGGGATATGCTAGAGATGGAGATGCCTGCGTTTCAAAGCAGCAAAGAAACCGAATCATTTACTACTAAGCAAATAAGCGTGCTTCTAATGCGAGCATTAACGGATATCAATCCGAATGATCCGAAGAGCTTGCTAGCAGGCGAGCTGCCGGGCATGAGCGTGAATGACGCTTTTCTCATACGCAAAGGCATTGGTACTGATACTGAAGTGGGACCGGAGGACAATGCGCCAATTACGTATGATCCGATCGGCGGTCTTCACGAGGGGGACGGAACCGATGTAACGGACGAGACGGTGAACGAACTGGAGCCGCTGCCTACTGATGCAGCCAATCCGGATGAAACAGTCGATAACGGCGTACCGGTGAAACCAACAACAGGCGGTTCTAAGGTAGCCTTTATTTATCACTCCCATAATCGCGAGTCTTGGTACCCTGTGCTGACTGATAAATCAAAGGACCCGAACTCAAGCACAAAAAATATAACGCTAGTTGGCAAACGGCTAGCGCAAAAGCTGGAGGAAAAAGGTGTCGGAGCGCAGCATTCCAATACCGACTATCCGACCGCAATAAAAAATTACAGATGGGAATTATCCTATAAATATTCGATGAAAACGGTGAAGGAAGCTTTAGCAAGCAGCAAGGATTTGAAGTTTTTCTTTGACCTCCACCGCGACTCCCAGAAACGAAAATTTACGACGGTCGATATTAAAGGAAAAAGCTACGCACAGGTTTATTTCATCATTGGCCACAAAAACCCGAATTGGGAGAAAAACGAAGCGTTCGCAACCAAAATCCATGAGGCGCTTGATAAGCAATATCCAGGCATTTCGCGCGGCATTTGGGGCAAGACAGCCGCATCTGGAAATGCGGAGTACAATCAGTCGCTTGCAGCAGACAGTGTGTTGATCGAGGTTGGAGGCGTAGATAATACGCTTGAGGAGTCTTACCGTACAGCGGATGCGCTTGCGGAAGTCATATCGGATCTTTATTGGGCTGACGAGAAAGCATCAACAAGCAAGGGCGATGCGAGCTAGCGGATAATAGTTTGTTAAAGAGAGGAACGATGAGCATATGAAACGTACGATGAAATGGGTCTTGCTCGGCGGTGCTATTGCAATTATCGTCATGTACGGTATCGATATGTCTACTGCGGGCATTGAGCGTATTTACGGTCCAATGGAAGGCGGAAACGAATATACCGAAAATGTTCAGCCTGTGGAGACAGCGGATCCGGTTAAAGAGCTCGCGAGTGTACAGCAGCAAAAAATCGCCGAGCTCGAGAGGGAGCTTGAGGAGTTGAAACGACTCGCTGCTAAGGGAGCTGCATACGCTTCTGAGTATGCCGATGGCCAACCTATTGAGAATGAACGGCTGCCGGGCGTACCGCTTGAAAACGATCAACCGGCCGTTAATCGGATCGCTGATTCGACGTCTGGTTTGCTGCAAAATATGTCTAGCGAAGGCATTCGAATGGTCGTTTCGATATTTGACGGCTTAACCAAGTGATAATGAACATTGCTGGTCTTCTTCTTAACTGATATAATAGGAGGAATGATTAGCATTATTGGAAATTGTGGGGGTTAGGCATGACTGACGTACGTGACCGACAAAAGAGAATTAGGAATTTTTCCATTATCGCGCATATAGACCACGGAAAATCAACGCTTGCTGACCGGATCTTGGAATTTACCGGCGCTTTGTCATCTCGAGAGATGCAGGAGCAGGTACTTGACCAGATGGATTTGGAGCGTGAACGCGGGATAACGATTAAGCTGCAAGCGGTTCGTTTGGCTTATACGGCAGATGATGGCGTGGAATATATACTGAACTTGATCGATACGCCAGGACACGTCGACTTTACATACGAGGTTTCACGCTCACTGGCAGCTTGTGAAGGCGCTTTGCTCGTAGTTGATGCCGCACAAGGAATCGAAGCCCAAACGCTTGCGAACGTTTACTTGGCGCTGGAAAACAATTTGGAGATCGTACCCGTCATCAACAAAATCGATTTGCCAAGCGCAGAGCCTGAACGGGTGAAGCAGGAAATCGAGGATGTCATTGGACTTGATGCAAGCGACGCGGTTCTTGCTTCGGCAAAAGCCGGTATTGGCATTAAAGAAATACTTGAGCAGGTCGTTGCAAAAATGCCGTCGCCGACTGGCGATCCGGAAGAGCCGCTTAAAGCGCTTATTTTCGATTCCCATTACGATCCTTACAAAGGCGTTATCGTCTATGTTCGAGTAGTGGACGGAAGCATCAAAGCAGGCCAAAAAATCCGGTTCATGGCTACGGGCGCTGAGTTTGAGGTTATAGAAGTTGGAGCCTTTATGCCGCGCATGTCAATTGTGAAGGAGCTTGCGGTTGGCGATGTTGGTTTCATCGTAGCGGGCATTAAGAACGTGAAGGATACGCGCGTCGGCGATACGGTTACCGATGCGAAGCGGCCGTCGCCCGAGCGTCTGCCCGGCTACCGCCAGATCAACCCGATGGTATTTTGCGGCCTTTATCCGATAGAGACGCAGGATTATAACGATTTGCGCGAAGCGCTTGAGAAGCTTGAGTTGAACGACGCTTCGCTCAGGTACGAGCCGGAATCATCAACAGCGCTTGGCTTTGGCTTCCGCTGCGGGTTCCTAGGCTTGCTGCATATGGAAATTATTCAAGAGCGCATTGAACGGGAATTCAACATTCCGCTCATTACGACAGCACCAAGCGTTATTTACAAAGTAACGCTAACAAATGGCGATACGATGGAGATCGATAATCCATCGAACTATCCGGAAGCTGGCAAGCTTGACTTTGTCGAAGAGCCATTCGTAAAAGCAGCGATTATTGTACCGAACGACTACGTCGGCACGATTATGGAACTTTGCCAGAACAAGCGCGGCGAATTCGTTAATATGGAATATTTGGACACGAACCGCGTTACGCTTACGTACAACGTGCCGTTGTCGGAAATCGTTTACGATTTCTTCGACCAGCTCAAATCGAGCACGAAGGGTTATGCTTCGTTCGATTATGAGGTGATCGGCTATCGCAGGTCCAATTTGGTCAAAATGGACATTAACCTTAACAACGAGCAGGTTGATGCCTTGTCAGTTATCGTTCACCGTGACCGTGCGTACCAGCGGGGCAAAGTCATTTGCGAGAAGCTGAAAGAGCTGATTCCGCGCCAAATGTTCGAGGTGCCGATTCAGGCATCCATCGGCAACAAAGTTATTTCTCGCGAGACGGTTAAAGCGATGCGCAAAAACGTTCTTGCCAAATGCTACGGCGGTGACATTAGCCGGAAGCGTAAGCTGCTCGAGAAGCAGAAGGAAGGCAAGAAGCGGATGAAACAAGTAGGCAGTGTAGAGGTGCCGCAGGAAGCGTTCATGGCGGTGCTCAAAATCGGCGAGGATTAAGACGTACGAGGATGAGGGAGGGCGCTGCTCTCCCTCTTTTCTATTGAAAGCGACAGGAATATCGATTTATATTTTCAATGCGAAACGCAAGGCCGCGCAAGATCGGTTTAACCGTTTGCGCTTGAAGGAGAATGCTAACGATGACTATCACGCAATCACCGCGCGCTTTATATATACACATCCCTTTTTGTACGAATAAATGCCACTATTGCGATTTTACTTCATATGTATTGAAGGGGCAGCCGGTCGACCAGTACCTGGACGCGCTGGAGATGGAAATGCAGCGGACGGTTGAACAATGGCCGCCAGTGGAAATGGATACTGTATTTGTCGGAGGAGGTACGCCAACCGTACTCACTCCGCCGCAGATGGAAAGATTTCTGAAGGCTGTTCGGACCTATTTTCCGCTGGCACCGCATGTGGAATTTACGATGGAAGCGAATCCGGGAACGACGGATATCGATAAGCTGACAGCAATGAAGGCTGGCGGCGTAAATCGGATCAGCTTTGGGGTTCAATCCTTTGATAACGGATTGCTGGAGCGTATCGGTCGTATTCATAACGTGGACGATGTTTATCGCAGTATCGAAAACGCGCGTGCCGTAGGCTTCACCAACCTATCAATCGATTTAATGTTTGGCTTGCCCGGCCAAACGGTTGAGCTCTTGAGAGACAGCGTAAGCCGTGCAATGGAGCTGGGATTGCCGCACTATTCGATTTATAGTCTAAAGGTTGAGGAAAATACGCTGTTCCATAAGCTTTACGAGCGCAATGAGCTGCCTTTGCCTCCGGAGGAAGAGGAGTTTAATATGTTCATTTTGCTGATGGACATGCTGAAGGAAAATGGGTACGCGCACTATGAAATTAGCAATTTCGCTAAGCCGGGCTATGAAAGCCGCCATAACTCCACCTATTGGCGCAACGAGCCTTACTACGGCTTGGGAGCGGGAGCGCATGGCTACACGGATCGTATGCGACATGTCAACTTGAAGGGGATTACGCCATATATTGATGCTGCAGCGGAGAAGCTTCCGCGCCTTGAAACGTTCGAGGTGCCGGAGGCGGAGGCGATGGAGGATTTGATGATGGTTGGGCTTAGGCTGCTGGAAGGGGTGCCTGCATCCCGTTTTTCCAAGCAGTTCCCGGGACAAACGCTTGAAGGCAAGTTCGGCGATATTATTGATAAACTAACAAACGATGGCCTGCTAGAGTCGGAGCAGGCCGATGATGATACGATTTACCGTCTGACGGATAAAGGCGTCCTTCTCGGGAACGAAGTATTTGGTGCTTTTATCGGATATAGCAGCTAAAATACTCTTGAGAAAAAATTCAATCTAGTGTATATTTATTCATATTGAATTTGAACTTGCACCGGGTGGAGGCGAAGGCACAAATGCAGGCATTGCAGGTCGTATGTAGAAAAGCGACATCGGGCGATATCGAGACATTGTTTCAGTTAATTAAAGGTTATGCCGAGAAAGGCATTATGCTGCCTCGCACTCGGGAAGCGCTCGAATATATGATAGATACTTTCGTCGTAGCGGAGATTGGGGACGAGGTTGTAGGCTGCGGTTCCCTTACAAGACTAGGCCAGGATTTAGTAGAGATCCGGTCGCTGGGCATGTCTGAGGGCTATAAAGGCGTCGGAATCGGAAGCAAGCTCGTTGAGGCTTTGATCGAACAGGCTAGAGAGCAGCAAATTCCGAAGATTATGGCTTTAACGTACGCCGTTTCCTTTTTTGAGAAAAATGGCTTCAAGGTTGTAGACAAGGAAATATTCCCGGAAAAGGTTTGGAAGGATTGCGTCAACTGTCCAAAACAGCTCGCTTGCGACGAAATTGCCGTATTAAAGATGCTGTTCTAATTCTAGAACGGGTACAAGAGGCTTCTCTAGTTGAAAAATAAACCACCTTCCTTTAGCGATTGCTTATGGCTAACGGGATAGTGGTTTTTTTATCGTAAATAGGGCCTTCTAACGCTTAGTCCGAACTCGTTGATAGTAATGCCGTGCGTTTTGGTATATAGTCAAGGTAGATGATTATTGTCATATAGAGGAGAAATAAAAAATGAGCCAAAGAAAAGATCAAACTGTAGCTGTAGAAGATAAGCTGAGGCATGTCACAACGGTGCTGCTGAAGAAATGGGCAGGATTAAGCGGTTTTTATGGTTTTAAAGCAATGGAGTTTGACGAGGTTTTCGCTTTGCTAAATACGAATGGTTGGAAAGTAACGATAGATGACTCTGTTTCTCCAAATCGAATCGTCGAATTATATCAAGGCGACAACCGTGTCAGAAGAGAGAAATTTGCAGTCGATGAAGCAGGCAGAGTGCATAAAGTATAATGTGATGATTAGAAAATAGGGCACAAAAATGCCGAACTGACTTGACAATCGACAAGCTGGTTTGGTATTTTTGTAGTAATGATTAGCACTCGATTGTATTGAGTGCTAACGATGGGAAACCGAAATAACGGATTTAATAATTACGTAGGGGGAATTCGAATGCTGACGGAACGACAACGGATGATTTTGCATGCAATAGTGGATGATTATATTCGCTCGGCTGAACCGGTCGGCTCACGCAGTATTTCGAAGCGCGGCGACGTTGGCTTCAGTCCGGCGACTATTCGCAATGAAATGGCTGATCTTGAGGAGCTTGGCTTCCTAGAGCAGCCGCATACGTCAGCAGGGCGTGTCCCATCTACGAAAGGCTACCGTTATTATGTCGACCATTTAGTAAAGCTTTATGAAGTGGATGAGAACGACATTGGCATGGTCCGCTCTTTCGTTACGGACAAAATGAATCAAATGGAGCAGGTTATTCAGCAAACCGCGATGATCCTGTCCAATTTGACCAATTATACATCCATTTTGCTAGGACCGGAAATGTTCAGCACGTCACTTAAGCATTTTGGACTAGTGCCGCTGGATCAATCATCAGCAGTCGCCATCATCGTGACGAACACCGGACATGTTGAGAATCGGACGATTTCGATTCCAGAAGGCCTCAAAATGGCGGATATGGAAAAGGTCGTTAACATTTTGAACACGAGACTCGTTGGCGTTCCGCTAATTCGTCTAAGGTCGAAGCTTTACACTGAAGTTGGGCAAGAGCTGGAGAGGCATGTTGATCATTATGAACAGCTGCTTCAGGTGCTGGATCATGCGCTGCAGAGTGAGGATGAGCACCGGATATTCCTCGGCGGTACGACAAATATGCTTACGCAGCCTGAATTTAAAGATGTTGACAAAGTGAAGACGATTTTGGATTTGCTTGACGAGACACCAGCCATTATGAAAATGTTTACCGGCCTTCCGTCAGGTATACAAGTACGTATCGGGACAGAAAATGACCATAAGGCAATTAGCGATTGCAGTCTCATTACAGCAACCTATGCCATTGATGGCCAATCGCTGGGAACGATCGGCATTCTAGGTCCAACACGAATGGAATACGGCAAAGTCATTAGTCTGTTGGATATTATATCCAAGGATATGGCGGTTCTTCTAAGCCGCTGGTATAAATAGTTTTATACCGAAGCTTACGATGCCAAGTTTACTTCGTAAACTTTTTAAGGGGGTGATTGCATGAGTACGAAAGAGCAACATAATGAAGCAGCTGAGGCTGTAGAAGAAGTAGGATCTGCTGAGCAATCAGAGCAGACTTTCGAGGAAACGGCAAGCGAGGCAGTAGAGGAAGATGCTCGTTATGCAGAGCTTGTGAAGCAAGTTGACGAGAGCCAGCAGCGCTTCCTGCGCGCGCAAGCGGATTTCGATAATTTCCGCCGCCGCACGTTGAAGGAAAAAGAAGAACTCGGACAATACGCATCGATGAAGCTGATCGGTCAGCTTCTGCCGGTTGTAGATAATTTTGAACGCGCAGTTGCTGCGGCATCGGCAAACGGCGATTTTGAATCGCTCGCTAAAGGCGTGGATATGATCTTCCGCCAGCTGGAGCAAACGCTAGAGCAGGAAGGCCTTAAAGCAATGAGCGTTGTTGGCGAGCCATTTAACCCTGATTTCCACCAAGCCATTATGCAGGTTGAATCTGACGAGCATGAGGAAGGCATTATTGTGGAGGAAGTGCAGAAGGGCTATATTTTAAAAGATAAAGTATTGCGTCCTGCCATGGTTAAAGTCAGCGGTTAAGCCAAATGACTTCAATATAAATGAGACAAAGATAGCTTGCTAGCATTCGCGTTAAAATACATTTGATTGTAGGAGGAAATATAGCTATGAGTAAAGTAATTGGTATTGACCTTGGTACAACAAACTCTTGCGTAGCAGTAATGGAAGGCGGCGAAGCTGTCGTCATCCCTAACCCGGAAGGCAACCGTACAACCCCTTCGGTTGTAGGCTTTAAGAAAGACGGCGAGCGCGTTGTCGGTGAAACGGCAAAACGCCAAGCAATCACGAATCCGGATCGTACAATCAGCTCGATCAAACGCCACATCGGTACGAGCCACAAAGAAAAAATCGACGATAAAGATTATACGCCGCAAGAAATTTCAGCAATCATTTTGCAAAAATTGAAAGCTGATGCGGAAGCATACTTAGGTCAAACGGTAACGCAAGCGGTTATTACGGTTCCTGCTTACTTCAATGACAGCCAGCGCCAAGCAACAAAAGATGCTGGTAAAATCGCTGGTCTTGAAGTGCTTCGTATCGTCAATGAGCCGACGGCTGCTGCACTTGCATACGGCCTTGAGAAAACAGAAGACCAAACCATTCTTGTATATGACCTTGGCGGCGGTACGTTTGACGTATCCATCCTTGAGCTTGGCGATGGCTTCTTTGAAGTTAAAGCGACAAGCGGCGACAACAAGCTGGGCGGCGATGACTTTGACCAAGTGATCATCGATCACCTCGTTGCTGAATTCAAGAAGGATCAAGGAATCGACCTATCCAAAGACAAAGCAGCGGTTCAACGTTTGAAGGATGCTGCTGAGAAAGCGAAAAAAGAGCTTTCCGGTACTTTAACATCTGCCATTTCGCTTCCGTTTATTACGATGGTTGACGGCGTTCCGCAGCATTTGGAGCTTAGCCTTACTCGCGCGAAATTTGAAGAGCTTGCTGCTGCACTAGTAGAGCGTACGCTTGGACCTACTCGTCAAGCGCTTAGCGATGCTGGCATGTCTTCCAGCGATATCGATAAAGTTGTACTTGTAGGCGGATCTACTCGTATTCCTGCCGTTCAAGAAGCAGTAAAAAAATTGATCGGCAAAGACCCGCACAAAGGCGTTAACCCGGATGAGGTTGTTGCTCTGGGCGCTGCCGTTCAAGCAGGGGTTCTTACTGGCGACGTGAAAGACGTTGTATTGCTGGACGTTACGCCATTGTCGCTTGGTATTGAGACAGCAGGCGGCGTGTTCACTAAAATGATCGACCGCAACACAACGATCCCTACGAGCAAATCCCAAGTGTATTCGACTTATGCGGACAATCAGCCAGGCGTTGAAATCCACGTCCTGCAAGGCGAGCGCTCGATGGCTGCCGGCAATAAAACGCTTGGTCGTTTCACATTGAACGATATTCCTCTAGCTCCACGCGGCGTACCGCAAATCGAAGTTACTTTCGATATCGATGCGAACGGTATCGTTAATGTATCCGCGCTTGACAAAGGAACAGGCAAAAGCCAAAAAATTACGATTACATCTTCAAGCGGCTTGAGCGAGGATGAAATCAACCAAATGATGAAGGATGCTGAGCTTAACGCTGAAGAAGATCGCAAACGCCGTGATCTTGTAGAAGCAAAAAACAGTGCAGACCAACTGATCTACTCCGTTGACAAAACGATTAAAGATCTTGGCGATAAAGTAGATGCTTCCGAAATCGAAAAAGCGAACGTTGCGAAAGAGAAAGTTACAGCAGCGCTTGCAACTGACGATCTTGAGCAAATCAATGCAGCGGCGGCTGAGCTGACAGAAATCGTGCAGCAGCTTTCCGTTAAGCTTTACGAGCAAGCGGCGCAGCAAGCTGAAGGTGCAGGTCCGGATGCGGGCGCTGGCGCAGCTAAAGGAAAAGACAATGTAGTAGATGCCGACTATGAAGTTGTTGACGATAATAAATAAAGTGTAGCGAGCGAGAGGTCAAAGACAGGCGCTACCTGGCTTTGACCTCCTTTCGTGCGCATATGCACATGGAATCATATGATAGATAGCGGAGGTGAGAACAGGTGGCAAGCAAACGCGATTATTATGAGGTGCTTGGTGTTGGCAAGGACGCATCAGCAGATGAAATTAAAAAGTCTTACCGTCAGCTAGCACGTCAATATCATCCCGATGTGAACAAGGCTGAGGATGCAGAGACGAAGTTCAAGGAAGTTAAGGAAGCTTATGACGTGCTAAGCGATGACGGCAAACGCTCCACGTATGACCGGTTCGGCCATGTTGATCCAAATCAAGGAATGGGCGGCGGCGGCGGCGCGGATTTTGGCGGCGGCTTCGGCGATATTTTCGATATGTTCTTTGGAGGCGGCGGCGGTCGTCGCGATCCGAACGCGCCACAGCGCGGCAACGATCTGCAATATACGATGACGGTTGAGTTCAAGGAAGCGGTATTCGGCAAAGAAACGGAAATTACAATTCCGCGTACGGAGACCTGTGACACCTGTCACGGCGACGGTGCGAAGCCGGGTACAAAACCGGAAGCCTGTTCGGTATGTAAGGGCAGCGGGCAGCAGGAGGTTGTTCAAAATACGCCGTTTGGACGTATGGTCAACCGCCGGGCTTGTACGAATTGCAGCGGCACAGGCCGCGTAATTAAAGACAAATGTTCGACTTGTCACGGCGCGGGTAAAGTTAAGCGTCAACGCAAAATCAATATTCGCATTCCAGCGGGCGTAGATGACGGCGCACAAATCCGGATGACGGGTGAAGGCGAGGGCGGTTTGCGCGGCGGTCCGGCAGGCGATTTGTACATTGTCATTCGAGTGAAGCCGCATGAGTTTTTCGAGCGCGAGAACGACGATATCTATTGCGAGGTTCCGCTTACGTTCGTTCAAGCGGCGCTTGGAGATGAGATTGAAATTCCTACGCTAACCGAGAAGGTGAAGCTGAAGGTACCGGCAGGCACGCAAACGGGCACTTACTTCAGACTTAAAGGCAAAGGCGTTCCTAAATTGCGCGGTTATGGTCAAGGCGACCAGCATGTGAAGGTGACGATCGTTACGCCTACCAGCTTAACGGACGACCAGAAAGACCTACTTCGTCAATTTGGCGGACTGAGCGGCGATGCCGCAGCTAACGATCATGAGCATCATGAATCGATATTTGATAAAATGAAAAAGGCGTTCCGCGGTGAATAACCCGGCACGTCTTTTTTTCTTTTTTATCGCTGTATAGATTTTGGTGGACAAACATATTCTATTCGGGTAGGAAAACCATACATCAACAAACAACTGGAGGGAATAATCATGGCTGATCAAAACAATCAAAACAATCAAAACAATCAAAACAATCAAAACAATCAAAACAATCAAAACAATCAAAGCGAGCTTGAGAAAACAAACTTTGGCAACTTGCCAATTGGGAAAAACGAGGACGTAGAATTTTCCGAGGAGCTTGCAGATGAAGCTGATCGCAAAGCAGCACAGCGCGCAGCTGCAGCCGACGAGCGCAACGAGCAGGAATAATGAGCCAGCTCGAAATCCAAGCAACATTCAAGGACGAAGGCGCTGCACTCGAAGCGTCGCGCAAGCTTCACGCGCTTCGTGCGATGGAAGTGAACGGATTGTTTGATAGCGGCTTGCTGACAGCGACCGTAGACGAGGCTGTCGCTGAACGAGCACTTCATCTAATCCAGCAAATAGGCGGAAATGTGGATACGACGAGCTATTAATCGAAAGAGACTGCAGGCATATGAGCCCGCAGTCTCTTTTTTCGCTCTAGACCATATTTTAGCATAAATGCAGCAATAGGTCGTTTGCGTCATTTTTTTGTGCAAAGGCGCTACTCTGGTGTACAATAGTTGTTAGGTTTTTATAACGAAACGTTTGTTTAGCTGACTGAGGTCGGCGATAGCCGTTTACGATTGGCATTGGAGGATAATACATATGAAATGGCATGAAATTACGATCTCGACAACCGAAGAGGCGCAAGAGATGATATCGAACTTTTTGCATGAAATGGGAGCAGGAGGCGTATCCATTGAAGAATCAGGCACGCTTAATAAGCAGCGCGATACTTCGCTTGGGCAATGGTATGAGCTCCCGCTTAACGATATTCCGGAAGGGCAAGCTGTCATTAAGGGCTATTTTGGCGAAGACACAAACACGGATGAGCTTATAGCAGCGATTAAGCCTCGCGTTGAGGAGCTTCGTGAATTTGATATTGATCCCGGCAACGTTGAATATTCGGCGCGGGTCGTAGATGAAGAGGATTGGGCAACGGCTTGGAAGCAGTACTTTAAGCCGCTCCGCGTTTCGGATAAGCTTACGATTAAGCCGACTTGGGAGGTGTATGAGGCTGGTCCGGATGAACGAATTATTGAGCTTGACCCAGGCATGGCATTCGGAACGGGCACTCACCCTACAACGGCACTATGCTTGCAGACGCTCGAGTCAGTCATTCAAGGCGGAGAAGAAATTATCGACGTAGGCACAGGCTCAGGCATTCTTGCAATCGGCGCTTGCCGACTCGGGGCGAAGAGCGTGCTAGCGCTTGACCTTGACCCGATTGCCGTAACCAGCGCAACCGAGAATGTAAGGCTTAACGATCTATCGCAGCAGGTTGAAGTGCGTCTAAGCGATTTGCTTGGTGTAATTAAAGGAGCAGATGCGAGTCAAGAAGCGACTGCGGTAACCGTTCCGGTCGATCTTGTGGTAGCGAATATTTTGGCGGAAATTATTCTGCTGTTTGTTGATGATGTGTATGCTGCGCTCAAGCCTAACGGCATATATATCGCTTCTGGCGTTTATAAGAATAAAGAAACCGATGTGGAAGAAGGTTTAATTCGTTCTGGCTTTGAAATTGTCGAGAAGCGCCGCGATGAGGAATGGATCGCATTCGTCGCGAGAAAGCCGCAGGTGGGTTAATGGACTTACAAAGCTTTTTTCGATTTCCGCTTGAGGATTTGCCATTTATCGTATTATCTTTAATTATTGCGTTCACGGTGCATGAGTTCGCTCATGCTTATAGCGCTTATAAATTTGGCGACGACACCGCTTATAACGCGGGAAGAGTTACGCTTAATCCGCGTGTGCATCTTGATGTTCTTGGAACACTCTTGATTTTATTCGCAGGCTTTGGTTGGGCGAAGCCTGTTCCGGTTAATCCGAGCAAGTTCAGCAGACCAAGGCTCATGAGCATTATCGTGACTCTAGTTGGTCCGCTCAGCAATTTGATTATCGGTACGCTTGGCATTATTATATATGTTGCGCTTATCGCCACCGGTGCACTGGATGGAGCTTCCGTTGGTGTCAACGCGGCGGTAGATCGTTTTTTTGATTATTTCATTTGGTATAATTTTTTATTGTTTATCTTTAATTTAATTCCGCTGCCGCCGCTCGATGGCTACCGGATTATCGCTGATTTAATGCCGCTTAAGCTAAGGTACAAAATGGATCAAAATGTACAATGGGGGATGTTCATCTTCTTGTTGATCGTGTTTATCCCGCCGCTGCGCAAAGTAACGCTTGATCCGATTTTAGGCTTAGGCGCAGATCTAATGAACAACACCTTCGCATTGGTTTATCAAATTTTCTTTTAAGAGCAATGAACGGTTTGGTATGCTTGTCGGTCAAGCATCGACTGGCAACGGTTTCTGATAGATTTCATGAAGTTAAACATGCTATTATGAAGGATGGAATTTGTTTAAGGGTGGTAGGCAAGAGCGATGCAACGATATTTTGTAGCGGCGGAGCAGTTTGGCGACTCCGATATCCGCATAATAGGCGAGGATGCGCATCATGCGGTCCGCGTCATGCGTATGAAACCAGGCGATAAATTTATCGTCAGCGATGGACAATCACGCACAGCGCTTGTCGCTGTTCGCGAAGCTGCACCAATGCTGATAACGGCTGATATTATTGAGATGCTAAGCGCGGATAGTGAGCCTAATTGGGCGATCACGATTGCGCAAAGTTTGCCGAAAGGCGATAAGATGGAGCTCGTTATTCAGAAGGGGACAGAGATTGGCGCTTATGCGTTCAAGCCTTTTCAATCGGAGCGAATGATCGTTCAGTACGATGGCAAGAAGGAAGCAAAGCGAATTGAACGCTGGACCAAAATAGCGAAGGAAGCAGCTGAACAGGCGCATCGCAACCGGATTCCAAGCATTGAGCCATTACATAGCTGGAAAGAGCTTATCCAGTCGTTTGGCTCTTATGATTTGGTTCTGTTTTGCTTTGAGCGAGAGGGGCATGCCGCTCATGGTCGAGGCATCCGCTCCGCGGTAAGCGAGTGGATTAGCAGCGCAGACACTGCGAGCATTCCAAATGTCCTGCTCATCGTGGGCTCGGAAGGCGGCTTCACGGATCGTGAAGCGAATGAAGCAGAAGCGGCAGGCGCCGTACTGGTCGGATTAGGCAGAAGAATATTAAGAACGGAAACAGCGGGTATCGTAGGGTTAACCTGCTTATTATATGAATCCGGAGAAATGGGAGGAGCGTAACTACTATGCCAACAGTCGCATTTTATACGCTAGGCTGCAAAGTAAACTTCTACGACACAGAAGCGATATGGCAGCTATTCAAAAACGAAGGCTACGAGCAAGTCGATTTCGAATCGACCGCAGACGTTTATTTAATTAACACATGTACGGTAACGAATACGGGAGACAAAAAAAGCCGCCAGATCATTAGGCGGGCTGTACGTCGCAATCCCGATGCAGTCATTGCGGTGACGGGCTGTTACGCTCAAACCTCACCTGCAGAGATTATGGCAATAGAAGGGGTCGATCTCGTGATCGGTACGCAAGACCGCGAGAAGATCATGACCTTCGTCAATCAGATTCAAGGCGACCGCATGCCGGTAAATGCCGTAAGAAATATTATGAAAACGCGCGATTTCGAGGAACTGGACGTTCCTGACTTCTCCGAGCGGACGCGTGCTTTCCTGAAAATCCAAGAGGGCTGCAACAACTTCTGTACGTTCTGCATAATCCCTTGGTCACGCGGACTTTCCCGCAGCCGTGCTCCGGAAAGCGTATTGGAGCAGGCTAAGCAGCTTGTTGCTTCGGGCTACAAGGAGGTTGTCCTTACAGGTATTCATACCGGCGGCTACGGCGACGATATGGAAAATTATAATCTAACGAGCTTGCTGTGGGATTTGGATAAGATTGAGGGGCTGGAGCGCATTCGAATCAGCTCTATCGAAGCGAGTCAAATTGACGATGCGATGATCGACGTGCTGAATCGTTCCAGCAAAATGTGCCGTCACCTTCATATTCCTCTGCAAGCCGGCGAGGACTCGGTACTTAAGCGGATGCGCCGCAAATATACGACAGCTGAGTTTGCTGCCAAGATCAAACGTCTGCACGAGGCAATGCCTGGCGTTGCGATTACGACGGATGTCATCGTTGGTTTCCCCGGTGAAACGGAAGAAATGTTCGAGAGCGGCTTCCGTTTCATGGAAGAGCTCAAATTCGCGGAAATGCACGTCTTTCCTTACTCCAAGCGTACAGGCACGCCTGCTGCCCGGATGGAGGAGCAAGTGGATGAAGAGATCAAGAACGAACGCGTCCATAAGCTGATTGACTTGTCCGAGAAGATGCAGCTCGAATACGCGAAGCAATACGTAGGCGAAGTGCTTGATGTCATTCCAGAGCGCGATTACAAGGGCGCTCCGGGAACGGGGCTCGTTATGGGCTACACGGACAACTACATCCAAGTGGTATTTGACGGCTCGGAAGCTTTGATCGGCAAAATATGCCGCGTCAAAATTACGGAGGCAGGCGTCAATGAATGTCGTGCTAAGCTTGTTCGAGTGCTGGAAGAGCAGTCTGCTCTGCAGAACGAAGTAGAGCCGCACAGCTTCGTGCTGGAGCGACCAGAAGCAATAAGAGCATAACATAAGCTTAACAAATGCGGGGATTCCTTTGCTAATCGATTCCTTTTACGGAAAAGATGGAGGAATCCTTTGCTGCATAATCTAATCAATTAACGCTGCAAGGGGGAATCGGACATGAAGGAAATTTCAGCAGGCGGTGTCGTTTACCGCCGAACCGGGGAAGGCAAGCTGCAAATTCAACTCATTCAGGATCGCTATGGAAAAGTATCGCTGCCAAAAGGGAAGATGGAGGCTGGCGAAACGATAGAACAGACCGCATTGCGGGAAATTGTCGAAGAAACCGGTCTTGAAGGAGTTATCATTGCTCCGATAGACCAAATCAAATATAAATATGAGCATGAAGCATTTGGTACGGTAGATAAAGAGGTTCATTACTACTTGGTGGAGGCGGTTGGCGGATCATTGCAGGCGCAAGTTGAAGAGATCCGCGGCGTCGATTGGTTTGAGCCTCAGGAGGCGTGGAAGCGCCAGAAGCAATCGGGGTATGACAACAATCATCGCATCGTAGCCGGAGCCTTTCAATTGCTAGGACTGCCAACGGAATAAAGCTAAGTGACCGGATCCGGCCTGCGAAATTTTCCGAGGTAGCAGAAGGGCAGTGCAAGCAATGAGCTGAGAATGTTGAATATCGTCTGCGTATGGGCAATTTGCCCCTCGCCAGACGAGGAGATCCATTCAGACAATAGAGAAAGCTCGCCTATGAATGGCATAAACAGCAATGCGCCGCCTGCGTTCAGAACGACATGAGACCATGCTACGTACTGTCCTGCCTTTGTACCTCCGATGGATGCAAGAAGAGCGGTAGCACAGGTGCCGATATTTGCGCCTAATACGACGGCGATTCCAAGCTCGATCGGCATGGCGCCGATAGAAACGAAGCCCATGATGATGCCGATAACGGCAGCGCTGCTATGAACCGCCGCGGTAAGAATAGCGCCAGCCGTTAGTCCCCACCATAAGCTATCGTTTGCTTTAGCTAGAAACCAGCCGAACATGGAGCTCTCCTGTATGGCAGGGCCAACGCCTTGCATCATGGTGATACCCGTCAAGAGCAAGGCGAAGCCGCATAGTACGACCGACGATGATCGAAGCGTATCCAGCCAGCGCGCTCCGCGTATGGCAGGGAACAATCGGACTTCGCCAAGCAATGCTGTAACTAGCCATATACCAATCGCTGCGATTAACAAAGGCATAGCGAGTTTATTTAAATTTAAACCGATTAGCTCCGTCGTTATACAGGTGCCGATATTCGTACCGAGTATGATGCCAAGCGTCCGCGGGAAAGTAAGCAAGCCGGCATTGACCATGCCGATCGCAATAACCGTTACGGCCGTGCTGCTCTGCAGAAAAGCAGTCGAAACCGTCCCGATAGCGAGCCCGTGGATAGGCGTAGCGGTTGACCGTGATAGGAAGCGGGTCAGGTAGGGACCTGCCAGTCGGTGAAGCGCAAGCTCCATCAGCTTCATTCCGCACATGAATACGGCGAAACCGAGCAGCATTGGAATAAGAATCGTATGAATCATTAGACGTTCTCCTTATTTGTTCGTGAGAAGTTCGTTTCGTAAGTATACATATGCGACCAAGTAGACAAGCATGACAAGCAAGCACAATGAGGGGAAGAGACAATCGTGAGTAATCCAAAAATAGTTCTACTAAAAGCGAGAAAGAAAAGGCTGGAGCAAGGCCATCCTTGGGTCTATGCAACTGAGATCGATCGGCTGGAAGGCGAGGCGCAGCCTGGTGATTTGGTTGATATCGTCACCCACCAAGGACGGTATTTGGGAACGGGTTATTGGAATCCCAATTCGCAGATTACGGTGAGAGTCGTTTCCTATCAGCCAATCGCAGCCATGGACGCAGATTTTTTCCGCGATCGGCTTCGCAAGTGCCAGGAGCATCGCCGCCGCTTCGTAAAAGATGCCGATTGCCGCATGGTGTATGGTGAAGCGGACTTCCTGCCGGGCCTTGTTGTAGACCGGTTCAACAATGTGCTGGTGCTGCAGCTATTAACGCTGGGTATGGATGTAAGAAGAGAAGCGTTAATTGAAGCGCTTATTGAAGTATTCCAGCCGCAAGGCATCTATGAGCGCAGCGATGTCGGCGTTCGAGTGCTTGAAGGCTTGGAGGAGCGTACCGGCGTGCTATACGGCGACTGTCCTTCGATCATTGAAATAGAAGAGAACGGATTGAAGCTGGAAGTTGATATTGTAGAAGGTCAAAAAACGGGCTATTTCTTCGATCAACGTGAGAATCGCGCAGCCATCGCTCCGCTTATGACAGGTTGGGGCGGACGCAGCGGCATTCGACTAGCAGATCGCGCAGCAGCGGAGTCAGGATTGGCAGGCGCGGGTGTGAATACTGCGCCTAAGACAGCGAATTCAGCCGACTTCGTTCCCGTTAATGCAAACGGCAAGATCGTTACCTTCCCTTATTGGGATGGGGCATCCGTTCTTGAATGCTTCGCCCATACCGGAAGCTTCACGCTGCATGCCTGCAAATATGGCGCTAAGAAGGTAACCTGCCTTGATGTCTCAGAGCATGCCATCGAAACAGCAAAGCGCAACGTTGAGCGCAATGGCTATTCGGATCGTGTCGAATTTGTAGTTGCGGATGCCTTTGAATATTTACGCGCGCAAGTAAAAGGAATCGATGAGCGGAAGCAGCGCGGCCAAGGCGGCGTTGATACGTCGAAGAAGCTGGAAGGCTCCGCAGGCCGGACGTGGGATGTCGTCATCCTTGATCCGCCGGCTTTTGCCAAGACGAAGAGCGCTGTGGCTGGCGCATGCCGAGGCTACAAGGATATTAACCTGCAAGGGCTAAAGCTGGTTAATGAAGGCGGATATCTAGTCACGGCAAGCTGCTCGTACCATATGAAGCCTGAATTATTTTTGGAGACGATTCAAGAAGCGGCTGTGGATGCAGGCAAGCTGCTAAGATTAGTCGAATGGCGCGCGGCGGGCAAGGATCATCCTCAGCTGCTTGGTGTAAACGAAGGCCATTATTTGAAATTCGCTATCTTTGAAGTAAGAAGCAAATAAACGACAATTTACGAATAGACGGGAGAGTTGCACATGTCGCTTCGCTTTGTCATCGGGCGCTCGGGGACCGGTAAAACATCCTATTGCTTGAATGAAATAAGGGAGCAGCTGCGCGTTCAACCGGACGGGCCGCCGCTTGTCATGCTCGTACCGGAGCAGGCTACCTTTCAGACCGAATATGCGCTGCTTCAAAGCGGCGATTTAAATGGCACGATCAGGGCTCAGGCGCTTAGCTTTCGGCGTCTGGCCTTTCGAGTCATGCAGGAAACAGGCGGAACGGCGCTAGTTCCTATCGGTGATACGGGCAAGCATATGCTTCTCTATAAGATCGTGCACCGGCTGGGTACCCAGTTAGAGCTGTTTCAAAGCGGGGCGGAGCAGCCAGGGTTCATTGACAGGCTCGCGGAGCTGCTGACGGAGTGGAAACGGTATGGCATCGACTCGGAGCTGCTTCAGGAAAAGCGGGCAGCGTCAGAAACAGGTGCTGACCAGTCCTCGTTACTAAAGCGCAAGCTGCATGATTTGCAGCTTATTTATAGCCAGATGGAGCAGGAACTCGCGGGCATGTACATCGACGCCGAGGATTATTTGCGTTATTTGCAAAATGGATTTGCGGATGCTGCTTCCATGCAAGGCGCGCAAATATGGGTCGACGGCTTTTATGGCTTTACGCCAACCGAATACGAGGCTTTGGGAGCGTTGATCGCCTCATCTGCGCAGGTTACGGTTACGCTGACTCTTAATCGAGCTTACGAAGCAGGAGAGCTGCCGCATGAGCTTGAGCTTTTTCATCCGACGGCAGAGACTTATAACAAGCTGATGGAGCTGGCAGCCAAGTACGATGCAGAAGTGCTGGCGCCGAAGATGCTAGGAGTAGATCAACCTATCCGTTTTATGAACAGCCCGATGCTTGCGCATCTTGAGAAGCATTACAGCGAGCGTGTGCCGATGCTGATTGCGGATAGAGCGATGATGATCCATGAAGATAGGCAATGCGGAGTGTCGCTGCATGCTGCCGCGAATCGTCGTGCCGAGGTTGAGGCAGTCGCGCGCGATATCGTTCGCAGGGCGCAGAAGGAGGAGCTTCGCTGGCGGGATATTGCGGTTATGGTTCGCAATAGCGAGGATTATACCGACTATATTGGTCTTGTATTTGCCGATTACGGCATTCCTTATTTTGTCGATCAGAAGGTGAAGGCTGTCCATCATCCGCTTGTTGAATTTATAAGATCCGCGCTCGAAACGGTGCTCTTTGGTTGGCGTTACGACGCGGTGTTCCGCTGCGTGAAGACAGAGATGCTGTTTCCGATGGATGGAAGCCTGCTGCGGGAATGGTTCGATTTGCTGGAAAACTTTGCTCTAGCGGCAGGGATAGACGGCTGGAAATGGCTCGATAAGAAGCGCTGGCACCCGCTTGTTCCCATCTCGCTTGACGATGATGAGGAGATGGATACAAAAATTAGCGACAAGGCGCAGCGGGAATTCGATATCGTGCTGGCAGCAAGAGAATCTGTCGTTCCGCCGCTCCGCCGCTTTGGCGATGCGCTGAAGAAAGCGGAAAACGTCCAAGAGATGTGCGAGGCGCTCTATCGTCTGCTCGACCAATCGGATGCGGCAGATCGTCTGGAGCGCTGGAGCTTGCAGGACACGCAGGCTGGCAAGACGCAGCGGGCCAGAAGCCACCGGCAGCTATGGGACAGCGTCATGCAGCTGCTGGATCAGTTAGTCGAGCTGGCGGGCAAGCAGACAGTATCCCCTGAGCTGTTTGCAGGCATGGTCGAGGCGGGGCTGGACAGCTTGAAGCTTGCTGCTGTGCCGCCAGCGCTTGATCAAGTGCTGATCGGAAGCATGGACCGGACAAGGTCCGGATATGTTCAGGTTTGTTATGTGCTTGGCGCCAATGACGGCGTTATGCCAATGAGGGTGAAGGAAGACGGCATTCTAACCGAGCCTGAGCGGGAGAAGCTTGCCGAGGATGGAATGGCTATGGCGCCTGGCGTTCGCCGCCGCTTGCTCGATGAGCGTTTTATGATCTATAACGCCTTGACGACGCCAAGCAGGCATCTATGGTTAAGCTGGGCGCAAGCCGATGAGGAAGGCAAAAGCCTGCTTCCCTCTGAGATTGTAAGGCATGTCCGCCAGCTCTTTCCCGGCATTCCTGTTCAAAGCGCCTCGGCAGAGCCGTCTCCTAGCATGCCGATCTCGGAGCAGAGGATGTTCGTTTCACATCCTCAGCGAACGTTGTCTTATTTAATTGCGGCTATACGGAAATGGCAGCAAGGCGCGTCAATCGCCCCTTTTTGGTGGGATATGTACAATTGGTTTGCCGTTCGACCGGAATGGCAGCATAAGCTGCAGCTTCTAACAGGCTCCTTGACTTATGAGAATCAGGAGCAGCTTCTGTCGAAGGATACAGCAAGTCAGCTTTATGGAGCACGGCTTCAGGTTAGCGTATCGCGGATGGAGAGATTCGTATCCTGTCCATTCCAGCATTTTGCGATCCATGGGTTAAAGCTGCGTGAGAGAAAGCTCTATCGGCTGGAAGCGCCTGATGTCGGGCAGCTGTTCCACGCAGCCCTCAGCCGCATGGCAACTGGTCTAGGGGAGCGGTGGGGCAAGATGCCTGAGGCCGAGCTGAAAGCAGTCGCCTCGCAAACGGTCGATGAGCTGGCTCCAAAGCTTCAATCGCAAATTTTGCTTAGCAGCAGCCGATTCCAATACATCGCCCGCAAGCTGAAGGAGATTGTTGGACAAGCAGCGCTCATGCTGGGCGAGCACGCGCGCAGAGCGCAATTTCACCCTGTCGGAACAGAGGTTGATTTTGGCCCGGACGGCAAACTGCCATCCCTGCGCATTCCGCTTGCGGACGGCGGAGTTATGGAAATAATCGGAAGGATCGACCGCGTTGACGCGGCTGAGATGGAGGAGGGGCTTCTGCTGCGCGTGCTTGATTACAAATCAAGCTCAACGCAGCTGCGGCTTGAGGAGGTTGCATTTGGACTTTCGCTGCAAATGCTGACCTATCTCGACGTACTCGTCACGCATGCATCCGAATGGCTTGGGAAGCCTGCATCTCCGGCTGGCGTTCTTTATTTCCATGTTCATAACCCTTTGCTGGCGCTGACTAACAGCATCACGCCAGCAGAGGTCAGCGGTCAGCTTCTGAAGCGTTTCAAAATGCGCGGACTCGTTACGGCTGACTCGGAAACCGTCAGGCTGATGGATGATGAATTAGAGACTGGGTATTCAGAGCTGCTCCCGGTTGCGCTGAAGCGCGACGGAAGCTTCTACAGCAGCTCGTCGGTCGTTACGAATGAGCAGTGGGATGTGCTTAGACGTTCCGTTAGAAGCACGATCAGCCGGATCGGCAGCTCGATTCAAGCGGGCGAGGTATCCATTGAGCCTTATCGCTTGGGTACAAAAACGCCATGTCAATATTGTGATTATAAAGCGGTCTGCCAGTTTGATGCGCAGTTCGATGGAAATGAATATAGAAAGCTGGGCAAGCCATCTAAGGAAGAGATTTGGCAGCAGCTGGAGAAGGAGCGATGAGTATGCACACTGCAAAGGATACCCCGAAGCCGGAAAATAGCACATGGACCGATGATCAGTGGGATGCCATCGTCACGAGCGGCTCCAACATTCTCGTCGCGGCGGCGGCTGGCTCCGGTAAAACAGCGGTACTGGTTGAAAGGATTATTCGGAAAATATCGGCACATACCGACGTCGACCGCCTGCTCGTAGCAACCTTTACGAAGGCCGCGGCAGCAGAGATGAAGGATCGGATTCGGCTTGCTCTTGAGCTTGAGCTTGAACGGGAGCCGGATTCCGAGCATTTGCGCCGCCAGCTGGCGCTGATGAACCGTGCATCCATTACGACGCTGCACTCCTTTTGTCTGGATGTCATTCGACGCTATTATCCTTTAATCGGTCTCGATCCCGGTTTTCGAATTGCGAACGAGACGGAGAGCGAGCTCATGCGGCTTGATGTGCTCGATCAGTTATTTGAGCAAAAGTACGAGGGTGCTGGCGATGACGGCGCGTTTCTCCGTTTAGCTGACCGCTACGGCGGCGAGCGCAGCGATGAACCGTTATACCGGCTTGTTCAGCAATTGTACGATTTTGCTCAGAGCCATCCTTGGCCGGAGCACTGGCTGCGTCAGACGGCGGAAGCTTTTGACCTGGCAGATGTGGCCGCACTTCAAACAAGCGAATGGGTGGTCAGCCTGAAAAGGGACATTCAGCTCGCATTGGAAGGAGCGGGCTCGCTGCTCCATCAAGCGCTGGAATTGACGCGTCAGCCTGCCGGCCCTGCGCCTTATGCAGCAACCTTTGATGAGGATTTGCAAGTGGTTGGCGGCCTCGCGGAGATCATTCATACGCAGCCTTGGGAGAAGTGGGTAGAATCCTTTCAAGCGATTCAATTCGGAAAACTGAAGGCGATGCGCGGCGATGAATATGATAAGTTGCTGCAAGAGCAGGCCAAGGAGCTGCGCGATCAAGCGAAGAAGCTGATCACATCGCTTGTCGAGGAATTGTTCGGCCGAGATGCTGAGCAATTTCTGGAGGAGCTTCAAGAGCTGGCGCCGCTGATGCGCGCATTAGCTGAGCTTGTCGTTGAATTTGGACAAGGCTACGAGGCGGCTAAGCGTGCGAAAGGGCTGCTTGATTTTGGCGATTTGGAGCATTATTGCCTGCGTATATTGCGAGATCCTGCTTCGACGCCGGATCATATGTCTCCTTCAATAGCAGCGATTGAATTCCAGAAGCAATTCGATGAAATTTTACTTGACGAATATCAGGATACCAATATGGTGCAGGAGGCCATCGTTTCTTTAATCGAGCGGCCAGGTACGGGCAACCGTTTTATGGTTGGCGATGTCAAGCAGAGCATATACGGCTTCCGTCTTGCGGAGCCCAAGCTCTTCTTGCAAAAATATAAATCCTATCTCGCGCGCAAGGATGCGGGCAAGCTGCCTGATTCGGATACCCCTCATGCTCTACGCATTGATTTGGCGCGAAACTTTCGCAGTCGATCGGAGGTTGTGGATGGGGTTAATGCCGTGTTCCGCGCTATTATGCGCGAGAATGTAGCAGAGATGGACTATGACGAGCGCGCTGAGCTCGTATGCGGAGCATTCTATCCAAGCCCTGTGCCGGCGGATCGCTGTCAAGTCGAGTTCGCTGTGCTAAACAAAGGGGATATGGATGACGTAGAGGAAGAGGACGCGGAAATTCCCGAGTCCACCGAGCTTGCTGATGATCGCGAGCTTGGGGATGCTGCGGCACAAGTTGAATCGCCGTCAGAGCTCAAAGCTGCGCAGCTCGAGGCGCGCTGGATCGCGCAGCAGCTGAAAGCGTTAATCGACAGCGGCTTCCAGGTCTATGATGGGAAGCGGCGCGAAAACCGGCCCATGCAGTGGCGGGATGTCGTCATATTGCTGCGGGCGACGCAGCAGTGGGCTCCCATCATTATCGAGGAGTTGCAAGGGAGCGGCATTCCGGCATACGCAGAGCTGAGCAGCGGGTACTTTGACGCGGTTGAGGTAGAATCGATGCTGTCGCTGCTGCGCGTAATTGATAATCCGTATCAGGACATCCCTCTCGCAGCTGCTCTGCGCTCTCCATTATTTGCGCTGAACGGCGAGGAGCTGGCCCGTATTCGCATTCAATCGGCAAAATCCTCTTATTACGACGCGGTGCTATTAGCCGCTTGCGATTTGCTCCTTGAGGAAGATACGCGCAGAAAGCTCTCTTTATTTTTGGAAAGCTTGGATCGTTGGCGTGAGGAGGCAAGGCAAGGCTCGCTTGCGAATTTGCTTTGGGAAATCTATCGCGAAACGGGCTATTACGATTTTGTAGGCGGCTTGCCAGGCGGGACGCAGAGGCAAGCGAATTTGCGCGCGCTGCATGACCGTGCGAGGCAATATGAGGCGACTTCGTTTCGCGGATTGTTCAGATTTCTGCGATTTATCGAGCGCATGCGCGATAGCGGCGGTGATTTAGGGACGGCAAGAGCGCTCGGCGAGCAAGAGGATGTCGTGCGCATCATGTCTATTCATAAGAGCAAAGGGCTTGAATTTCCGGTCGTATTCGTTGCGGGTCTCGGGAAGCTGTTCAATCAGCAGGACGTTCGGAGCGCCTTCCTGAAGCATAAGGAGCTTGGCTTCGGACCGCGCTTTGTTGATCCGGCACTCCGAATCAGTTATCCATCGCTGCCCTATTTGGCAATTCGAAGGGTGATGCGCAGGGAGATGCTAGCCGAGGAAATGCGGATCCTTTACGTTGCCTTGACTAGGCCAAAGGAAAAAATGTATCTTGTCGCAACGGTATCGGATGCGGAAGCAAAGCTGAGGCGCTGGCTGGCTTCTGTCGATGCGTTCGGCAGAATGCCGGATTTCCGCGTAGCATCCGCCAGATCCTTTATCGACTGGCTTGGGCCGCTCGCCGCAAGGCAAATCGCAGAAAAGCAAAATGCAGACGAGAATGCTCCGCAGTGGCATGCAGGAATCGTTTCGGCATCCTTATTCGGAATAGAAGCCGCAGCTGCAACCGAGGAGCAGGATCAGCAGGATTTGGCTAAGGAGGAACGACTGCAAGCGATAACCTCCTTGTCGCTTCTCGAGCATATCGAGGAGGAGGATCAGCTCAGGTCCCGGCTGGAATGGCAATATCCGCATCAAGACGCAGCGAGGCTGGCAGCCAAAACATCGGTAACAGAGATGAAGCGGCTGCATACGGAGGTCATGGAGGATGCGGTTCCTTTGGAGGAGCCGATGGATAACGATTTTGCGGTTCAAACAGACCCATTCGCCGCTCTGTCAGCTAACTACACCATGCGCCTTCGGCGTCCTGCCTTCATGGAGGAGAAGTCGCTTACAGCGGCGGAGAAAGGCTCCGTCAATCATTTGCTGATGCAGCATGTATCGCTCGCTGAGCCAGCTAATGAAGCGATGCTTACGGTGACGCTTGATAGCATGATCGAACGCCGCTTATTAACGGCTAAGCAGTCGGAAGCGATTGACCTGCCAGCCGTAGCCGCTTTCTTCACCAGTGAGCTCGGCCAGCGTCTGCTAAGCTCGGAGTGGGTTCGGAGAGAAGTGCCCTTCAGCTGCATGTTCCCTGCGAGCCGCGTATATCCGAATTCAGGAGAGGCGCTGATGCAGGAACCGATCTTGATTCAGGGCGTTATCGATTGCTTGTTTGAGGATAAGCAAGGCGTTGTCTTGCTCGATTATAAGACGGACCGGATCAACCAGCAGCAGTGGGCGGAGGCCGCTGAGAGACATCGGTTCCAACTGGAATTGTACGCGGAAGCGATCGAATCTGTGCTCGGCCGCAAAGTGGATGAGTGCCATGTTTTCTTTTTCGACGGCAGTCAATCCGTAGAGCTGAAACAAATGAATAAAGCATAAAAGGAGGCTGCGAAGTTGGAACAGCAGCATACGGGCAAGCGCTCGATCGCACTGCCGATTACACTTGTTATTCTCGTATTCAGCTTAATCGGCAATGTTTTTTTGTACTCGCAATTTTTACAGCATAAGCAGGAAAAGAATTTTGTAAAGGGTCAGAGCATTTTCGCAGCAGCCTCGGAGTCGAGACAATATGTGGATGACATGATTCCGGTGCTGGATGCTATGCTGCAAAGCAAAAGCTTAGAGGAACGCCTTCATGTGAAGTTTGATGCAGGCAAGGCAGCCGCAAAAGGTAATGCTTTAGCTAAGCTTACCGATGAAGCCGCGAGCATATCTGCTGAGCCGGAGAAATTTAGCTCGGAGTTGGTATCAATCTTCTTAAGCGAAACTGAAAAAAAGGTGCAACAAATAGGCGAATACGATAAGCCTTTGAACGATGAAGAACATGCTTATATTCTCAAATTAATAGGCATATACGAAACGATGTCTGGCATTCTGAAAGGCTTCAACACTAAAATCGCTGATAACCGAATCGCTTTAATCCGATTGTCGAGCGGACTTGAGTGGATTGATCTTGTATTGGAGCTTCAGCAAACGATGTCGAGCTCCCCTAAATAAAGCATGAATCAGCTCTCCGGCATTCGATTGGACTACTACTCGATTTTTCGTTATGATAGGAGAAGATGAGTAGACAGGGGGTGAATCACATGGACTGTATTTTTTGCAAAATAATCGAAGGCGCTATTCCGTCGAAGAAGGTATTTGAGAATGACAGAATTGTCGCATTTCACGACATACAGCCAGCTGCTCCGGTACATATTCTCATCATTCCGAAGAAACATATTTCTACCATGAATGACGTAACCGATGAAGATGATCCGGTCGTAGCCGAGCTGTTCTCGGTAGCCCGTCAGATAGCCAAGGAGCAAGGCATTGCAGAGTCTGGTTATCGACTCGTCAACAATGTTAATTCCGATGGCGGACAGGTCGTTTATCACCTGCATATCCATTTGCTAGGGGGAACAAAACTTTCACCGCTGCTCGTAGATATCCAAAGTTGACACTGCCTTTTGGTTTGACATATAATGAAATTTGATAAACCGTGTTATAGCTCTGGACGGTCTGTTTCGGAGGGAGGGAAAACTGGTGTCTGAAACTAAAGTTCGCAAAAACGAAACTATTGATGCTGCGCTTCGCCGCTTTAAACGTTCCATCGCTAAAGATGGTGTTCTAGCTGAGGTGAAAAAACGCAAGCATTATGAAAAGCCAAGTGTAAAGCGCAAGAAAAAGTCTGAGGCTGCGCGCAAGAGAAAGTTTTAGGAGGATCCTTCCACAATGAACCTGAGCGAAAGATTGACCGACGATATGAAGCAAGCCATGAAGAATCAGGACAAGTTTAAGCTTTCCGTAATTCGTATGATGCGCGCGTCAGTGAAAAACTTGGAAATCGATCTCAAGCGTCCTTTGGACGATAACGAAGTGCTTGATATATTGAGTCGTGAAATCAAACAACGTAAAGATTCCCTCCAAGAATTTAAAAAAGCCAGCCGTGATGATTTAGTAGCGGGTCTTGAGGTCGAAATTGAAATTATTAGTCAATACCTTCCCGAACAGCTGACTGAAGAAGAGATTCAAGAGATAGTAACGCAGACCATCCATGAACTCGGTGCTTCTTCCAAAGCCGATATGGGAAAAGTTATGAGTGCCCTTTTGCCCAAAACAAAAGGACGCGCTGACGGTAAACTAGTAAATCAGCTCGTACAGCAACATCTCAACTAACTAAACATACGGACTCACAAAACACCCCTAACCGGGGTGTTTTTTTGTTTATTCTAGTTCAAATGGTATAGTATGGATACGAAACTTGAAACATTTTAGCTTGCTGCACGTAGTAGGGAACACTACATGAAAAGAAGGAGGAAGCTTCTTGCACATGAATCGATGGCGAAGAAGATGGTCCGCTACTCCTATTGCTTTGCTTGCGGCACTACTGCTGGTGACGCTTGCAGGCTTGTTTGGCGCTCGGGTAGAGCAAGCGAGTGCTGCGAATGAAGTCGGTCCCGCTGTTTATGTCATACCGGTTAAGCAAACGGTTGAGTCCGGTCTGCAATCGTTTCTGGAAAGAGCTTATAAAGAAGCAGAGGAAGCGAAAGCAGAGCATGTCATACTCGTTATCAATACGCTTGGCGGCAAGGTAGTGAACGCAGAGAGCATCGGTCATTTTATTCGTGAGAATAAAATTCCGTCAACGGCGTTTGTCGAGGGCAAGGCGGTATCGGCAGGCACGTATATCGCGCTTAATGCGGATCATATCGTCATGCAGCCTGGCAGTACGATCGGTGCCGCAGCGGTTGTAGACGGCTCGGGCAACCTGATCGAAAATCCGAAAACGATCTCATTCTGGACTTCTGAAATGAGCGAGTCGGCCGCTTTGCAAGGGCGCGACAAAAGCATTGCAGCAGCTATGGTTGATCCGAATGTGGAGTTGTCGTTGAAGGATAAGATCGGCAGAGACAAGCAAAAAGGTGAAATACTTACACTGACAGCGAGCGAGGCCGAGAAAGTCGGCTATTCCGAGCATACGGCTGCATCAGTTGACGAAGTGGTCAAATGGCTGGGCTTTGAAGGGCGGACACAGATTGAAGTGGAACCATCATTGGCGGAAAATGCAGCCAGATGGCTCATCAATCCAATCGTCATGACGGTGCTGCTCATCCTGGGTATTGCAGGCATAGTGATTGAAATGCTTGTACCGGGCTTTGGAGCGCCAGGGATTATTGGCCTATTGTCATTTGGCCTATATTTCTTCGGTCACTATGTGGCTGGATTTGCGGGAATGGAATCGGTCGTTCTGTTCGTAATCGGAATTGCCCTGCTTATTATCGAGGTATTCGTGCCGAGCTTCGGTATACTAGGCCTACTTGGCAGCGCGGCGTTAATAGCAGGTGTGGTCATGGCAGCATCTGATCCGATGACAGCATTCATCTCGATCGTCATCGCGCTTGTCGCAGCGATCATACTGATTGCCATATTCGTAAGAATGAACAAAAAACGCGGCATATGGAACAAGTTTATTTTGCGCGATAAGCTGACAACGGAGCAAGGGTACTTGTCGGCGGATGTGAAGGATTCCCTGCTGGGACTGGAAGGAACGACGATAACGCCGCTTCGCCCAGCTGGAACGGTGCTGATCGGCGATAACCGCGTAGATGTGGTCACATCAGGCGAATTTATTGATACAAATCGTTCCGTCAAGGTTGTTAAGGCTGAAGGGACTTGGGTAGTCGTCAAAGAAATCGTAAAATAGTGCGGACAATATAAATACATGGAGGTTAAAACTATGCAATTGGATCCATTGGTGTCCATATTAATTTTGGCTGTCGTCGTCATTATCGTGCTGTCTGTATTTCTCAGCTTTTTCCCTATTATGCTATGGATTTCGGCATTGGCATCAGGCGTAAGAGTAGGTATCATTACGCTCGTTGCGATGCGTCTTCGTCGGGTTGTTCCAAGCAGAATCGTTAATCCGTTAATTAAAGCGACAAAAGCGGGTCTTGGCCTAAACATTAATCAGCTGGAGAGCCACTTCCTGGCTGGCGGTAACGTTGACCGAGTTGTCAATGCTTTGATTGCCGCGCAGCGCGCGAACATTCCACTTATATTCGAACGTGCGGCTGCAATCGATTTGGCTGGTCGCGATGTGCTTCAAGCCGTTCAAATGAGCGTTAACCCTCGTGTTATTGAGACGCCAATCGTTGCGGCGGTGGCGAAGGACGGCATCGAGGTAAAGGTTAAAGCACGAGTAACGGTACGTGCCAATATTGAACGTCTCGTCGGCGGTGCGGGTGAAGAAACAATTATTGCCCGTGTCGGCGAAGGTATCGTAACGACGGTCGGATCGGCTAATTCCCACAAGGATGTGCTTGAGAATCCTGATATGATATCGCGTACGGTGCTCGGCAAAGGGCTTGATGCGGGTACAGCGTTTGAAATATTGTCGATTGATATCGCGGACGTAGACGTAGGCAAAAACATTGGCGCACATCTTCAAACCGAGCAAGCTGAGGCGGATAAGAAGATCGCTCAGGCGAAAGCCGAGGAGCGCCGCGCAATGGCTGTCGCGCATGAGCAGGAAATGAAAGCGAAGGTCGTCGAGATGGAAGCTCGCGTAGTCGAGTCGGAATCGCAGGTTCCGCTTGCGATGGCTGAAGCGCTCAGAAGCGGGAAGATCGGCGTTTTGGACTATATGAACTTGAAAAACATCGAGGCTGATACGCAAATGCGCAGCTCTATTGGCAAGCAGGATGGATCTTCTGACAACAAAGAAGGCCGCTAATGCCATT
Organism: Paenibacillus sp. Y660; assembly: GCF_057221575.1. Taxonomy (NCBI): domain Bacteria; kingdom Bacillati; phylum Bacillota; class Bacilli; order Caryophanales; family Paenibacillaceae; genus Paenibacillus; species Paenibacillus sp. Y660. The sequence continues at coordinate 292,523 of NZ_JBXBBJ010000002.1, read as the reverse complement.
GATCAAATCGAATCGTATCGTATCGTCTACTTCGATTAGCGTGACCGCGCCATGGAGGTGTAGGCATATTGAAAATTATTGAGTTTTTGATGGATAACATCTTTATTGTTGTCATTATTTTCGGAGCGCTCGCTTCGCTGTTTGGCAAAGCAGGCTCGAAGAAGAAGCCAAGTCAAATGCCGGACTTTGGCGGAGGTGGTCTGCCGCGTACCTTGTTCCCACAAGCAAGCGAGAGCAAGCAAAGCGAGGATCGACCCTTGCAGGAGCGAACAGAGGCTCAGACCGTCTTCCGCTCGCAGTCCGAGCAGGAGCGTCAGCAATCTCCTGATCGTTCCTATACATCAAGGGATTCTGAGTCGCCCTCAGGAGCGCCTCAGATCGCCTCTCTTCAGCGTTCGCTTGAGAGGGCGTCAGCTAGTAAAGCTATGGCTCCGGCTGCAGCAGAGCGCAAGTCAGCAGGCCGGCGTGAGATTGCAGCAACTGTGCAGGCTGATGATTTGCGCAAAGCGGTCATATGGGCTGAAATTTTAGGTCCGCCCCGCGCAAAGAGGCCATTTCGAAAATAAACGATGAACCGCCGAGCATACCGCTTCGGCGGTTTTTTTTTGTTTTTCCCCGTCATAAACGTTGTTGGCTAGATTCATCTCATAAAAGCTTTGCCGCTTGCATATTTTGGTACAGTACATGAAAATCGCCACTCCTTTGCTTTGCTCTGGCAAGGCTTAGCTTCGGCTTGCTTACATAGCAGGTTTGCTCAACAAACCTTGAAGGAGGCCAAGATTCTTCCATGCGCCGTATAAAAAAGAAATTTCGCAAAGTGACAGCAGAGCTACTGGATATGCCGCATGATGTCGTATTCGATTTGCCGCGTCTGACCATGATCGGCGATTGCCAATTATATATTGAAAATCATCGGGGAGTCGTACATTTCTCAAGCGAGCGCTTGCGGCTGGCTCTAAGCAAAGGAGAGCTGGAGGTTACAGGCACCTCGCTCGTCATTCGGACGATATGGACGGAGGAAGTGTTTATTGAGGGTCAAATCTCGAACATTCAAATGATCCCATAACGTAGATGGAAGCCAGCTGGCGTAGTAAAAATAAATGGTATTGGAGGCGAACGGCATGAGCGGACAAGGCGCGGATTGGTTAAAGGGAATGGTTACCGTTCACATAAGGGGAGGACAACCGGAGCTGCTCGTCAACCTTGCGCTCTCTGGCGGCTTGCAGCTGTCTTCCATAAGATGGACAAGCAGCGGCTTGCTTGAGTTTGAGCTTTCGGTGAGCGACTTTTTTGGTCTTCGTCCGTATTTAAAGGAGACAGGCTGCCGGGCTCATGTTACGAAGCGCAAGGGCTTGCCTTTCCTGCTCGTAAAGGCGGAGCGCAGAAAGCTGTTTGCAGCCGGCATTGTATTGTTTTTCGCTATCATATTTATGCTTTCTTCCTTGGTGTGGAGCATTGAGGTACAAGGCAATGTGAAGCTGACCGAGGATCAAATCCGCCTTGCTGCCAAGCAGGAAGGCTTATATCCGTTGCAGTGGTCATTTCGCCTTGCGGATACCGACGTTATGTCCAAGCGTCTCGTACAAAAGCTGCCGGGCTCCACCTGGGTCGGCGTAGAGAAGAAGGGCACGAAGGTCATCATTCAAGTAGTGGAATCGACCATACCCGAGCAGGCTTCCTTGCAGACGCCGCGTCATCTGATAGCCTCGGCAGATGCTGTCGTTACTGATATTATCGCTGAGGCGGGAAGGCCCGTCGTCAGGAAAAATACGAAGGTTAAGAAAGGCCAGACGCTAATCTCGGGAACAATCGGCGGAGAAGAATTTTCGCGGACAATTGTTGCAAAAGGCAAAGTTAGAGGGCTCGTATGGTACGAGTTCGAAATTTCTTCACCTTTGGTTCAGCACGTTAAGGTATACACCGGGGAAAAGAAGACAAAATGGTTTGCGGTGTTCGGCTCGCGTGCGCTTCAAGTAAGCGGATATGGCGAAAATCCATACCGTTCATCAGAAGCGATTCGTCATGAGGAGAAGGCATCCTGGCGCAATTGGGCTTTGCCGATCGGACGCATGAAGGAGACCATCATGGAGACGCGCATGGAGGAGAGGACGCTCACGGAAGAAGAGGCGAAGAGCGCTGGCATCCTGCAGGCTAAAGCCGATGTGCTTATAAAAGCAGGCAGCGATGCGGTCATCCGAGATGAAATTGTTTTGCATGAAAAGGCGGACAATGGTAAAGTTTATATGAAAGTTCTTTTTGAGGTCGAGCAATCTATCGTTAAGGAAATGCCACTAGTCCAGATGCAGGGAGAATGAGGATTGTTGCAAATTGAGACGAAAATAGTAAAAATACCTCTAGGCAACGCAGCGGAGGGACTGGCTGTATTCGGCCCCCAGGACAATTACTTGCGACTAATACAAGCCCAGGTTGAATCATCTGTTACATCACGCGAAGCGGAAATTGTCATCTCAGGTCCATCTGAAGAGGTTGATTCGCTAGAACAGCTTTACAATGTGCTCATACAGCTAGTACGCGGCGGTTACCAGCCTTCCGAGAGGGATGTAGCCTATGCGCTTGAGCTTGCGAGGTCTATGCAAGCGGAAGAGCTGCTGGACTTGTTTAAGAAAGAAATTACGACTACGTACCGCGGCAAGCCGATTCGCGTGAAAACGATTGGGCAGCGCCATTATGTGAAGACCATCCGCAAACGGGATATCGTGTTCGGAATAGGGCCAGCCGGAACGGGCAAAACCTATCTTGCCGTCGTACTAGCCGTTGCAGCGCTTAAGGAAGGCTCTGTGAAGCGGATCGTATTGACGAGGCCTGCTGTGGAAGCGGGAGAAAATCTCGGATTTTTGCCGGGCGACCTGCAGGAAAAGGTTGATCCATACCTGCGTCCATTATATGATGCGCTGCACGAAGTGCTTGGTCCTGATCAAACGGTTAAAGCGATTGAGCGCGGCATGATCGAGATTGCTCCGCTTGCTTATATGCGCGGGCGTACCCTTGATGACGCATTTATTATTTTGGATGAAGCTCAAAACACTACGCCGGAGCAAATGAAAATGTTTTTGACAAGGCTTGGCTTCGGATCGAAAATGGTCATTACAGGCGACGTTACGCAAATCGATTTGCCACGCGGCAAAAACTCGGGCTTGATCGAAGCGCAGCGTATTTTGAAAAACATAGAGGAAATAGGCATCATCCTTTTCTCTGAGCAGGATGTCGTGCGTCACTCGCTAGTGCAAAAAATAATTGTTGCCTACAACTGGGATGCTGAAAACAAAGCCTAGAAAGGAATGTCTGCTGCATGAACCAAAACCAGACCGGAAAACAGGAGAGCTTGCGGCCGTCTAAGACGACGGGTTGGAAGCAAAGCGCAGCCGTTCGCTGGGTGCTGATGTTTATGTTTGTGCTGCTGTTCTATTTCAGCTTGGCTCCGCATCTTGTTCCCGAGACCTATGATATTGAGGAGGGCGCTGTAAGCGAGAAGGATATTAAAGCGCCCTTCCAAATAAAAGACGAGAAGGCGACAAGGCAGGCGGAAGAGGATGCTGCTGATAAGGTCGACGTTATTTATTCGATCGTGCCGCTGCGCAACGATGCGCTGGTTGAGCAAATTTTTGTTCGGATCGAGCAGTTGAATTTGGATGATCAAGTCACCGTTCAAAATAAGATCGATATTTACCGCAATGAAATTCCGGGTCGTTATTCCGAATACGTTGACAACTTCGTTAAGCTGAACAAAGGCAAAGGCACATACAATGATGCGCTCTTAGAAGAAATGATGCTTATTACGAAGGAGCAGCAATATACGATTCCGGAAGAAACGTTCTACAAAATGCCGAACTTAACTTCCGAAACTTTAACCGAGATGCGCAAAGTAGCTCGGGAAATTGTGCGTAAGCTCACAGGAGAGCAGCTCCGCGAGGCGGAGACCGCGAGAACGCAGGTTGCCGAGCTCGTGAATGCAAGCTCGCTATCCAGCCGGACAAGCAGAGAGATCGTGCAGGAGCTTGCGAGATTTGTGATAATGCCGAATAAGTTTTTGGATAAAGATGCGACGGACGAGGCTAAAGTTCAGGCGAAGCAAAATACGCCGGCAGTCGTCATTAAAGAAGGCGATTTGATCGTAAAGCGCGGTCAGACGATAACGCCTGACTTATACAAACTGCTTGTTGATTCCTCGCTGCTGCAGGATAAAAAAAATTATTGGCCGCAGCTTGGGCTGCTGATCATGTCCTTGATGTTCATCGTCGTGCTGTACGCGTACTTGCATCAGTCAGGGAGCATCAATGGAATTAAGCCGAAATACAACAATGCATCGCTCCTTATGCTATGGCTTATCTACTTGATAAATATTATTACGATCCAAATCATTTCATTGACGCAGACGGATGCCGCGCCCTATGCTGGCTACTTGGCGCCTGCTGCGCTTGGAACGATGCTGATCACTTTGCTGCTTGATATGCATTTAGCGATGATCAGCTCCATATTATTTGCGATTATGGGAAGCATTATATTAAATACCGGACAGCATCAAATTTTCGATTTCCAATACGGCTTCGTCATTATAGTTGTATCGTTTGCCGCTATTTTCTCGATTCACAGAGCGAGCCAGCGATCAACGATTTTGAAGGCCGGCATTATGGTTAGTTTGTTCGGCTCGTTCTCCGTCATTACGATTTTGCTGCTGTCTGAGCAGATGGATCGCGTGCCGTTCATTTATTCCGTTGCCTTCGCATTCGCCAGCGGACTAATAACAGCCGTGCTCGTTATCGGCTTGATGCCGTTTTTTGAAATTACGTTTGGCATTTTATCGGCGCTTAAGCTAGTGGAGCTGTCGAATCCGAACCATCCGCTGCTGCGCAAGCTGCTTACGGAGACGCCGGGAACGTACCATCACAGCGTAATGGTCGGCAATTTGTCCGAAGCGGCGGCCGAGGCTATTGGGGCCGACGGTCTGCTATGCCGCGTGGGCTCGTTTTACCATGATATCGGGAAGACGAAGAGGCCAAATTATTTTATCGAAAATCAGACCAATATTGAAAATCCGCATGACACGATCGATCCTAAGCTTAGCAAATCGATCATTGTGGCCCATGCAAGAGATGGCGTGGACATGCTTAAGGGACATAATATTCCTAAGCCGATTCGGGATATCGCCGAGCAGCACCATGGTACAACCTCGCTGAAGTTTTTTTATTACAAAGCGGTTAAGCAGGCGGAGGAGCAAGGAATTGAGCCTGCAATTACGGAGGATGATTTCCGTTATCCAGGTCCGAAGGCGCAATCGAAGGAAGCGGCAGTCGTTGGTATTGCCGATTGCGTGGAAGCGGCGGTGCGCAGCCTGCGCAATCCGACTGTGGAGCAGGTAGAGGCGATGATTCACAAAATTATTAAGAGCAGATTGGATGACAATCAGTTCAATGAATGTGATTTGACGTTGAAGGAGCTTGACAAAATTGCGCAATCGCTTAAAGAAAGCGTAATTGGCATATTCCATTCACGTATTGAGTATCCGGATGATGTGAAAACAAAGGAGCGCTTGGCATGAGCTTGCAGCTGGGATGGAGTAATGAGCAGGAAAGACTGGAAATACCCGATCAATGGATTGCCAAATTAGAGCAGCTGCTGCAGCTGGCGGGCGAAGCAGAGGGCATTTCAGATGGCGAGGTATCGCTGACGTTTACGAACGATGAGGAGATTCATCAGCTAAACCGCGAATATCGCGGCATCGACCGTCCAACGGACGTCCTGTCATTTGCTATGCAAGAGGACGGGGTAGAAGAGCTGGACATCATCTTCGAGGTTGAGAGCGAAGATGAGGCAGATCCGATTTCCGGCATGCTTGGCGACATTGTTATTAGTGTCGACACGGCTGAGGCACAAAGCGAGGAGTATGGTCACTCTTTGGAGCGTGAAATCGGCTTTTTGTTTGTACATGGCTTCCTGCATTTAATCGGCTATGATCATCAGGACGATGCAATGGAAGCAGAAATGACCGCGAAACAGGAAGCGATTTTGCAGCAAGCTGGCCTCACTCGGTAATGAAGAAGTTTATCCAAAGCTTCGCCGTTGCAATATTCGGGATCGGCTTTGCTCTTCGTACGCAAAGCCATATGCGATTTCATGCCGTTGCTGGCTTGATCGCATGCTGCTTAGGGATAATCGTATCGCTTGAACCGCTTGAATGGGCCATTATTTTGCTTGCCATCGCTGTCGTTATTAGTGCGGAAATGATTAATACGGCAGTTGAACAAGCCGTTAATCTAGCTAGCCCGGACATTCATCCGGTCGCAAAAGTAGCGAAGGACGTTGCAGCCGGAGCTGTTCTAGTTGCGGCAGCAATCTCAGCTATTATAGGGCTGCTCATCCTTGGGCCGCCCTTATGGCATTTAATTGTGAAATAAGCTGGATTTTATTGAGGAGGATGGTCCGAATGGTATACGAAGGGTTATCGGAATCTTACACGAACCTGTTGCATGCAGCAAAGGAAGCGATGTCTCGTGCATACGTGCCTTACTCCAATTTCCAAGTTGGAGCAGCGCTGCTCGATGACGAGGGACATGTCCATTATGGCTGCAATGTGGAAAATGCGGCATATAGCCCTACTAACTGCGCGGAGCGCACCGCCTTGCATCGCGCAATTGCTGACGGCAAGCGTCCGGGACAATTTCAGGCCATTGCCGTCATTGGCAGCACGGATGGACCAATCGCGCCCTGCGGTGTTTGCCGTCAGGTGATGGTTGAGCTTTGTGCGCCTGACATGCCCGTCATCATGGGGAATTTAATCGGTCAATGGACGATTTCGACCGTAGCAGACATATTGCCGGGCGCTTTCACGCCGGCTTCACTAGCAGAAAATGGGGAGCGTTAAATAAACTTATGAATCCTACAACATCAAATGAACGTGACAGCAAAAAATTCCGTTCCGGCTTCGTCGCTATCATTGGCAGACCTAATGTGGGCAAATCTACGCTGATGAATCATCTGATCGGCCAAAAAATTGCCATCATGTCAGATAAGCCGCAGACGACACGGAACAAAATTCATGGCGTATATACGTCGAACGATACGCAAATTGTGTTTCTTGATACGCCCGGCATTCACAAGCCGCAATCGAAGCTCGGGAACTACATGATGCAAACAGCAGAAAGTGCGCTTCGCGAGGTTGAGGCGGCGCTATTTTTGATCGATGCGTCCGAGGGGCTTGGCGGCGGCGACCGCTTCATTATCGAGCAGCTCAAAAAAGTAAAGACACCTGTCTTTCTCGTTATGAACAAGATCGATAAAGTAGAGCCAGAGCAACTGCTGCCGATGATTACGCAATACAATGAGCTTCATGATTTTGCGGAAATTATTCCGATCTCGGCGCTCAAAGGAAATAATGTAGAGACGCTTCTGGAGCAGCTATCCCGCTATTTGCCGGAAGGCCCGCAATACTATCCTGCGGATCAGATTACGGATCATCCTGAGCAATTCGTATGCTCGGAGCTTATTCGCGAGAAAATACTGCATATGACCCGCGAAGAGATTCCGCACTCCATAGCCGTTACGATCGAGGACATGCGCGTAAAGGAAAATGGCGTCGTGTATATCGGAGCGGTAATATTTGTCGAGCGAGACTCCCAAAAAGGGATCATCATCGGCAAAAAAGGCGAGCTGCTGAAGGAAGTCGGAAAACAAGCGCGCAAGGATATTGAAGCGCTGCTAGGCTCGCGCATTTATCTCGAGCTATGGGTAAAGGTGAAGAAGGACTGGCGCAATCAAGAGCGCGTGCTGAAGGATCTTGGCTACCGACACGATTAATACGAAATGACGTTTTTTGTTAAGGATAGATTGAAGCGGATTATCGCATCCTATTACCGTCTGGAGCAGCATTTCTTGGGACGGAAAGGGATGAATACGTATGCGAAATTTTTCGTGGAAGTATTTTACGTTGACCGGGGATGTCGAGTCCTTCATGCTTTACAAGGAAATCAATCAATTTGGAGCCGATGACTCCAATGCTTTAGCTTTGGAACAAGACGAGCTTGCCGTGATGGAGTTGGAAGACACATCAGGCTGATGAATCAAAGGTATTATTGAATCGGATGATCATGTAGAGAAGTTTTGAAAAGATAAGCGGGCATCTATTCATCAGACTTTGCTATGCTTATTTTTAACCGCTAAGCGGATGTTCGTCGCCATGGGATGGCGAACCTCACGTTTTTGCTTTTTCAGGGGAGAGTTTGCAATATGCTGTATCGTGTCGAGGGAATCGTCATTCGAAGCATGGATTATGGGGAAGGCAACAAAATTGTTACACTGCTCACGAAGACAAACGGCAAAGCGGGAGTACTTATACGCGGCGCGAAAAAACTGAAGAGCAAGCACTCTTCGCTCGCGCAGCCGTTTACATATGGCGAGTTCGCTTATTTCCGCAGCAGCGGACTCGGTACGCTGAATCATGGTGAGATTATTGAATCCCACCATGTTTTGCGTGAAAAGCTAGATTTGGCTGCGTATTCCTCTTATGCAGCGGAGCTGACCGATCGCTCTTTGCAGGATGATGAGGCGACCGGCTTTCATTTTGAACAGCTGAAGGCTTGCCTCTCCGCGTTCCAAGAGGGCAAAGATCCGCAAATCGTGACTCATCTTTACGAAATGCGTATTTTGGACTTGTCTGGCTATGCGCCGGCACTAGATGAATGCGTTAGCTGCGGCAATGTCGTGGGTCCGTTTAAGCTTTCGCCTTATGCGGGAGGAATATTATGCTCGAGATGCTCAGGCAAGGACCCGCACGCAGTACTGCTTGGAGAGGGCGCATACAAGCTGCTAAGACTATTTCGCAGAATGGATATGAGAAGGCTTGGCTCTATTCAAGTTAAGCCGGAAACAAAAGCAGAGCTTAAACTAGCTATGCGCAAGCTAATGGATACACATCTCGGCTTGCAGCTTAAATCACGTAATTTTCTTGATCAGCTGGATAAGCTAATGTAAGTGTTTGAAACTTGGATTAATATGGTTTTTTTGTACCTCTGAAATCGTAGGTCATGCACCTACTTTTGCTTGCTCGCGAGCTGTTATCTCCAGAGAAGCGTGCGGAAATTCCGCCGCCCATTATGGAAAAAATCGTCGTAGCCTTGTCTGAATCGGTATCTGTAACTTTCCTTTGGTCGATCGTTCCAGCAGGTCTTGCCTTGGTTTGTGTCCTTATGATGGGCAACGCAGTCATGAAGGACATTATCGGCAAGCGAGCCGGCAAAGCGATTTCTGCTGAAGAGATTCGCGGCCACTAATTGTTGCGGTGTATGCCTCGAATTCCTTGTTTGACAATTGCCATAAAGAAGCATAAAATAATGCAATATGAATATTGGACAATGATGGAGAAAGTAATCGCTTCATGTCGACAAGATTAGCGAGCCGGGAATAGTGAAAGCCCGGATGGACAAAGCGGTGAAAGGGCACTCCGGAGTCGTATCGAACAAAGAGGGTTTGCTCGCAAGGAGCGAACCAAGTAGGGTGGAACCGCGGGATTATAACTCTCGTCCCTACGTCTGGCAGCAGGCGTAGAGACGGGAGTTTTTTGCATGTCTTCGCCTTTGCCAAGAAAATGTCCAGAATTGGACCAATACACAGGAAAAAGGAGAGGATTAGCAATGAATTTTCAAAAAATGATTTTGACGCTGCAGCAATTCTGGGCCGAGCAAAACTGCATTCTAGTGCAGCCTTATGACGTGGAAAAAGGTGCGGGAACGATGAACCCGATGACTTTCCTGCGTTCCATTGGTCCTGAGCCTTGGAATGTCGCTTACGTGGAGCCTTCCCGTCGCCCGGCAGACGGCCGTTATGGCGAAAATCCGAACCGTCTATACCAGCATCATCAATTTCAGGTTATTTTGAAGCCGTCGCCAGACAACATTCAAGAGCTTTATTTGGAGAGCTTGAAGCAGCTTGGCATTGATGCAAACGATCATGATATCCGTTTCGTTGAGGATAACTGGGAGTCGCCTACGCTTGGCGCTTGGGGTTTAGGCTGGGAAGTATGGCTTGACGGCATGGAGATTACGCAATTTACGTATTTCCAACAGGTTGGCGGCATCGATGCTAACCCAGTTGCGGTCGAGATCACATACGGCATGGAGCGTCTAGCTTCTTACATTCAGCAAAAAGAGAATGTATTCGATCTGGAGTGGGTAGAGGGCGTAACGTACGGCGACGTCTTCAAGCAGCCGGAATATGAGCATTCCAAATATACGTTTGAAACTTCGGATACAGCGATGCTCTTCTCCTTGTTCAATATGTACGAGGAAGAAGCCAAAAAAACGATGGAGCATCATCTTGTATTTCCGGCATACGACTACGTGTTGAAATGCTCGCACACCTTCAACCTGCTCGACGCGCGCGGCGCGATAAGCGTAACGGAAAGAACGGGCTACATTACAAGGGTAAGAAATTTGGCGCGTGCTTGCGCATCGACTTATTTTGAGGAAAGAGAACGTCTTGGATTCCCGTTGCTGAAGAAAGGAGTGGAGCAGCATGACTAGAGATTTATTGCTTGAAATTGGACTAGAGGAAGTACCGGCTCGTTTCGTGCGCGGCGCTATGAATCAGCTTAAGGATAAAATGGTGAAATGGCTGTCTGATTCCCGCATTGAACATGGAGACGTTAATGTATACGCAACGCCTCGCCGGATTGCGGTTCTTATTCATGATGTGGCTGAGAAGCAGTCCGATACGAATGAGGAAGCCAAAGGGCCTTCGCGCAAAATCGCCCAAGACGATCAAGGCAATTGGAGCAAAGCGGCACTCGGATTTGCCCGCAGCCAAGGCGTCGAGCCTGAACAGCTTTATTTCCAAGAGCTTGCCGGTGTTGAGTATGTGTATGCGAACAAAAGCAGTATCGGCGCTGAGACAGCATCCGTTCTGCCTGATGGCTTGCTAACGCTTATAACTTCGATGTCCTTCCCGAAAAATATGCGCTGGGGAAGCTATGAGCTTCGCTTCGTTAGACCGATCCGCTGGTTGGTAGCTTTGTTTGGCCAAGACGTAATTCCATTTGAAATTACGGGTGTTAAGACCGGCAAAGTATCCCGCGGACATCGTTTCCTCGGCAATGATGCAAACGTACAGGAGCCCGCAGAATATGTTGAACGCTTGCGTGAGCAGCATGTAATCGCAGATGTTACTGAACGGGAGCAGCTGATCGTTGCACAGATTGATCGTTTAGCGAAAGAAAAAGGCTGGGAGATCGCAATCAAGGAGGATTTGCTTGAAGAGGTGCTTTTCTTAGTTGAATATCCAAACGTATTGTTTGGCGGCTTTGATCCGGCATTCCTGCACATTCCGCAAGAGGTGCTTATTACTTCGATGCGCGAGCACCAAAGATATTTCCCAGTGTTTGATGGCGAAGGCCAGCTTCAGCCATTCTTCGTAACCGTTCGTAACGGCGATCTGAAATCAATCGAGCTTGTTGCGAAAGGCAACGAGAAGGTTCTTCGTGCAAGACTTTCCGATGCGAAGTTTTTCTATGAGGAAGACCATAAGCTTACGATCGAGCATGCACTCTCGAAGCTGGAAAATATCGTATATCATGAAGAGATCGGTTCCGTAGCCGATAAGGTCAGACGAATTCGCGCCACATCCGACCTGTTAAGCAAGCAATTGCTATTGGATGAGCAGACTTCCAAGGAAATCAGCCGTTCCGCTGATATTTGCAAATTCGACCTCGTGTCGCAAATGGTGTATGAATTCCCAGAGCTTCAAGGTATTATGGGCGAGGATTATGCTCTTAGAGCGGGAGAGAGCAAATCGGTGGCGAAAGCCATTAATGAGCACTATCAACCGCGCTTTGCCGGCGATCTAGCGCCTTCCGAAATAACGGGAGCTATCGTAAGCTTAGCGGACAAAATAGATATGATCGTAGGCTGCTTCTCCATTGGCATTATCCCGACAGGCTCTCAGGATCCGTACGCGCTGCGGAGACAAGCGGCTGGTATTGTGCAAATCATTTTGGCGCATGGCTTGAAGCTTCAATTAAACGATTTGTACGATGCGGCTTTGTCCGTGCACGAAGCACGCGGTCTGAAGCGCGACGCTGCAGATATTCGCAAGGATCTTTCCGATTTCTTCGCACTACGCGTCAAAAATGTACTGTCTGAGCAAGGCGTTCGTTATGATGTCATTGACGCGGTTATGGCTTCAGGCTTTGCCGATTTGAAATCGACAATCGAACGTGCTTCCGTGGTGCAGGCTCTAGCTGCAAGCGAGGACCGTACATCGTTCAAGCAGACAGTGGAGCAATTCAACCGCGTCAGCAATTTGGGGTCCAAAGCGGCTGATATGACGGTCGATTCCTCTTTGTTTGCAGAGCCTGTGGAGACAGAACTATATGAAAAATGGCTGCAGCAGCGCCCAGCCTTCAAAGTGGCGATTGAAAATGGCGAGATGGATAAAGCAGTACAAAGCTTATCATCATTGAAGCCTTATATTCATACTTATTTTGAGAATGTTATGGTTATGGCCCCTGATGAGACTGTACGCGCTAACCGTCTGTCTACCCTTGCCGGAATCGCTGAGGATATTGCGATTGTCGCTGATTTCTCTAAGCTCGTTTGGTAATATGCCCAGCCCAGGAGGATGATGGATCATGTCTCGTTCTAATCCGGAAGTGATCGTTTATGTCGTATCCGATGCCGCAGGAGATACAGGGGAGCTTGTCGTACGCGCGGCGATTGCCCAGTTTCATCCGATTAATACGGATATCCGCAGAGCTCCTTTCATAACGGATGAGGCAAGCTTGCAGCGAATCGCCGAGCAGGCTAAGCAAGCCGATGCAATCGTATTATTCACGTTAGTTATTCCGCATCTTCGTGACAGCATGCGGAAGCTGGCTGAAACCTACGCCATCGTCGCCATCGACCTGCTCGGCTCTTTTATCGAAACGCTGGAGCAGCGAACAGGACGCAAATCCCGTCAGGAGCCTGGTCTAAACCATGTTCTTGACGCGGATTACTTCCGAAAGGTGGAGGCTGTCGAGTTTGCTGTTAAATATGATGATGCAAGAGATACATCCGGCGTTCTGAAGGCCGATATTGTGCTTGTAGGCGTATCGAGAACTTCTAAGACACCTTTGTCGATGTATCTAGCGCATCAGAAGTTTAAAGTTGCGAATGTGCCGCTAGTGCCTGAATTGAAGCCGCCCGATGAATTGTTTAAGATTCCAAAACGCAAAATAATTGGACTTACAATCGGGGTGCCATATTTAAATACGATTCGTAAGGAGCGCCTCAAGGCACTTGGCTTGCCGAATAATGCATCCTATGCCACTCCGGACCGTATAGAGAAGGAGCTTCGTTATGCGGATACGATTATGAAGCAGCTCGGCTGCGTTGTAATTGACGTTTCTCATAAGGCTGTTGAAGAAACGGCAAGTTTAATTATGGAATATGTGCGAATGCCTTAGCGGCAGGAGGCAGGATTTTTTATAGTTATGCCGTATATAATAGTACAGGTTAAGAAATTGAAATCGAGCGGTGATCTCATATTCGACTAGTGCAACCAACCATTGTGGTCGACGCGGACGCATGTCCGGTAAAAGCTGAAATAGGTGAGACGGCTAGACTTTTCTCCGTTCGCGTGCTGATGGTCGCCTCACATGACCATCGACTGGAGCCGCAGCCGGGCGTAGAAATTGTTCAGGTGGATCGGAGCAATCAATCGGTTGATCTATATATTGTCAACCATATTGTACGCGGAGACATCGTCGTTACGCAGGATTTTGGACTGGCATGCATCGCGATCGGCAAAGGCGCCATCGTATTGTCTCCTAGAGGAGAGCAGTACTCGGACGAAAACATCGATTATTTGATGGAGCGGAGACATGAGCTTGCAAAACGTCGACGAACCGGAGGCAAAACAAGAGGTCCGAAAGCGATGAATAATGACGATCGTGATCGTTTTCAACAAAAGTTGACAAAAGTTTTACGAAATGAGCAGGAGAACCATGACGTATAGCGAATATTATTTACGTGTTACTAGGATGAAGGTGATGAACGATGACATACGGTAATAAAATACCGGAAGAGGTCATTGATGCGGTGCGCAAGCATTATGACATCGTAGAGACGGTCGGGAAATATGTTCATCTCACGAAGCACGGCAAATATATGAAGGGGTTATGTCCGTTCCATTCGGAGAAGACTCCCTCGTTTACGGTTACGCCGGAGCTCCAAATTTACCATTGCTATGGCTGCGGCAAAGGCGGCAATGTGATTCGCTTTGTTGAGGAAATGGAAGGCTATTCTTTTCCTGAAGCGGTTCGCGTGCTGGCCACTGATGCAGGAATGCCTGTCACTTGGGCTGCGCCCGACGGAGGCAAATCCACGCCGCATGATGCGGATCGAGCCAAGATCATTGAAGCGCATGAACTGACCATTAAGCTTTATCACCATGTGCTCAACAACACGAAGCAAGGACAGGCTGCGAAGCAATATTTGCGCGAGCGCGGACTCAGCGATAAGCTGATCGATCATTTTATGCTCGGTTATGCTCCTGAGGAATGGGACTTGCTGGCTCGGTTTTTAACGAATCGCGGCTTTGATTTAGCATTAATGGAAAAAGGCGGATTGCTTTCGGCTAAATCAGACGGGAGCGGGTATGTGGATCGGTTTCGCAATCGCATTATGTTTCCGATATGGGATCGAGACGGCAAAGCTACCGCGTTTGCGGGTCGCATAATAGGCGAAGGACAGCCGAAATACTTGAATACCTCGGAGACAATGCTTTTTACGAAGAGCAGAACGCTATACAACTTGCATTATGCGCGGCCAGCCATCCGCAAGAGCAAGCAAGTCGTATTGTTTGAAGGCTACATGGACGTCATCAAATCATGGAGTGCAGGCGTAAAAAACGGAATCGCGACTATGGGGACTGCATTGACCGATGAGCATTGCGCTATCCTCAAGCGACAAGCTGAGGAGGTCATCGTTTGCTATGACGGAGATGACGCCGGACAAGCAGCAGCATTCAAATCAATTCCGATGCTTGAAAGTTCAGGCTTAAAGGTGTCGGTGGCGATGCTTCCGAAAGGAAAGGATCCAGATGATTATATAAGCGAATACGGACCGGAGGCTTTCTTGCGTGAAACGATGGACCAGCCGGTATCTGTAACAAAATTTAAGCTTATATATTCAAGGAAAAACCATATACTGCTAAAAGAAGAAGGTAGAAAAAATTATCTGCTTGAAGCAGTACAAATTGTTGCTGAGCTTGATTCTTCAACAGAACGCGAGGTCTACTTAAAGGAAATATCCCGAGAGTTCGATATCTCTCTTGACGCCTTGAAGCAGGACTGTCATCAAATCAGGCAGGAGCTGCAAAAAAAGAAACCGCAAGGGGATAATAACGACAATTCGTGGAATAATGGTAGGAATGAAAAGCCCAGAAAATCTGGACCGCCCACACTTATGCCTGCATACACGCATGCCGAACGAAGGTTGCTGCATGTTATGATGCGAGACAGGGAAGTGGCGCACGCGGTTCACGAGCGGTTGGGCGATGCGTTTAATGTAGAGGATCATGCAGCGCTTGCTGCTTATTTATACGCTTATTTTGCACAGGGCTACGATCCGGATGTCAGCCGATTTATTGCAACACTGCACGATGATCGATTAGAACGCGCAGCTGCATCTATTCTTATGATGGACGGTGACTTCCCGTTCGACGAAACGACGATGGACGCTTATATCCACGATATTATCAAAGTACCGCAATTTCGGGATATCGAGCGCAAGAAAGAAGAAATGGTACGTGCTGAGCGTACCGGCGATTTTTTGGCAGCAGCACAAATTGCAAGTGAGATTATAACCCTAGAGAGACAGCTTAAAGGTCGACAGGAAGATCGTTTCTAGGGGGGAGGGAGTCGGAACATGGCGAATGATCAACATACTGAACTAGATACCGAACAAAAACTGGATCATGTGAAGGATCAATTGATCGAGCAAGGCAAGAAGAGATCATCTTTGACATATAAAGAAATTATGGATAAGTTGGCTCCTTTCGATCAAGACCCGGAACAAATTGATGAATTTTTCGAACAGCTCGATGATTTTGGGATTGAGGTACTGAACGAAAACGACGAAGAAAATCCACTCGCAGCCCAAGGGGAAGAGCAAGAGCGTGAGCAGGACGACTTCAACTTCGATGATGATCTTGCATTGCCGCCGGGTATTAAAATTAACGATCCGGTACGGATGTACTTAAAGGAAATCGGCCGAGTTCCGCTTCTTTCTGCGGATGATGAGGTAGAGCTTGCACAGCGAATTGAAAATGGCGATGAGGAAGCAAAGCGGAGACTTGCGGAAGCGAACCTGCGCCTCGTTGTCAGTATCGCGAAGCGTTATGTCGGTAGAGGGATGTTGTTCCTTGATTTGATTCAAGAGGGGAACATGGGTCTTATCAAAGCGGTTGAGAAGTTTGACCATCAGAAGGGCTTTAAATTCAGTACGTACGCGACTTGGTGGATTCGTCAAGCCATTACGCGCGCGATTGCTGACCAAGCTCGGACGATCCGGATTCCGGTTCATATGGTTGAGACGATTAACAAGCTGATTCGGGTATCCCGTCAATTGCTCCAAGAGCTTGGCCGCGAACCGACACCGGAGGAAATTGCTGCTGAAATGGAGCTTAGCACCGAGAAGGTTCGTGAGATAATGAAAATCGCTCAAGAACCAGTATCGCTCGAAACGCCGATTGGGGAAGAAGATGATTCTCATCTTGGAGATTTCATTGAAGACCAAGAAGCGCTTGCTCCAGCTGACGCAGCTGCCTATGAGCTGCTAAAGGAGCAGCTTGAAGACGTCCTTGATACATTGACCGAAAGAGAAGAGAACGTACTGCGTCTTCGCTTTGGGCTCGATGATGGACGCACGAGAACGCTCGAAGAGGTTGGCAAAGTATTTGGTGTTACGCGTGAGCGTATCCGTCAAATTGAAGCCAAGGCTCTGCGCAAGCTGCGCCATCCAAGCCGCAGCAAGCGATTGAAGGATTTCCTCGAATAAAACTTAGATGTTAGAAAATAGCGACCTTTCTGCACGTGCAGCGAGGTCTTTTTTCTAAGAAACAGACCTTATACATAAGGACTTGCCGATAAGCAAGTAACCGAAAGGATAGCTGAATTCTATGAATCAGGATCGTCGGCAAATTATCGTAAAAGAAATTGATCACTGGCGGAGAAGCAAGCTGCTGCCGGATCAATATTGTGATTTTCTGATGAATTTATATGCTGATCAGGATGCAATCCAAACGACCAGAGAACAGCATCATACATTAGGAAAAGCAATTGCCGCCGTCTCGCGGGCTACAGGCATGCAGTGGCTGCTTACTTTTGGAACTTTTACCTTAATTTCCTTTGTTGTGCTTTATTTTAACGAATTTCATCCATTATTGCAAATGGCCGTCGTGATTGGCGGAGCGGGTGCTTTTCTAACAATTGGGCAAAGGCTTCGCAAGCGAAATGAAGCTGCTGGAATGGCAATAACAAGCACGGGCATGCTGCTGCTTTTAGGCGGCGGATTGTACTTGCTTAATATTCATAGCCTCGATCAATGGGGCTGGAAAACAGGGCTGCTCGCCTTGTGCTCACTCTTTTGGATTATTTATGGGATAGCTGCCCGAATTCCTGTGCTTCATCTTTGCGGCTGGCTGGCGGCTATACTCGTGTATGCTTGGCTGTTGTCGCAATTTATGGTGGATTCCAAATGGTATGAGGTCCAGCTTTACTGGCTTCCAATTGCTTGCTTGTTCGGTTGGAGCAGCTGGTTCGTCAATCGGTGGTCAAAGCAGGTGTCGGCAATTCTGTTTTTAACTGGCACGCTCGTTTGGTTTATGCCCGAGCTGTATGCGATGATGTTCGTAGATAACGCGATTTGGCTGCAGCTGCAGCTTATCTTGAAGATTGCTGTAGGCGGCGCATTATTATTTTCTATGCGAAAAAAATGGATGGTGTGGGTTGTATAATGTTAAAACTTTCAAGACGTCTGCAGCTAATTGCAGATTATGTAACTGAGGGCTCGCGGATCGCTGACATCGGCTCCGATCATGCGATGCTTCCCGTATATTTGCTTCAAATCGATAAATGCCCTGCTGCGATTGCAGGGGAGCTGAATCTTGGTCCCTTCGAGGCGGCAAGAAAGCAAGTTGCTGACGCTGGACTTACTGCCAGGCTGACAGTGCGTCAAGGCGATGGCTTAAATGTGCTGCAGCCTGGCGAAGCGGATACGGTCACCATTGCCGGAATGGGCGGCAGCTTAATGAGCAGCATTCTTGATGCAGGACAAGCAGTTGGCAAGCTGGAAGGCGTTAAGGAGCTTGTGCTGCAGCCTAATGTTGGTGAAGAAGCGGTTCGCGAATGGCTGCTAAAGCATGATTGGTATTTAACTGCTGAGAGTATCCTTGAGGAAGACGGCAAAATCTATGAGGTTATGCATGCGATTCGGGTTTCGGATGCCAATACCAGAAATAGTGAGCTGTACGATGGCAGCTTCTTGAAGCTCGAGCTTGATGCGGAAACGACATTTAAAGTATTGAAGCAGATGGGGCCGCATTTGCTACGTCATCCGAAGCAAGAGCTTTTCAAAAAGTGGCGTCATGAGCTAAGCAAGCTGGAACGCATTTGCGAGCAGCTTGCTGGCTCAGAGCTTCCGGAATCTGCAATCAAGCGTGAGCAATTCCAAGCGGAGAAGCATGTGATTGAGGAGGTTTTGTTATGTTTGCCCACGGTCAAACCGTCATTCAATTGATGGAGCAGCTTGCCCCAAAGCATTATGCGGTGGAAAATGATAAAATCGGGCTTCAGCTTGGTACGTTGAATAAGACGATTACGAAGATACTCGTTGCTTTGGACGTAACGGATGCCGTAGTCGATGAGGCTATCGAGCATGGGGCAGAGTTGATCATCGCCCATCATGCGATTATATTTCGACCGCTCGCGAAGCTGGATACATCAACTGCTGCCGGCCGATTATATGAGAAGCTTATTAAAAATGACATTGCCGTATACATTTCGCATACGAATCTCGATATAGCCGACGGCGGCATCAATGATTGGCTTGCTGATCTCATCGGTATCGTACCTGATGGTCGCCAATGCTTGGAAGAGGTTTATACGGACAAGCTTTATAAGCTTGTCGTATTTGTCCCGGAGAGCCATCAGGAGCAAGTGCTTGAGGCGATTTGGCGCGCTGGCGCTGGCGAGATCGGCAACTACAGCAATTGCAGCTTCAACATAAAGGGAACGGGGACATTTGTTCCAGGTCCTGGCACGACTCCTTATATCGGAGCACAAGGCAAGCTCGAGAAGGTTGACGAAATTCGCATTGAATCGATTGTGCCCTACAGCGTTCACCGCAAAACGGTACAAGCCATGCTAAAAGCGCATCCTTACGAAGAGGTTGCTTACGATCTGTACCCGATTGATTTGAAGGGTCGTTCATTTGGTCTCGGCAGAGTTGGCAAGCTTGCACAGCCTGTCACTTTAGGCGAGCTTGCAGAGAAAGCGAAGGAAATATTTGATGTACCGGCAGTTCGTGTAGTCGGACCGCTCGATCGCATCGTGCGGAAGGCTGCCGTACTTGGCGGCGCGGGTGCCAAATATGTTCGACATGCGGTATTTGCTGGGGCGGATGTGCTTATTACCGGGGATATTGATTATCATACGGCTCATGACGCACTCGCAGCGGGCATGACCATAATTGATCCTGGCCATAACATCGAAAAAGTAATGAAGCAGCAGGTAGCTGATTGGTTGAATAAGCAGCTTGTCAGCAGCAAATCCGAAACGGAAGCGATACCTTCATCTTTGAATACAGAGCCTTTTACCTTTGTATAAAAACAATAAAGGTTGGATGGATAAGTTGGCATTTACTTCAGGGTTGAGCTTTTGCGAAATACCTTGTATACTTAACGATGCTACGGAAAGTTTGACAGACAATCGCTGGCGGCCTTGTTGCCGCGAGAGGAAAGTCCGGGCTCCGCAGGGCAGGATGCTGGATAACGTCCAGTCAGCGCGAGCTGAAGGATAGTGCCACAGAAATGGACCGCCGATGGCCGGCTTTATTGCCGGTACAGGTAAGGGTGGAACCGTGGTGTAAGAGACCACGAGGAGCATAGGTGACTATGTTCCTGGTAAACCCCATCTGGAGCAAGACCGAGAGGACGCCGCAGCCCCTAAGCTGCAGCCTTAGCCTGAGGCGCGTCCGGGTTGGTTGCTGGAGCCGTGCAGTAATGTACGGCCTAGATAGATGATTGTCGCTTCATCGTGGGAGGGTCGTTCCCGTTTGGACCACCAGAAGTACAGAACCCGGCTTACGGCAAACTTTCCGCACGACATCCTACAACAACAAAGAGCACCCATCGCATGCGATGGGTGCTTTATTGTTTAATCGATCATTATCTGTCGTATTTGGAAACGATTCGATCCAGTCTGCGTTTGACTTGATCCGGATAGGTTTGAAGAGCGCCACCGAATTTAGAAGCGGCTTGAAGCGCTTTGTCGACGTCGATCTCACCGTAGCCGAAATAATTGTCCTTGCCTTTGTCGCCCAAATCAATGGCTGATTTGCGCATAATCTCCATAACCTCAACGCTGGATAGCTCTGGGTTGACGGAACGAATCAAGCCAGCTAGCGCAGCAACATGAGGACTTGCCATAGATGTACCTGACAATGCTGCATATTGACTGCCGGGATAGGTGCTTGCGATGCTGTCCCCTGGCGCTGCAACGTCAATATAGTCGCCGTAGTTGGAGAAGGAAGCCTTTTCCTTGCTGCTGTTCGTTGCAGCTACTGCGAACACCTCAGGATAGGCAGCTGGGTAGCCTGGCCGATCGGTATTATCGTTGCCGCTGGCTGCGATCATAACGACATCATGCTCGTAAGCATACTTGATGGCATCATGGAGGAAGTCAGCCTGCGCATAGTTGCCTAAGCTCATATTAATGACTTTAGCGCCGTGGTCAACTGCCCAAATGATACCTTGGGCAACGGAGTAGGTAGAGCCGGCACCGCTGCTGTCGAGCACCTTGACGGGCATAATTTTGTTATACCAGGATAATCCGGCTACACCCTCGCCATTGTTAACTGACGCGCCGATAATGCCAGATACATGCGTACCGTGGCCTACATCATCATCTGGATCTGTACCTTCATTTACAATGTTGGTCCCTGTTGTAAGTTTGCCTTTTAAATCTGGGTGGTTGCTTTGTACACCAGTATCAAGGACGGCAATAACGACTTGGTCACTGCCCTTCGATACGTTCCAGCCCTTCTCCGCCCTGATAGACGGCAAATTCCATTGATATTCCGAATATAGCGCATCATTTGGAATGATGGAATCTGTTTCGTTCGTCATATATAAGTAATGCGGTTCTGTATATTCCGTATTCCATGATTTTTTAAAATAATGGACAAGCTGCTCGGCATCAATGCTTTTGGAACGGAATACGAATGTATCTCCGATTTGCTTGACCGACTCCGCTTGGATGTCTTTCTTTACGCGATCCATCTCATCCGGTGTCAATGGCTTAGTGAAATGGACAACGACATCACGTACATGATAGTGGCTTGCGTTGCCATTGTCCTCTCCGCTGCGAACCGTCGTATCAATCGTTGAATTCGGCTTTACAGATTCAATTTTGTAATTGCCTTCGGCCGGATAGGGAATGAGCCGAAGATTACGCATTTGGTGCTTTTCGACTGACTTTACGATATCCTGCTTGATCACACCGACAACGCCGATGCCGGCATGCTTGGAATCTGGTACTCCAAGAACCATATACCGGCTGCCATCCTTTGCAGTAAAGGCTGTCGATTCATATTTCGCGCCTTTGCTTACTTGAGCTTTGGCTTCTGAGACATAAGCTTCGGCTTGACCCTTATCCGATTCTGGAAGGGTGCCGCGATTAACACTCCGATTGCCGGATATCCAACTAATGTAGGACATGTGCATATGCTCGTGCATCATATGCTTGATCTGTTGATCGGCAGCCGTTTTTGAGCCCATGCTCGTGCTCATAAGCTTTTGAAAATCTTTGGAGCATTCCGTTGAACAAAGCATAGCCGTTGCCTTCAAGTCATCCTGAAGGGTTGCTAATTTGAGCGTATGCTCTCGTTTGGCAGAAAAGCTAGAAGTTTGAGGCGTTTTTTTAACATCCTTTGGAGCAACAATACGCGATGTAGGTATAAGCAAGGCGACTAAGGCTAAAATTGTTAGGGCACCTATCCATTTTCTAGACATGCTTGAAACCTCCATTGTTCGTTTCTAATTTGAGCTAAGTCTAATCTGTAGGTTCTGGTTTCAAAGCGGAAAATATGCGGACAAAAGAGTGAATCGCCAGTACCACTTCCATGTAATTTGTGGTACGATAATGATGACTGTAGTTTTTACGTGTGTTTGGACTATGAAAGGGGAACTACCTATATGCCATCTGCTAACGTCAAAGCGCTAACCGATTCAACCCGCACGAAGCTAAAGGATGCGGTAAATCAACTTGAACCGTTTCTGAATAACAATTCTTTACTCACATTAACGAATGAAGATCAAGGTGAAGAAGCTCAAACGTTCTATAAAGGACTATTATCCGATTTGAGACATTTATTGGTGTTCTCTGAGGTCGCAGTTGAAAAGCTGGGAGTTTTGCTCAGACGGCCCAATTTTGATACAGATTATGCGGAACGCGTGCTGTATGAGGTTTACCATCAATGCGTAAGCGCGTTTTTCTATCCGAAGAACGAATGTTATTCCGAAGATGGTCGCTATGCCTATACGGGTCAGGATGCGATTCGCTTCCGCTTCAAGCCGAGCCGTGATTCCCGTGATATCGTACTTAACATTTCAAAAATTTTCGAGGAGCTGCGTGACGAATTGGCCTATTACGAAAATGACTACATGACGCAGCGCCGCATGCAAGGACAAAAATAAGGCAGAATGAATCACCTCCAGTCAGGGAAACTTGATAGTGGAGGTGATTTTTTTATGCCAAAAGGCGTAACTTGTAGCGTCGCTAACTGCAGCTTCTGGAAGGAAGGCAACAATTGCGGAGCAAGTGCAATCAATATCGAAATTGACCAGCATGCAAGTGCCAATATCAATGAAGAATTTGCTGGCGAAGAGCTGGGTCGACTTCATCAGGATCAAGCTGAGAAATCCAAGTCAACATGTTGTCTTACCTTTAAGCCAAAGGAGTGATGGTCGATGGGTAAATATGAAGACGATTATAGAAAGCTGTTGGATGACCGGGATCACTTGGCAGAGACAAGTCATCCTGTTATGGGGACGGATAGCTTGCCTGATGTAAATGAAGAAATGGCTGCAGATTTTGCTGTCAGCAATCCAGTTGCGCATGCGGAGCGGAGAGAAGACCGATACGTTGAACGAACAGAGCGGGAAGATACTCGGACAGGCGGTTATGCGCTTGGTTGGGTGTCGCTCGTATTTGCGATTGCGTCATGGTTTATTTGGCCGGTATTGATGGGAGCTACAGCAGCTGTGCTTGGCTTCATTGCATATCGACAAGGCGCTCGCGGACTCGGTGGTTGGGCTATGGCGATCGGACTAATTGCTCTTGCTTTAAATTTAATTATCGTGCCCTTTTACTACGCGATTACCTGAGTGAAATAAACAAATAAGCTCCTTCCCAGCAAGTGGGAGGGAGCTTATTTGTTTATTTATTTATTTATTTATTTCAACGCTTGCTCGCGATGCTTCTGCACCTCTACATTCAATGCAAGCATTTGCCTGTCGAGCAAATGGATCATATCGGCTGAGCCCTTTAGCTGCTCCTGAATATGTGGCGGAATTTGTTCATTAAATTTATAATAGATCTTGTGCTCCAAGCTCGCCCAGAAATCCATCGCAATCGTGCGAATCTGAATTTCGACGAGAACATTTTCTGTCCGATCCGTCAGGAAGACAGGAATTTCGATTAGCAAGTGAATGCTCTGGTAGCCGTTAGGCTTCGGGTTGATGACATAATCCTTAATCTCAACGACTCTTACGTCGCTTTGCTTGCTGATCATATCGACGATTTGATAAATGTCGGTTGAGAAGGAGCAGATGACGCGTACACCTGCAATATCGCGAATATGCTCTTTGGCATCTTCAAGCGTTATATCCAGCCCTTTGCGTTGAAGCTTCTGCATGACGCTCTCAGGCGCTTTAATTCTAGTTTTCATATGCTCGATCGGATTGTAGTCATGTATAAATTGAAATTCTTCGTTTAAAATGTTAAGTTTCGTTTCTACGGCATCTAGCGCAAATTTATAGGTAAGAAAAAAATGAGCCCATTGCTTTAGTTGATTGGTTTTCATTTGCAGATCACTCCTGAACTAACATTTATGTATATGCTTATAATGGTCGATATTATAGGCCAAGTCAAATTTATGGAAAATGGTACTGTCAACAGATAGGAGTGTTAACGATGATTATAGACATCCAAAACGTATCATGGGATCGAAACCATATACAAATTTTGCAAAATATGAACTGGCAGGTAAACGAAGGCGAGCATTGGTGCCTGCTTGGGCTGAATGGCTCTGGGAAAACGACGCTTCTGAATATGATTAACGGTTATATATGGCCTACTGAAGGCACTATGTCGGTGCTTGGCAAAACGTTTGGCGAATTTGATTTGCGCGAGCTTCGCAAAAGCATCGGCTGGGTCAGCACTTCGCTGCAGCAGAAGCTGTACGGCAGTGAAACGGCTATAAAGATTGTGCTTAGCGGCAAGTTTGCTACAATCGGCTTATATGATCAGACCGATTCCGAGGATTTGGAACGTGCTGAAGCTTTGATGAAGGCGCTGGGCTGTACAGCTTTGATGGAACGAACCTATGATACAATGTCTCAAGGCGAACGACAGCGGGTATTAATTGCCCGGGCGCTAATGGCATCGCCTAAGCTTCTGATTTTGGATGAGCCTTGCACCGGTCTTGATGTATTTGCACGCGAGCAGCTGCTGCAGATGGTTGCCGCAGTTGCAGCGGAGGAGAGTGCACCGACAATCATATATGTAACGCATCATGTCGAGGAAATTTTGCCCGTGTTTACGAAGACGCTCTTAATTAAGGAAGGACAAGTCTTTGCGGCTAGCGAGACAACCGATGTGCTGACTTCGGCATTAATGAGCGATTTTTTTGAGGTGCCGGTACATATTCAGCGCCGAGACGGGAGGAATTGGCTTTCTGTGAAGGGGGATTTATGGAATTAGGCTTACAAGAAACGGAGCAGCTGCTGCTGCCTGTACCAAGCAAATGGCAAATAACGAAGACTTGGCTAAATATCCGCTATACGACAAGGAACGCTCGTGATCATTTTGTGTGGCGAATCGCGACAGGCAGCACCGCATTATTCGGGTCTATTTCGATGCTGGCTGCTGTGCTCGGGATGCCGACCGGTTTAGGTACAGCAATAGACATTATCGTATTTTTGATAGTTAACGCTGCTGCTATGAGTATAGCTGCCGTATTGTTATCATTCCTTCTTAATCTTATGTATTTGCCTTTGCCGCGTAGGTTCACTTCTGTTTGGCTTTATGTGACGGTTGAAACCTATCTTATTTTATATTTTGCTGAGCTAGGCATTCTAATGTCGATTATTTTCGCTTTGGCATTCACGCTATCGGGTGCTCTCGCTGGCTGTTTATTTGGCTTCCTGATCAAAATGAGAATGAGATCGGGAAGCAAGGCGATTCTTGCATTTTGTTTTGCCTGTATGATTGTCGTGGGCTTCGTATATTTGGATTGGCCGAGGCCAGCACCTTTGCCGCAAAGAGAGAGCATGCAAAACGATCAAATTGCTGCCGGCAGCGTTGCTGTATTGGATGCTCCTAATCCAGCTGAACAAGGAAAGCTTGGTTTTCAAGCTTTTACTTATGGAAGCGGGAAAGACAAGCATAGAGCGATTTTTGGAGATGAGGCGGATGTGCTGTCCGCAGCAGTTGATGCGTCAACCTATATTACGAAATGGTCATCGCTCAAAACCCGATTTTGGGGCTTCGATGAGTATGCCCTTCCCTTAAATGGACGGGTATGGATGCCAGAGGGTGTTGGCCCGTTTCCAATTGCATTAATCGTTCATGGCAATCATCTTATGGAGGACTTCTCAGATGGCGGATATGGCTATCTAGGTGAAATGCTCGCAAGCAAAGGCATTATTGCGGTTTCTGTGGATGAAAACTTTCTCAACTATTCTGTGTGGTCAGGCATTCCGAATAATGATATGAAGGTGCGGGCTTGGCTGATGCTGAAGCATCTGCAGCAAATTAAGCAGTTAAACGAAACAACAGGAAACCCTTTTACGAATCGGGTAGATTTAGAGCAGGTGGCTTTAATCGGTCATTCGCGCGGCGGTCAGGCCGTTGCGATGGCTGCGGATGCAGACCGATGGTTTAAAGATGATAAAACGCTGGACAGCCTTAAAGGCATAGCAGTAAAATCCGTTATTGCGATTGCACCTACGGACAAGCAGGTAGACGATAAGTCGGCACGTTTAACTGATGTGAACTACTTGACCCTTCAAGGAGCAAGAGATGCAGATGTCAACAATTTTTACGGCGACCGTCAATTTAGCCGAACAACCTTCAAGGAGCAATCGGGCAAGTTCAAAGCGGCTTTATATATTGCAGATGCGAACCATAGTCAATTCAATTCAGACTGGGGAAAAATGGACGAGCGCCCGCCGGGCGGTTTGTTTTTGAATCGTCAAAATTTATTGGAAGCGGATGCGCAGCGTCAAATATCCAAGGTTTATGTGTCGGCATTCCTGCAAGCGACATTGCTTGGCGATGAGCGCTATCAGCCTTTGTTTAAAGATTATCGGACTGGGCTGGCATGGCTGCCGGATACGATGTACACGAATCGTTACGAGGAATCAGCGTTTACCGAAATCGCTCGGTATGACGATGGCAAACGAAAAACGGTTTTAAAGGACGGCGGAAAGGCTAGTGCGTCCGGAATGAAGGAGTGGCAGATCGTATCTGCCGAGGACCGGGACGGAAAAAACAAAGGCACTAAAGGAATGGAACTGGAGTGGGCTAAACCTGGCGCTGAGTATGAGCTGGAAATTCCTCTTCGTGTGAGAACAGAAGTGGATGACGGCATAGCAGAAGGCAATCTTGTTTTCTCTATGGCCAATCTAGAGCGTGATTTAATTGCAAAAGAGGAAGCAGATGACAAGGCTGAGGTGGTAAATGATACGGAAGTGGATAAGGAGCTGCCGCCGCTGCCTGAAGTTGAAATCGAGCTTACAACAACGGATGGAGAGAGCAGGGAGCTGGAATTAGCCGATATCATGCCGGTTTCGCCTTCTGCCTATACGGCCTTTATGTCTCTGTCCTGGCTTGAAGAGCGAATGAAGGAAGAGAAGTACAAGGAATCTAATGAGCCTGTGTTTCAAACCTATATGCTTCCTATTGAGGAGTTCGGCACGGAGGAGAATGCAATTGCTGCTCAGGATATCAGCCGGATTACGTTCCGATTCGTCAATGGTCCTGGAAAAGTGATGCTCGATGATATTGGATTTATGCCATAAGTACGAAAAAAAAGCGGGATGCCTGGCAGAAGGCAGTCCCGCTTTTGTATCCTGATCTAGCTCAACTGCTCGTACTTGCCTCATCTTCTTTGAAGGTAAAGCTTCTTGCCGCATACAAGAATGGTGTCGAACAAAGCGATACGATAAATTTTATGACGTAAGTCGACAAGAAAATCGAAAGCCAAAGCTTATTATCATACCCGTCTGCGCCAGCAAAGGCAATCGTACAAAAGATGAACGTATCAACAAGCTGGCTTACGGCAGTGCTTCCGTTGTTGCGAATCCAAAGCTGATTTGGGGCAGGACATAGACGCTTTAATACCGAATAGATTTTAACGTCAAGAAACTGACTGACAAAATAGGCGCATAAGCTGCCTAAGGCGATCCGGGGCATTAGACCGAACAATGTTTCCAGCGCGCCCTGCACCTCAAGAGGAAATGGTTCATTCAGCGGATTAAAGAGAAGTGCCATTTGCATAATAATAGTTGTGGTAATGAGCGTGAAAAAGCCAAACCACACGGCTTTCTTCGCTGCTTTTTCTCCATATTTCTCATTCAATAGGTCAGAAGCCAAGTAAATCGTTCCGTACATGGTGTTCCCAAGCGTAATCGCTATAATCATGCCAAATACATGAATGTCGATTGTTTTTACAACTTGAATATTAGCAAGCACAGTGGCCATGCCGATCCAAGCGTATATGCCTATTCGCCCAAAAAAACGATAGGATAAAAGGAATAATGAAAAATGCACGAGCATAAAGATCGCGCCGAACCACAAATTAAACATACTGCCTATAACCTCCTAGTTTTGATAACGCGGGAGTTTTCGAACCGCGGATTGCAAGAATAGTGTGTATAACTTCTGACTTGTTTTTCTGCCTTTGTCATTATAAACGCTTCTTATGAGCGCGGCAATAGATTTCATAGGCGTTTCACTTGAACGGCAGAAGTTGGTAGAATGGATGTTCTGTTTTAAGCATGGTATGATTATGAACTGGTCAACCTTACTAAATAGCTAAGGAGTGTTATCATGACGAATCCAAATGAACAGCTGCAGCAAGAGCAGCAGCGTGTAAATGATGTGACGGGAATCATCCGCTCACGTATAGAGGAATTTCAAAAGCAGGTCGGCGGGATGCGCGAGGATATTGTCGATATCCGCCGTAATTTTTGGGACGATGTAACGTTAAATTTTGAGGATGCGGCAGAGTCTGCCGAGTCGCACGCAAGCATGAAGCAGCAGGCTGAAGTGCTGTCTGAACGTGAGAGAAGCCATCGTCATGCAGAGGAGCAGCTCAAAACGCTATTAAAGCTGGAACATTCTCCGTATTTCGGCCGAATCGATTTTGTGGAGCAAGGACAAACGAAATCGGAGCCGATCTATTTAGGAGTCGGATCGCTGCTTGATGGGAGCGGCTATGATTATTTAATCTATGATTGGCGTGCGCCGGTCTCAAGCCTTTATTATGATTACGGCCCGGGTCCGGTACAATATGCAACGCCGACCGGATCGATTAACGGCGAAATATCGCTCAAGCGCCAATATATTATTCGTGACGGACAGATTCACAGCATGTTCGATACGGGTGTGACCATAGGTGACGAGCTGCTTCAAGAGGTGCTGGGCAAGCAATCCGACGCTCAGATGAAAAGCATCGTTGCGACGATCCAGCGGGAGCAAAACCGCATCATTCGTAACGAACGCGCGCGGCTGCTAATTGTACAGGGAGCTGCGGGAAGCGGCAAAACGTCTGCCGCGCTTCAGCGCGTAGCCTATTTGCTGTATCGTTATCGGGACTGGCTGAATGCCGACCAAATCGTTTTGTTTTCACCCAATCCCATGTTCAACAGCTATGTTGCAACGGTATTGCCCGAGCTTGGCGAGCAAAATATGCAGCAAACAACTTACCAGCAATATCTGGAGCATAGGCTCGGCGAGACGTTTGATCTTGAAGATCCTTTTTCACAGATGGAATATACGTTAGCTGCTGATCGCGATAGCGAATATGAGGCTAGAATTGCAGCGATTACTTACAAGTCCAGTACATCCTTCATGCATCTGATCGATGGCTATGCAGCGGCGCTTGGTCATGAAGGACTGGTGTTTAAAGCTGTTGCATTTAAAGGACGCACACTGATTTCTCAGACCGACATTGCGGAGCAATTTTATAAATGCGATCATTCGATTTCTATCGGCAACCGCATGCGCTTAACGGCGGAGTGGATGCTGAAGGAACTGACTAGGCTTAGCCGCGTGGAACGCGAGCAGGATTGGGTGAAGGAGCAGATTGAGCTGCTCGATCAAGAGGCGTATGCCAAAGCCTTTGAAGAGCTTCAGCGAAAAAATCGGTTTGCGGGCAATTCCTTTGATGATTTTGATGCGGAGCATGATTATTTAGCGGCTATGGTCGTACAGGCAAAATTCAAAAAGCTGCGCAGAAGAGTGAAGCGTTTGTCCTTTCTTGACGTTCCGGCAATCTATCGGCGCTTATTCGACAATAATCAGATTTTGCTGGATCGCTTGCAGGCAAGCAAGCATGAGCTGCCGGACAAGTGGAAGGAAATAAGCGAGCAAACGATTGCGATGCTGAGCAGCGGGAATATTTTCTATGAGGATGCGACACCGTACTTGTACTTAAAAGAAAAGCTGGAAGGCTTTCATACAAATACATCGGTTAAACATTTATTTATTGACGAGGCTCAGGACTATTCGCCATTCCAGTATCATTACCTTAAGCGTATTTTTCCTAACTGTAAAATGACCGTGCTTGGCGATTTGAATCAGTCGATATTCGCACATGCTGTCGCTGGCAACGGCTTTGAGCCGTTATCGGAGCTTTATAGCGAGGAAGAGACGGAGAAAATTGTTCTAACAAGAAGCTATCGCTCAACTCGGCCAATCGTAGCCTTCACGAGCCGAATGATTGATGGGGGCGACCAGATCGAGCCTTTCAATCGAGATGGCGAAGAGCCAACGATTACTAAAGCGGCAGATGAATCGGAGCTTGTGCAGGAAATGAAGGAAAGAATCGATCAATTGGTGAAATCGGGCTATCAATCGATAGCAGTCATATGTAAAACGGCTGCCGAAAGCAACCGTTTGCATGCAGTCTTGAAGACCTATCTTCCAAAGCTGCGACTAGTCCAGAAAGAAACGGTTACCTTTGAAAAAGGTATTATTGTCATTCCCTCGTATCTTGCGAAAGGTGTCGAATTTGACGCTGTGCTTATTAGCAATGCAAGCCAAGATTGCTATGGGCAAGAAAGCGAGAGAAAGCTGTTTTATACCGCTTGCACAAGAGCGATGCATGAGCTGCATCTGTTTTATACCGATGAGCTCACGTCATTTATCCGGTAGCCTTATTTTCTAATTTCTGACCATATTTCATGAACTTCAATTTGAAGCTCCGAAGCGATCAGCTCTGCTGTGAGTTTTTGGGGCTTTAAAATTTTTCCGTTTCGCAGCTTCGAGATCGTTTGAATGGAAATGCCGGTGGAAGCAGACAGATGGCCGGCCGTTACGTCTCTTTTGGCCATCCATATGCGCAGCTTGACGGAAGCTTCGATTTTATCGTCTATCGGACGTATATCCCAGATGACGAACGCAAATTCCGACACTTCGCCATACCCGTCGAGGATCGGGGCAAATGATACCGACATCTCAAGCTCAATACCGCTTTGCTTACTTGTTTTAAGTTTTATGCTCATCTCTTTCTTATGCTGATAAGCCTCCTGTATAACTTCTCGCATAGATCCATGATCTGTATCGGCAATAAATTGCATCAGTGTTTCATCATTAAGCTTACGGTCAGTTTCAAACAACATGGGGCCTAGGCCATCTCTTATTAAACGAACATGCTGATGGCTGTCTACGATCCCGCTGATCAACACCTTATTTTTTTCCGCTTGCTGCTCAATCCATTTATAAGGACTCAAGTTCTGGAACGTAATAACGGCGCGAAGGATATCATCTTCGCTGTTTTTTGGCAAGGGCTGTTGATCAATTCGTACCGAAATTTGATGTTTTAGCTTCGTATAGATGCTTACTTCGCTCTTTAATACTTGTCTTGAATTATCGACCTTATATTTTTTAAGAAGGTAGCTGCTTTTTTTGGATTGCAGCTCCGCGAGCGTAAAACCGGTTAATCGAAGGAAGGCTTGATTGGCATCTTCAATGCGCGCTTCGCGGTCATTTTGGCTCAATAGGATCATCGGCTGATCCATCATTTGAAAAATTTGGCTATAAATCGACAAACACAAACACTCCTCTGTTTTCCTTTCGTATTCCGAGCAAACAATTTAAAGTATAAAATAGCCGAATGTGACATACAAGTCCATGATTTTGACAGTTTAGTAGCAGTGATTCAAATAAGATATTTATGTTTAATTAATTAAACTCGGTAGCTTAATGCATACCTATAGCGTGCAATTGGTGTCTTAATTGTTCTTAATCGCTCTTAATAAACGTACAGCAGGCTTTATTCTAATTCGATTTCCCGATAATATGGATAGCAGACAACTTTTATCAAAATAGGTATGAGCTATCAGGCATAAACACAGGGGAGACTAATTATGAATCATTGCAGCGTAGAAAACTGTATGAAGCCGATTAAAGCAAAGGATTTGTGCGCAATGCATCATCAACGATTGTTACGTCATGGAGATCCTCATACCGTAAGGCCGCGTCGAGAGAAGCAAGTACCAAATTGCAAATGGATAAATTGCGCTAAGATTTCGATTACGAAAGGTTTTTGTGCCAAACATTACTACATTCAGCGCGTTTTAGGCTCAAATCATATTAATGTCACGAAATCTGACACGAGATAAATGAAGCTGTCGAAATCTATGAAAACAACTGTGTTTTTTTCATAAAACCATGTATAATGTGGTTACAGTAAATCAGTCACAGTTGATTATGGCTCTTCATAGATCATCCATCAGGGAGGTGAAACCACCAATGGTTCAAACGGCACCTAACGGATTATCGCACAAGGACTTATATTTATTCAATGAAGGCAGTTCCTATCACAGCTACCGTTTTATGGGTGCGCACCTCGTTCGTGTGGACGGAAATGACGGCGTCCGATTTACAGTATGGGCTCCTAATGCAGTAAAAATTCGCGTTATTGGCGGTTTCAACAATTGGGATGGGAAGCTTCATCCTATGGAACGAATTGGTACAACCGGCATCTTCACCTTATTCGTTGCGAAGATCGGTGAAGGAGAATTTTACAAATACGAGATCGCAACCTCCGAAGGGACTATCATTCGAAAGGCTGATCCGTATGCTTTCTCTGCCGAGCGTCGGCCCGGAACGGCTTCTATCGTAACGCAAATAAACGGTTATGAATGGGATGATAAAGAATGGCAGCTTCAGAGACGCGAGCTTCCAGCTTACACCAATCCGCTCCTTATTTATGAGGTTCACGCCGGCTCCTGGAAGATTAAAGGCAAAGAAGATTTTTTCACGTTTGATGAATTGGCAGATGATTTGATTCCGTATACCGCTGAAATGGGATATACCCATATCGAGCTGATGCCCATCTCCGAGCATCCTTTGGATCAATCCTGGGGCTACCAAATAACAGGCTTCTACGGCGTAACGAGCCGTTATGGAACACCGAAGCAATTGATGCGGTTTGTTGACAAATGCCATCAGAGCGGAATAGGCGTTATTTTGGACTGGGTGCCTGGACATTTCTGCAAGGATGATCATGGCTTGCGTCTCTTTGACGGAACGCCGATCTTCGAGGGCGCTGATGCAAAGCGGGCTGAGAAGCCGCTCTGGGGAACCCTTTCCTTCGATTTCGGCAAG
The DNA here is from genome assembly GCF_057221575.1 of Paenibacillus sp. Y660. NCBI lineage: Bacteria > Bacillati > Bacillota > Bacilli > Caryophanales > Paenibacillaceae > Paenibacillus > Paenibacillus sp. Y660. The sequence goes on along the minus strand of NZ_JBXBBJ010000002.1, from coordinate 259,138 downwards.
AATGAAGTCGCAAGCTTTCTTATTTCCAATGCCATGTATTGGATGGATCTTTATCACATCGATGGTTTGAGAGTTGATGCCGTCGCAAGCATGATCAATTTACATATGGACAAACCGCCAGAAATGCATACTTACAACTATCTCGGCGGCCCTGACAACCTAGATGCTCTTCGTTTCATCAAGAAGCTCAATGAAACCGTATTTCATTATTACCCCGATACTCTAATGCTAGCTGAAGATTCTTCCGCATGGCCGGCAGTTACAGCACCAACCTACAAAGGCGGCCTCGGATTTAATTTTAAATGGAATATGGGCTGGATGAACGATATGCTCCGCTATATGGCGCTAGATCCGCCCGATCGCTCGCACCACCACCATCTCATCACGTTTTCGCTCCTTTACGCATTTTCTGAAAATTATGTCCTGCCTCTTTCGCACGACGAAGTTGTACACGGCAAACGCTCGCTCTTAAATAAAATGCCTGGAAGCTATGAAGAGAAATTTGCTCAATTACGATTGTTTTATGGATTTTGGATGACGCATCCCGGCAAGAAATTGTTATTTATGGGCAGTGAATGGGGGCAATTCGACGAGTGGAAAGATGGCGACATGCTCGATTGGATGCTTCTTGATTACGATATGCATAACAGCATGCATCATTATGTGAAGTCGCTTAATCATATGTATGTGAAACAACCCTCGCTCTGGGAGCGAGACAGCGATCCCGCTTGCTTTGAATGGATCGATGTTCATAATGCAGCACAATCTGTCATATCCTTTATCCGCCGCGGTAAAACCGACTTTTCTATCATTATTGCCAATTTCTCAAGAAACGATTATCAATCGTTTCGTATCGGTGTTCCAGAGCCAGGTTCTTATCGCTCTTTCATAAATAGCAATGACAAGCAATTTGGCGGAACGGGAACACAAACACAGCTTTGCTATAGCAGCGAAAACGTCGCTTGGCATGGGCACAATCAGAGCATTGCGCTTCATTTACCCCCCCTTACATTCCAGTTCATCACCTTAGATCTGGGGGACACACATTAGAGAGGGAGTTGGTGTCTATGGGCCGAAAAGAAATGATCGCTATGCTGCTTGCAGGAGGCGAAGGTAAAAGGTTAGGCGTACTCACGAAGGATTTAGCAAAGCCAGCTGTCTATTTTGGAGGGAAATACAGAATTATTGATTTTACATTAAGTAATTGCGCGCACTCGGGAATTGATACGGTGGGCGTGTTAACGCAATATCAGCCGCTTGAGCTGAATCGTTATCTTGGAATCGGCAGTCCTTGGGGACTTGACCGCCGTGATGGCGGCATGACGATTTTGCCTCCGTTCATGAAACAAAAGGGCGGCGTTTGGTACAAGGGTACGGCGAATGCCATTTATCAGAATATGTCCTTCATTGAACCATATAATCCTGAATACGTCCTTATCATTTCGGGTGATCACATCTATAAAATGGATTACGAGCTCATGCTTCAGCATCACAAGCGTACTGGCGCAGATGTGACGATCGCTGGCATTGAGGTGGATTGGAAGGAAGCAAGCCGCTTTGGCGTCATGCATATCGACGATGAGGATCGCATAACCGCCTTTGAGGAAAAACCGAAAAATCCGACCAGCAACATCGCATCGATGGGTGTTTATATTTTCACATGGTCCGAGCTTCAAAAATATTTGATCTACGATGAGGCAAGCCGCACCTCCAGCCATGACTTTGGCAAGGATCTTATTCCTGCCATGATGAGGGATGGCAAACGACTCCATTCTTATCCATTTAAGGGCTATTGGAAGGATGTCGGTACAATCGAGAGCTTATGGGAAGCGAACATGGACCTTATTGCCGAAGAGCCGCCGCTTGAGCTCGCAGATGCCGACTGGCGCATCTACTCGGTTAGCCCTAATCAACCAGCTCAGCATATCGGGTCCTCCGCAGAGGTATCCGCTTCTTTAATAACGGAAGGCTGCATGATTGAAGGCATTGTTGACCGATCAGTATTGTTCTATGGCGTCAAATCGGCAAAAGATACCGTTATAACCGAGTCTGTAGTTATGCCTAACGTACGTATAGGTGAAGGCGCGCGCATATATAGAGCTATTATTGGTGAAGGAGCAGTCATTCAAGCGGGTGTTACGATAGGCAGCCCGGATGATGATGCTATTACCGTAATTGCTGTTGATCAATACGTGACGAACGATCATTTGCTGCAGGAGGTGGAGCACTCATGAAGCATAAAGTCATGGGCGTCATCAATCTAATTCATGAGACCGACGAGCTTGAACGACTTACGCAGGGACGCTGCCTCGCAACGGTACCCTTTGGCGCGCGTTACCGCTTAATCGATTTTGTATTGTCAAGCATGGTTAATTCAGGCATCTCGAAGGTAGCTGTATTCGCACATACCAAATACCGCTCGCTTATGGATCATCTTGGTTCGGGCAAGCACTGGGATTTGCAGCACCGTCAAAGCGGATTATTTGTGCTACCGCCGGCAACGGACGATATCCAAGAGATCAGCAGGGGCGATTTGTATCATTTCTATCAGCAGCGCGATTATTTTAATCGCTCATCGCTCGATTACGTTGTCATTACTCGCAGCCACATGGTGTGCAATATAGATTTTGAGAAGGTCATTCAATTTCATTTGGAGAAAGAAGCCGATATCACGGTTGTGTGCAAGCAGCAGGAGGATTTGCTGACGGGCAAGGCCCGAAAAGTGCTCATGAATGAGGAAGGCCGAATCACCTCCATTCAAGATCACTATGGCCGCATGTCCAGCGACATCAGCTCCATGGAGATGTACGTCATGCGTAAGGATCTGCTTATGGAGCTCGTAGAAACTTCGCTAGCGCAAGGTCAGGATCATCTGGTTCGGCACGCGATTTTATCAAGGCTCGACAAGCTGAACGTTTATGGCTATATGTATGAAGGCTATTTGGGAGTAGTAAATACGGTAAGCAGCTATTACCGCAACAATATGAATTTGCTCGATCCGGAAGTTTGGAAGGAGCTCTTCTACCAGCCGGGTCCAATCTTTACGAAGGTAAAGGATGAACCGCCGGCTCGTTATCTAGGCAGCTCCAAGGTTACGAATTCTTTAATCGCGAACGGCTGCCGCATAGAAGGAACGGTCACCAACAGCATTTTGTTCCGTGGGGTACACGTTCAAAAAGGCGCCGTCGTGAGCAACAGTATTGTAATGCAAAATGGTGTTATCGGTGAAAATAGCTTCCTGCAGCACAGCATCTTGGATAAAGATGTTCGTATCGAAGCGGAACGTGACATTAGAGGCGCAGCCAGTTCGCCATTTTTAGCAGGCAAACGAAAAATTATTTAATTCAATAGGATTGTTTAAGCCATCATTATGCTTATGCCGCGAAACAAAAGCTTTAATGCAATTGGAAGCCGCCAAAAGTTTCCAATCGGGTTGAAGCAGACGCTCATGCGGTGTCAATAAGAAAGGAGAATCCTATGAACATTCTGTTCGCAACCTCTGAAGCGGTGCCGCTTGCGAAGACTGGCGGTCTCGCAGATGTTGCTGGGGCGCTCCCTAAGGCGCTGAATAAGCGAGGCGTTGATACCAGAGTCGTATTGCCTAAGTATGAAGAAATTCCTGCAGCGATTAGCTCGCAGTTCGAGCTAATCGCTCAATTCACTGTATCGTTTGGCTGGCGCAATCAATATTGCGGGCTGCTGAAAGGCGAGTTTGACGGCACGATTTATTATTTAATTGATAACGAGTTTTATTTTAAGCGAAAAGGGCTATACGGATACGGGGATGATGCGGAAAGGTTTGTATTTTTTTGCTTCGCAGTGATGGAAGCCGTCCGCTACATAGAATTTCACCCTGATATCGTCCATTGCCATGATTGGCAAACCGGTCTAATCCCGTTTCTGCTGAAGACTCGCTATTATCACGATCCGGCTTGGGCCTATACCAAATCGGTATTCACCATTCATAACTTGAAATATCAAGGCTTGTTCGGCATCGATCTGCTGAAGGATTTGCTTGGAGCGGGCGATGATATGTTTCTTGAGGGCAGCTTGGAGTTTCATGGTGCCGGCTGCTGCATGAAGGGCGGTCTCGTGTATGCAGACAAGCTCACAACGGTCAGCGGCACCTACGCGGAAGAAATTCAGACCGAATACTTCGGCGAAAGGATGGATTCGCTGCTTAGATACCGTTCGGGAGATTTGATCGGAATCGTGAACGGCATCGATGACGAGCTGTTTGATCCGATGAATGACAGCGCGCTGGAAGTACCCTATCGAAATTCGATTAGCCGCAAGCGCAAAAATAAAGTAGAGCTTCAGCGCGAGCTGGGACTCCCGCAATCCGAAGAGGTGCCTCTCATCGGAATCGTCTCGCGGCTAGTCGAGCAGAAGGGCTTTGATCTAATCGCCGCTACTTTCGAGGAGCTGCTGCAAGAGGACGTTCAATTTGTCATTTTAGGTGCAGGAGAAAGGCGTTATGAGCACATTCTAAATCATGCTGCTTATCACCATCCTGGTAAGGTTGCCGTATGGATAGGCTATGATGACAGGCTTGCCCGCCGCATTTATGCGGGCTCGGACATGTTTGCAATGCCTTCACAGTTCGAGCCTTGCGGTCTAAGTCAATTGATTGCGCTGCGCTACCGTACCGTCCCGATTGTTCGCGAGACAGGTGGACTAAAGGACACGGTTCAAGCCTACAACGAATATACTGGCGAAGGTAACGGCTTCAGCTTTACTAATTACAATGCGCACGATTATATGTATACCGTACGCAGAGCGTTAGCTCTATATCGAAATGAGGAAGCTTGGAAGCAAATTGTGTTTAATGGCAACAAGGAAGATTACAGCTGGAACCGTTCCGCCAAAGCATATATATCCGTTTATACTCAACTTGCAACGCATCGAGAGGAGAAGGAATCATGGCCCGTCATCTTGTAATCGGCAACGGAAAGATGCTTCTTAATTTGGATCAGCATTGTTACATTCGTGATATTTATTATCCGTTCGTTGGACAGTTAAATCATGTGGGCGGACAGTATTGTCGTTTAGGTGTTTGGGTAGAAGGAGCTTTTAGCTGGCTGGATGAGCCGGAATGGAAATTCGATCTGGATTATATCGAGGATTCCTTAGTCACAAATATTACGGCGAAGCATGAGGGACTTGGGATCGAGCTTCACATGAATGACGGCATTCATCAACGCGAGTGCATTTACATCAAGCGGGTTGTCATTCGAAACAAGACAAACGATCCGAAAGAGGTTCGCTTGTTCTTTCATCAGGATTTAATGATCGATGGCACGGAGGTTGGCGATACCGCCGTTTATTACCCAGAGAATCATACGCTTTATCATTACAAACGGAACAATTACTTTATGTTCAACGGCTTCTCCGATGAAGGCGGCATGACACAGTACTCGACAGGCATTAAACGATTTCAATCCGCAGAGGGAACTTGGCGCGATGCTGAAGATGGCGTCCTTATGGGCAACTCGATTGCCCAAGGCTCCGTAGACAGTACGATCAGCTTCCGAACAGTCGTTCAGCCGAATAACGACAAGACCATTTATTATTGGATGTCGATCGGCCAAAATCTCGAGGAAGTAAAAGAACTGAACCAATACGTGCAGGAGAACCATCCGGAGAAGCTTCTCAGCCGAATGGTCATTTACTGGAAGCATTGGCTTCGCCGCGCAGAATCCGATCTTGGTGATTTGCCTTATGATGTCGTGAAGATGTTCAAGCTAAGCTTGCTGCTCGTTCGAACACAGGTTGATGAGCGCGGGGCCATCTTGGCTGCGAATGATACGGATATTTTACAGTACAACCGTGACCATTACAGCTATATGTGGCCTCGTGACGGCGCATTAATTGCAGACGCCATGTCGATGGCCGGGTATCAAAGTGTTATTGCTCCATTTTTTAATTTCTGCGCGCAAGCCTTGTCGCCAGAAGGATACTTGTACCACAAATACAATCCAGATGGCACTGTAGGCTCCAGCTGGCATCCGTATATCGTGCAGGGAAGCAGACGATTGCCGATCCAGGAGGATGAGACAGCCCTTGTCCTGTTCGCCTTGTGGAAGGATTACTCGCGAAATCAGGTCATTGAGCTTCCTCAGTCATTGTATAGCAATTTAATACGAAAGGCTGCTACATTCTTGAGCTCCTATATTGAGCCATCGTTATCGCTGCCTAAGCCCAGCTACGACTTGTGGGAGGAGCGCTACGGCATCTGGACTTACACGGCAGCATCTGTCTACGGCGGTTTGATGGCGGCTTCCTACTTCACCGATCTGTTCGGTGATTACGAGCGCAGCGATCATTACAAAAGCACGGCAGAAGTGATTAAACATGGCATTATTACTCATCTATGGGATGAAGAAGCAGGCCGGTTCGCACGTGGCCTTATTCAGAAGGACAATCGCTGGGTGAAGGATATGACGCTTGAGAGCAGCTTGTTTGGCGTTCTTGAGTTTGGCGTGCTGCCTGTTGACGATTACCGCGTCGTGCAGACGATGCTGGCTATTAAAGAAGGCTTGCAGGTAAAGACTCATATTGGAGGCGTCGCTCGCTATACGAACGATTATTACTTCCAGCAATCTGGCGAAATCGATAAGGTTCCAGGCAACCCATGGATTATTTGTACCCTTTGGGTAGCCAACTTTGAGATTGATTCAGCCAAAACGCTTGAAGAGCTGGAAGGCCCGCGGCGGACGCTGCAATGGGTATCGGATCATGCGCTTCAAAGCGGATTGCTGCCGGAGCAGTTGAACCCGTATGACGGTTCGCCTTTATCTGTAGCACCGCTTACGTGGTCGCATGCAACAGTCGTTCACAGCGTGTGCAAGTATGCGGAGAAATACAAGCGGCTTCGACAGGAAGCAGAGGCAAACGGTTTACTATAAAGATTTCTGCGAGAAATGAAAAGTAATAGAAAAAACCTGTATGCTCTTGATGAGCTTACAGGTTTTTTTGTGGGCAATAGCGTAGTAAGCACTTCATCCGACTGATTGAATAAATGCTGGAAGAGAGGTATTGTAAGAATGGCAGGGTGTACGAATACGAGCCAGTCGTGTTGACTGGCAAATGTATGTGGAGGTACAAGAATGAATACGAAATATGTAATCGGTGTTGATATCGGAACGACGAGTACGAAGTCGGTGCTCTTTACTTCTAAAGGTGAAATCGTAGCCAGTCATGGCATTGAATACCCGCTTCACTCGCCATCTCCGGCTATTGCAGAGCAGGACCCGGATGAAATTTTTTACGCCGTGCTTGAAACGATAGGACAAGCCATTGCCAAAAGCAACGTACAGACAAACGATATTTTGTGCGTTTCGTTCAGCTCAGCCATGCATAGCGTCATAGCTGTGGATATGGATGGCAAGCCGCTTACGAAATGCATTACATGGGCTGACAATCGGAGCATAGAATGGACCAATAAAATTAAAAACGAATGGAATGGCCACGACATTTATTTACGTACGGGCACGCCAATCCATCCGATGTCTCCTTTGTCAAAGCTCACTTGGCTGCGTTATGATCATAAGGAGCTTTTTGACCGTGCATATAAATTTATTTCGATTAAAGAATATGTGTTTTTCAAGCTGTTCGGCCGTTATGTCATCGATTATTCGATTGCCTCTGCTACTGGAATGTTTAACTTGGAAAATTTGCAATGGGACGAGGAAGCGCTAAATGTAGCCGGAGTTACGGCGGAACGGTTGTCGGAGCTTGTTCCTACAACGTATAAGCTGGAAGGATTGGAGGAGCACTATGCGAAGCGAATGAATTTGCTTCCTTCCACACCGTTCGTAATTGGCGCTAGCGATGGCGTGCTTTCCAATCTTGGCGTCAATGCGATCCAGCCAGGCGTAGTTGCGGTTACCATCGGCACTAGCGGCGCTATTCGCGCGGTAACGGACAAGCCGGTCACAGACCCGAAGGGCAGAATTTTTTGCTACGCGCTGACGGAGAATCACTGGGTTATCGGCGGTCCGGTAAATAACGGAGGCATGATCTTCAGATGGGTGCGTGATCAGATCGGTACGGAGGAGATTGCTTCGGCTAGGGAGCTTGGCATCGATCCGTATGAGCTGCTCACGGAGCTTGCAGCGAAAGCGAAGCCGGGCTCAGACGGACTCATTTTCCATCCGTATTTAGCCGGAGAGCGAGCTCCTCTATGGGATGCGAATGCGCGCGGCTCTTATTTTGGACTTGGACTCCATCACAAGAAGGAGCATCTTATTCGCGCGGCGCTAGAAGGCGTCATTTATAATTTGTACAGCGTGCTTATGGCGCTGGAGGAATTAACGGGCAAGCCAACGAAAATTCAAGCGACAGGCGGCTTTGCAAGATCTGAGCTGTGGCGTCAGATGATGGCTGATATTTTTGATCAGGAGCTGCATGTGCCGGAAAGCATTGAAAGCTCTTGCCTCGGCGCAGTCATTCTTGGGTTGTACAGCATGGGCGAGGTGGATTCGCTGGACGTCGTTGCCGACATGGTCGGTGGATCGCATTTTCATTTGCCGAATAAGCAAAACGCCAAAATCTATGCCGAGCTCATGCGAATTTATATCCGTGTATCTCGTCTGTTAACGGAGGAATACACGAATATTGCTGTTTTTCAGCAAAAATGGGAATAGCATATATGAAAAAACAGCCGAGCATACAGGCTGTTTTTTTTTTCATGTATGCGAGGTGAACATTAGGAGCCATACTTCTTCAAAATAGTCGATAAGGTGAGCAAGGGCCAAATATAGTTGTTGCTTGGATAAAATACGTACATGCTGCCTGGCTGAGCGGCACCTGTCGGATAGAAATAGGTCCAATCCCGCTTCTCAAGCGATTGCAGCAGCGCATCAACACCACGCTCAATCGCTGATGTCGGTTTATCGTTAACAGCCGTCAGCGCATCAAGCGCCCATGCGGTTTGTGAGGGTGTGCTGGCATGAAGAGGCACGTAGTGCTTCTCTTTATCGCTAAGGCAGGATTCACCCCAACCGCCATCGTCATTTTGGATTTCAAGCAGCCACTTGATTCCTTTCTTAATGGCAGGATGGTCGTTAGGCATGCCAACGGCAGCCATGCCTTGAATGGCAGCACCGGTGCCATGAATGTAGGCAATTCCCCAGCGGCCGTACCAGCTTCCGTCCCTCGATTGCTGCGAGAGCACCCATTGTACGCTGTCATCGAGCCACTGATTGCCGATAGTCATATCGAGCTCATTTCCGAGAAAGCCCAGAACACGGCTGGCCAAATCTACCGTTGAAGGATCGGTTGAAATATCGGCAGAGCCTTCAAAAGTGAAGAAGCTAGCTGGCAGCTGCGTGCCTTCCCTCTCAAAAGCTGGCCAGCCGCCATCCTCGTTCCGCATCGCGAGTACCCAGTTTAAGCCTCTTTGCCAATTGCCGTATAAACCATTTGCTTCTGTTGTATAGGGACGTATGGCACGTAGCGCGGCTACACTGTCATCGACGTCGGGATACAGCGTATTCACGTTAGAGAAGCCCCAGCCTCCAGCAGGCGTATTGGGCAGCCGATGAGCCCAATCGCCCACACGGATTTGCTGCCTTTCTAACAAATAGTATCCTGCTCGTTCCATAGCGTTATGGTTTGGCGGCATTCCTGCTTCCCGTAGAGCGCTGCTGATCATAGCTGTATCCCATACTTCCGAGGATGCTACTTGAAGATGCGGCCGATCGACGCATAGCAATGAAATCGTTCCTGACAGCAGTTGATTTACTGCAGGCGATTGAGGCGAATAATCGAGTGCCAGCAGCGATAAAATCATCAAAATCGTCGCTGTCGAGAAGGTGAGCAGCGTGCCATTAGGCTCTATTCGCTCGAACATAAACGCCTCAGCCCGCTCTAAAGCGGTTGGCGAGCTTGGCGGCAGCAGACTGCTTAAGGGCAAGCTTGCAATAAAGCCATTTAACGCCGATATCCAAGTTGTATCATTCGTGAAGGTACGCGATGGGCCGGCAAATAAATCGGATAAAAGAGGCATCGTTGCTGTGCGGCGAGCAAATTGCTTATTCGCCATAATTAATGTTGGTACGAGATGAACGCGTGCGTGGCCGGAGAGCGAGAATAGATCTAATCCGATCCCAAGATCAGAGAAAAAGGCTTCCAGCGGAATACGCAATAATCGTGGCCATTCCGCTTGACCAGTAGCGGCAAAGATGACTTGAGTGAGCAGGTTTTTGGCTTCACCTAAACCGCCTTGCTGCAAAATAAACTGCTTGGCGCTTACCATTCGCGGATCGGCTGCATGGTAGAATCCCGCGCTAAGCAAAGCATAGTAGGCTTCAGCGGTAGCCTCTAAATTGCCCTCGGATTCGTCCGGATAAACCTTCCAAGCGCCATTTGGCTGCTGTATGGATGCTATTCGAGCTGCAAGCCTTCGAATCAGGTGCTCATCCGGCCTCTCAAGCAGACGCAGCAAAATAATAAGATAGCTGTCCGTTGCGGTACCCGTATCGAAGCACATTCGCCAAGCGCCGTCTCGCGACTGCAGTCTTAGCAGATCAGCGGTCATTTCATCTATTCGTGCACGAATTCGATTCATATCCATTTGGCGTATTCATCCTTTGCAACCTTAGTTGCTATATGTATATGCTCTGGCAATCGTTAACAGTCGAGATGCAGAAGAGAATTAGACCGCATGGATACAAGCGTCCAAGCGGTCTTATAGATGTGCAAACAAGGGTTGTTCAATTCAACAGCCAATAGGAGGAAAAGCTTTCCGGCGAGCATACTGGCGAATATGCTTAATCCGCGATTCGTTATCTAAGCACATCCCATTGCCGATTAGTATACTGGAAGAAGCACCGGTTGCAATCACTCGTATGAAGCCGACCGTAATATTGGGACAGCAATTGTTTCGGCTGAATTGAATGACCTGTCCGTTATCAAAATCAGGATCGTTAAGAACAGGCCGAGGTTGGTAGAACATATCATAAGATTCAAAGAAAACGTCGCCAGCCGTCGTATGGTCCTCTTGCCGCTGAACAGCAAGAGCCTTTAGACGGGCATTTGTTTCTGCTCGATCTCCGAACTGTGCAACACCTGCAATGGAGACGTCGATTAAACAAATCACACCTACTTTTGACGTTCGTATCGGGTATGTGTTTGTCATCTTATGCCTACGTTTCGTCAACAGAATCTGGCAGCGGTAAAGGAGCCATCGGCCCAACGATGACCGACTCAGGCGGCGTGTCGAACACGGAATATAAGGAAACGGTATCGGTATCGCCCACCTGCATCATGGATGCGCTGGATACGCCGAGAATTTCGATTTGACCAACATTCAAAACATGGTTTATTACGTTGAATTGAATCATTTAGGCCATTCCTCCTGATGATGGCGTGCCGCTCTGCAGCTGCCGCATATAAGCAAGCATCGCTGTTTCGGCATCCCTTCTTGTTTTTGCAAGTACGGTAGCTGCAACCGATGGATCATCGGTTGGAGAAAGCTGATTCGCAGTGCCTTTTTCAGCTTCATGCATATAATAATTAATTCGAGAAGGCACCTGCTTGCGGACATCCTCTATAATGATGCGTCTATGATAGGGGTCGAGTGGAATACATAGCTCATTCTCGTAAGCAAGCAGCCTTTGCGGAGCCTCGGCATCCAAATAACGATTCATATCGGCAAAAAGATCACTATACATACCGCTTGGAGGGGTGATAACGGGATCGGCAGAAGGAAAAGTTTGCGGCTTTGATACCGATATTTGTTCAATGCTGCCTGGAAAAGCATCATCACCCGTACCTGGAGCAGTCATGCCGATATTGAGCGTGCCGTCCAGCTTCTCTACCTTCAATTGATCAAAATGGTATTCAATGCTCTCTATATTGTAAGTAGGGCGTGCTTCAAGCTGCTTTACCTGCTCACACAAAGAGGCAACCTTCGCTTCAAGCGCTTCGAGCTGCTCTTGCTGCTCTTTGAGCTTATGTTGCACTTCAAGTGACCACATTTGCCAAGGGGATAGCGGATTAGGCTGCTGCATGAGACTGCTCCTCCTTCTTGTAATGAGTTCAATCATGACTTCCTGCTAGGCAGGATTCGGAAGCGGCACGAAGGAAATCGGATTATCGCCTCCTAGCTCTGGAGCGGGCTCCGTGAACCCGCCGGTATTATACATTTGTGACAAGGAGCGTATCGATCCGGCGCTACCGACCTGCAGGACGGAGCTGTTCGACACGCTGTCGACGCGCAGCAGGTGAATGGTGATTTGCTGATGGATTGTTAAGCTCATATCGCACTCACTTGATTATTCGAAGCATCCTGCACGTCCGGATCAAGAGTATTCGTAGCGCTGACGGCATTATTAGAGTTTGTTAAGCTGCCAGTTAGGAACGAGCCTGACCCTGCATATGTCTTGGAACTGCTGTTCGGCGACACTTCCAAAGTATCACCGAATTGAACGATGGAACCGGAACCGACGCTAATAATTTTGACAAAACCGACGACAGCTGGCATAAGCAGCCTCCTTCTTCGTAAGCATTTATAAATCAACTAGCTGAGCGTACAATATCTTATGCGGCATTCGCCTAGATGTTCCCAAAGAGAAAGTATCCCGAGCGAAGCTAGGCGCATATGATGGTAGAAGTGCTGGAAGGCGGGTGTTTGCTTGTGGCATCCAAATGGGATGATATGGAGAAATGGATGGAGAGGCAGCAGCTTCCTAAAGGGTTCGAGCTGCTTCGCGAGCCGGAATGGGTAGAGCAATATGTTCGCAAAATGATGACGAAAGCGCTGCCGGAAGCAGCAGGTGTATTAATTGGAGGAGGATCGGCAACCTTCTCTGAAACAAAGCAATTTGTTCAGGTGAAAATAAATTTGCCAGATGGTTTTGACAAAGAGCTGCTGAGATTGTTCGTGCGCGAGGACCGGCTGCGTTTAGATGGCTTGCCAGACGGCAAAAGCGAGACGATTAAGCTGCCGAAGCTGGTGAAGCCGCGCATATGCAAAACGCTTGTGAAGGATTCCGTGCTTCACGTCAAGCTGCAGAAGCGGCCAACCAATCGTACCTATCATGAGGCAATCGTGCGTTTTTAATAGATGGCGTTGAGGCAGGAAGGGCACACTTCGAAGTAAGGTGTGCTCTTTTTGTCACGAAATCGACAGGGTTTGCGGCTGGCTAATGGCTCGTCTATCCCTTATAATGTCTAGTGAACAAGTACATATTAGCAAAAAGGGAGTGTGTTCGGTGTCACTAGTCGATGTAAGCAGCGTGTCTGCTTCGTTATTCATACTCGGTATCGTTTTCATAATGCTCGTATTCGGATTGCTCAGCTTCGGAATTTTACGCATGTTTCAGCAGCGTTTTCGTACAGGCTGGTTCAGCTTCGGCGGGGCGGTACTCAGCTTCATCGTATTTATGTATATACTAAACAAGTGGTATCTATAGCATCTCTATAGCTGATCACGACCGGAGGTAATGGCTTGTTCTGGACAGTCATTTGGTTTATCGTCAACATGCTGTTTGTCGTTTCTATTATTACTTTTTTGTTTATGCATCGCTCGTATTCGGAAACGAAGCGGCAATCAAATGATGCTGCCCTCATCAAAAAGCTGAATGCTAGGCGCAAGCTGGTTGGCTTTCTTAGTATCGTACTGTTTCTCGCGATGTCGGCTAGCTTTATGATTAACATGCGTTTAAACGGTTAGGAGGCTCTCATTGACGAGAGCTTTTTTTTTCGTCATTATGGAGATAGACAATATAGAGTCCGGAGGTTCGACATATGCACACAATGGAAGACATTATAAGACGCATGTCTGGTCAAGGGTTGCGGATTACGGATCAAAGAAAGACGCTTGCCAAGCTGTTTTCGGAGACGCAGGGCTATTTGGCTCCGAAGGAAGTTTATGAATATATGGGAAGATCCTATACGGGGCTAAGCTTCGATACCGTTTACCGAAACCTTCGTGTTATGGAAGAGCTTGGCGTGCTGGAGCAGGTTATTTTCGAGGATGGCGGCAAGTTTAAGCTTCATTGCAAAGAAAATGATCATCATCACCATATGATTTGCTTGCAATGCGGCATGACCTACCCGATTACTTACTGCCCGATGGAGCAGACTAACGTTCCTGAGGATTTCCGTGTTGTGAAGCATAAATTCGAGGTGTTCGGCTACTGCAAGGAATGTGTTCAGGATGAGCCTGCCGTAAGCGAAGCCTAATGTCGAAACAACGAAAGATGCGACGGGTGACGCAGGCGCCGATTCATTTTTACCGCAAGTTCATTTCTCCGCTTACCCCGCCCTCATGCCGTTTTTATCCGACCTGCTCGATGTATGCGCTGGAGGCGATCGAGAAGCATGGGGCTGCCAAAGGCTCATGGATAGCGATGAAGCGTATCGCAAGATGCCATCCGTTTAACGCTGGAGGGTACGATCCTGTGCCGCCCGCAAAAAATGACAAGATAGATGCTCCTTGACAGAGAGGGTTCTATTTCGGTATATTTTGATTTATAAACCAATCAATTTTTTCCTAGTTAACTACATATGTCCGAGGAATGGATAAGTACAATAGAAGAACTTTCGCAGAGAGCCGGGATTTTGGGTGGAAGCCGGCAGGGGATACTATTGGAAAATGGTCCAGGAGGATTCGCTTTCGAGCTGCAGCATTTTAACAATGGCTGGGTAAGGGGGCGACGCGAAGCTGGCGTTAACGGCGATAGCCGCCATGAAGGCGGCACACGAAGCTTTCTCGAAATGCCTGGTCTAATGGCGATGTTCGAGATTGAAATTTGGGTGGTACCGCGTGAGTTCTAACTCTCGTCCCATGATGGACGGGAGTTTTTTGCGTTTTTTTAAGATAAAAAATCAAATAGGAGGATTCATATGACAAACAAAAATACGTTTTATATTACGACGCCGATTTATTATCCGAGTGATAAGCTTCATATCGGCCATGCTTATACGACGGTTGCGGGTGATGCAATGGCGCGTTATAAACGGCTTCGCGGCTTTGACGTCTGGTATTTGACTGGAACGGATGAGCACGGGCAGAAGATCGAGCGCAAAGCGAAGGAAAAGGATCAAAGTCCGCAGCAGTTCGTCGACGATATCGTCGTTGGCATTAAGGACCTATGGGCGAAGCTTGAAATTTCCAATGACGATTTCATTCGCACGACGGAAGAGCGCCACAAGCTGGTGGTCGAGAAAATATTCGCCAAGTTTTTGGAGCAGGACGATATTTACAAGAGCACCTATGAAGGCTGGTACTGTACGCCGTGCGAATCCTTTTTCCTTGAGCGCCAGCTAGTAGACGGCAATTGTCCGGACTGCGGCCGTCCGGTTGAGCTCGTAAAGGAGGAAAGCTATTTCTTCCGGATGAGCAAATATGCGGATCGCTTGCTTAAGTACTATGAGGACAACCCGGATTTCATTCAGCCGGAATCGCGCAAAAACGAAATGATCAACAACTTCATTAAGCCTGGCCTTGAGGATTTGGCTGTATCGCGCACGACGTTTGATTGGGGCGTTAAAGTGCCGGGAGATCCAAAGCATGTCGTTTATGTATGGATTGACGCATTGTCTAACTATATCTCAGCGCTTGACTACGGCAACGAGGGCAAGGATCAGAAGTTCCAAGATTTCTGGCCTGCAGACGTTCATTTGGTCGGCAAGGAAATCGTTCGTTTCCATACGATTTATTGGCCAATTATGTTGATGGCGCTTGAGCTGCCGCTGCCTAAGAAGGTGTTTGCGCACGGCTGGCTGCTGATGAAGGATGGCAAAATGTCGAAGTCGAAGGGCAATGTCGTTGATCCGGTTATGCTGATTGATCGTTACGGGTTGGACGCGCTGCGCTATTATTTATTGCGAGAGGTGCCATTCGGAGCCGACGGTACATTCACGCCGGAAAACTTCGTCGAGCGGATCAACTTTGACCTTGCCAATGACCTTGGCAACCTGCTTAATCGGACAATCGCAATGATTGACAAATACTTTGACGGCGTTGTACCAAATTACTCAGGTACGGTAACTGCTTTCGACGATTCCTTGCAGAAGCTTGCGAGTGAAACGATCGTACAGGTGGAGTCAGCACTCGAAACGATGGAGTTTTCCGTGGCGCTGGCGACGTTGTGGCAGCTTGTAAGCCGTACGAACAAATATATTGATGAAACCCAGCCTTGGGCGCTTGCCAAGGATGAGGCTAAGACCGGAGAGCTTGCATCGGTCATGTACCATTTGGCGGAATCGCTCCGCATCGTCTCGATCCTTCTTCAGCCGTTCTTAACGCATGCTCCCCGTGAAATGTGGAAGCAGCTTGGCCTTGAGCCAGGCGAGTTGACGGCATGGGAGAGCACGAAGCAATTCGGGTCGCTGCCAGGCGGAACGAAAGTAAGCAAAGGCTTGCCTTTGTTCCCACGTCTTGATACGGCTGAGGAAGCTGCCTTTATAGCAGCTGCAATGGGCGGCGGAACGCAAGCTGAGCCAGCAGCGGAACAACCTGCTGCAGCGGAAGCAAAGGCAGCAAGCGAAACGCCTCAGACGGCAGTAGAGTCGAAGGAAGAGATCGCGATTGATGACTTCGCGAAGGTAGAGCTTCGTGTCGCACAGGTTATAGCGGCAGAGCCTGTGAACAAAGCCGATAAGCTGCTTAAGCTGCAGCTGGATCTTGGTTACGAGCAGCGTCAGGTCGTTTCCGGCATCGCTAAGTTTTATACACCGGAGCAAATGGTTGGCCGCAAAGTCATTTGCGTAACGAACTTGAAGCCGGTTAAGCTGCGTGGGGAATGGTCGCAAGGCATGATACTCGCTGCTTCGCATGGCGATCAATTGACGCTGGCTGCTGTGCCAGACGGCATGCCAAACGGCGCGGTTGTCAAATAGACTAGTAAGTTTAGCTGAGTAAAAGAGGGTGCTCCAGAAGTCTGATGACTTCCGGGGCATCCTTCTTTTATAGCCTATGAATCTCATGCTTCTTCTCAGGCGAGAGCGAGTTGTCATATTTCGCTTTATTTTCGTCAATACAAGTAATCGATAGGCATCAGGTTGGAATATAAGCAAGCTTTTTACTTAGAAATATGGTTGACAGTCTATTTAAAGGCATCGTATAATACAAAACGTAATCATAACGATTAAGAAGAAGAGAGAGACAGAATGGAGAGAACACCAAATGAAAGATTCGAAATTGAAAACATCGATACGCTCTGTGGCGCTAAGCCTGCTTCTGACCACTATGCTGCTTGTGATGGCAGCTTGCGGCAATAACAACAATGCAAGTTCGCCAGCGGATTCGACGAATGATAGCTCGGCTGCAACAAATAAGGCTGGTGCAAGTCAGATCAGCGTCGTTACAAGCTTTTATCCTTTATATTTTCTAGCATCGGAAATCGGCCAAGAACATATTAAAGCAGTAAATCTAATCGCTGCCGGCGTAGAGCCGCATGACTGGACACCGAAGAGCCGTGATCTGAGCACCGCCTCGAAGGCACAGCTGTTCCTCTATCACGGCGCAGGCCTTGAGGGCTGGGTAGATGCTTTTCTGAAGGGCTTGTCCAAGGACAGCGCGGTTGCTACCAAAGAGATTAGCAAAGGCATAGCACTTATCGAGAGCTCCGAGGAAGAGCATGCAGATGAAGAAGCACATGAGCATGGCAGTGCTGATCCGCATACTTGGGTTAGCCCTAAATCAGCGCTTAAGCTAGCTGAAAATGTTAAAAATAGTTTGATCGAAGTCGACAGTGCAAACCAAGCAGACTACGAGAAAAACTATGAGGCTTTGCTTGCGAAGCTGGAAGCCATCGATGCAGACTACACGGCCAAGCTTGCACAAGTACCGAATAAAAACATCGTTACCTCCCACGAAGCATTTGGTTACTTAGCTCGTGATTATGGCTTGAAGCAAGTATCCATCATGGGTCTTAACCCGGATGCGGAGCCGCGCGCGCAGGATTTGCTGGACATCGCGAAGTTTGTTAAAGCAAACAAAGTCAAATATATTTTCTTCGAAGAGCTGGTGTCCGATCAGCTTGCACAGACGCTGGCGAGTGAAGCTGATGTCGAGACGATGGTGCTTAACCCGCTGGAGGGCTTGACGCCAGAGCAAGAAAAGGAAGACCAAACCTACTTAACACTGATGGAACGCAACTTGCAAAATCTTGTGCAAGCATTACAATAGAACAAAAGGCAATCCAACAGAGCTGCTGCAGCTCTGTATTGCTGTGAGGAGAGAAGAAGTTATGGCGCAACCGAATCGAATAACTATTGCCGACGCTAGCTGCCACCAAGAGGTTATCTCATTGGAGGACGTCTCCTTTTCCTTCCAGCAGCAGAATGTCATCTCGGATTTAAGCTTTGCTGTTAAGGAACGAGACTTCATTGGCTTAATTGGTACGAATGGCGCTGGAAAAACGACGCTGCTGCGAATGATTGTTGGCTTGCTAAAGCCTACAAGCGGCACGATCCGTTTATTTGGAGAACGAATAGACAAGTTTAAGCAATGGGAGCGTATCGGATACGTTCCGCAAAAAAACGCATTAAACCCGCTATTCCCGGCTACGGTGCGAGAGGTTGTTCTATCCGGGCTTTATGGGCGGAGCAAGCTGTTTAAGAAGATGAACAAGGCGGATTTCATTAAGTGCGAGGATGCTCTGCACGCGATGGGTATCGAGGACCTGAAGGATAAGCGAATCGGCCAGCTGTCGGGCGGTCAGCAGCAGCGTGTATTTCTAGCCAGAGCGCTGGTCAATAGTCCGTCATTGCTCATTTTGGATGAGCCAACAGTTGGGATTGATACGGAGACGCAGGAGAGCTTCTTCCATATGATCAAGCATATGCATCAGCATCATAATATTACGTTTCTAATGGTTTCCCACGACTTGGATATGATCAGGTCCTACCTTGGTCAAGAGCCGGCTGCAACGAACGGGAAGCTTAAGTTTCACATCAAGCATTCGCATGAAACGCAGGACTGCGTGGAAAATGACCTTGCACACAGCCTAAAAGGGCTGCGACAGCAAATGGAGAGCAGGAAAGAGGTTGTTTTGATTGGAGATCGTAACTAGCGAATTTTTTCAACGAGCCCTAATTGGCGGGTTGCTCATCGGCGTAACTGCCCCGCTAATGGGCTTATTTCTTGTGCTGCGCAGATTGTCCATGATTGGAGACACCTTATCTCATGTCTCTATAGCCGGCGTAGCGCTCGGATTTTTGATTGGCGTGTACCCCATCGCGGTGGGGCTGTTGTTCGCCATCGCAGCATCCTTTGCCATCGAGAAGCTTAGGAAAGCGTACAAAACTTATGCGGAGCTGTCTATCGCTATCATCATGTCCGGCGGGGTTGCCCTAGCCTCATTGTTTTTTACGATGGGAAAGGGTTTTAAAAATGTGGACAGTTATTTGTTCGGCAGCATTTACACCCTGAACAGCAACGATCTTTATGTAATCGGAGGAGTTACGCTTATCGTTCTCGCTGCGATTTGGCTGCAGGTCAAGGAGCTTTTTCTCATTACGTTTGACGAGGATGCGGCTGCAGTAAGCGGCTTGCCCGTGAAATTTTATAATGTTATGATTAGCGTGCTTACCGCACTTATTATTAGCGTTTCTATTAAAATTGTGGGAGCGCTGCTAGTATCCGCATTGCTTACGATACCTGCTGCATGCAGCTTGGTCATTGCAAGAAGCTTCCGGCAAAGCGTCATTACGGTCGTGGTCGTTGGCGAGCTGGCTGTGATCATCGGTCTGCTCATGGCAGGTGTATGGAATTTAGCGCCAGGCGGCACGATTGTACTTTTGCTTATTGCGGTATTGCTTTTGCTGCTCGTCTTCCGCCGCGGTGTCCGAGCAGGCAGTTGATTCGAATTGGGGTGATCAGGCATGTCTGATATTAACATTTGGCTGGCATTCGGTGCCGGCTTTGCATCGTTTATTTCGCCTTGCTGCTTGCCGCTATATCCCTCCTATTTATCATACATAACGGGAATATCGGTGGCGGATCTCAAGGGAAATGCGAATGCAAAACAAAAACGTATGCTCACGATGTCGCATACGCTGTTTTTTATCTTGGGCTTCTGTACCGTTTATTACGCTTTGGGCTACGGTACGAATGTGTTTGCCGAGTTTTTTAGTGAGTACAGGCAGCTGATTAGACAGATATCGGCTATTTTGATCATTTTGATGGGACTTTTTCTAATCGGATTATTCCAGCCGCAGCTGCTTATGAAGGACCGGAGAATGAACCTTATTCCGAAGAAAGCGAGCTATGTGAGCTCTTTTATTTTTGGGATCGGTTTTTCGGCAGGCTGGTCGCCATGCATGGGTCCTGCTCTGACAGCTATATTAGGATTAGCAGCAACGGAGCCTGGAACATGGTTTCGATTGACGACTGCCTACGCACTCGGCTTCGCGATTCCTTTTTTTGTCCTTGCCTTTTTCCTTGGGACGGCAAGATGGATATTGAAATACTCCGCAACCGTTATGAAGATCGGCGGAGCGGTAATGATATTGATGGGTATTTTGCTATTTACCGATCAAATGACCAAAATAACGATTTGGCTGAACGTCATTACGCCTGAATGGCTTGCTTTTTAAAAGCAGCGAATTTACGTAAAATATTCTATTTTCGCTTCTGGAAAATGCTCAAAGATGCGCTCCGATATATACATGCGGAGCGCATTTGCTTGTTCATCGGGGTATACATATTTCCCTTGTCCCCAGCGGCCCCATTTGTATTTACGCTTCTCGATATCCATTTCCAGCTTCGTACGCGGATAGCGCTTTTCGATTACTGCTTTGGCTGTCTTGGTAAAGCGATGCTGAATCAGTTCAAAGGTAAGATCCTTCGTTGCCTCTGGCGGGAGTGCTGCTGCAAGTGACGATATTAGCTCGCCATAGCCTTCCTCCCAGCCTTCATGCCAAATAATCGGGGCAATAATGAAGCCCATTGGATAACCCGCTCCAGCTACCTTAGCGGCGGCCTCAATCCGTTGTTCGAATTTTGACGTAGCAGGCTCAAAATGTTTAATGACATATTTATCATTGACGCTGAACCGTATGCGCGTATGGCCGTTGTGCTTTGCGTCTAGCAAGGAATCCACATGATGAAATTTGGTTACGAATCGAAGCCTGCCATACTCCTGAGCCCCCATAAATTCGATGAGCTCGCGCAGGCTTCCCGAGATGGGCTCAAGTCCAACGGGATCTGAGGTACAGGCCGCTTCAAAGCGAGTAATCTCCGGCTTCCTCTCGTCAATATAGCCCTGTGCAGCCTCAATAATATCGTCTATATTGACGTACACCCGAATGTAAGGCTTAGCGCCTAAAGTCGTCTGTAAATAACAATAATGACAATGAGCCATACAGCCTGTAGCAATGGGAATCGCATATTCGGCTGAAGGCTTGGAGGTGTCGAATTTCAACGTTTTGCGGATGCCTACGACTAGTGTGCGCTTGGCAATTTTGTACTGCTCGAGTTCCGTATCGCCAGGCAAATTCGTAATGCGGTTGTGAGAGGTCGTCATCCGGTATGGAATGCCCTCCTGCTTGACCCATTCGAATATTCGCTTGCCTTTTGGATAATCGAGCGCAGACGGTTCGAAATAAACGAGCTCAGGAACGAAGGAGAGGGTGGAGCGATCCGGTTTGGGTCGACCTGTAATAGCTGTGCTCATCTGTCATTCCTCCTGTAGATAAGTCGCAAACGAATAGGGTTATTGTGTGAAGGAGATGAGCGGCTCAAACTGGAAAGTTCATGCGTTTTTTGCGCTGCATAATTGGTTATCGAAATTCGAACAGGTTGCAGTGAGCATAATGAACAGTGTATGATACATAGAGTAACGCCTAAGAGACAAGGTGAAGAAGTATGGTTAGGGGGTTCTTCAGTGCCGACACCGAGCATGGAAGACTACTTGGAAAGAATTTATAAGCTGATTGATGAAAAAGGTTATGCGCGTGTTTCGGACATCGCGGAAGGACTAGAGGTGCATCCTTCATCGGTCACCAAAATGATTCAAAAGCTCGACAAAGATAATTATTTGATTTATGAAAAGTATCGTGGGCTTGTCCTGACCAATAAAGGCAAGAAAATGGGGAAAAGGCTAGTCGACCGGCATCAGCTGCTGGAATCGTTCCTTACCACAATCGGCGTGCAGGACGAAAATATTTATCAGGATGTTGAAGGAATCGAGCATCATTTAAGCTGGGATTCAATTACTTGCATTGAGACGCTGGTTGAATACTTCCGCCGCGACTCTCAAAGAATGGACGAGCTTCGCGCTGTTCGTGCGGAAATGGACAGCGAGTAATACATAAGGTGTAGGTTCAAACAAACAAAAAAGAAGGTCTGCAGCTTTGCCGCAGACCTTCTTTTTTGTTTGTTAATGATATTTTGGCAAATCGTCGTCATCCTTGCCGCCTTCGATAACGCGGAAGGGTACGGTTTTGGAGCGAGGCTTGTTGGTTTTCATCTTCGCAGCGGTAGCTCGGCTTTGCTTGACCTCAGTTCGGCCTCGCTGCGCGCTGTTTCCTCTTAAGAAGGCAGGCGGATATTTATAAAGCAGGAAAATACCGCCAAGCACCATGATCGGAATAATAAATGCTGCCGGGCTTTGAACAACACTATACACGAGGCCAATCGCCAGCAACACGAGTATAGTGATGGACCAAATATTCCATTTGCTCGGTACTCTGCTCATTGTAATACCGCCTTTCCTTGTTTGAATATCGTTTATTTCATTTGTTTATCAAGCTCTAGCATCCGTTTGAAGGAAGCGATGGATACGGCTACTTGCTCATCGCGCGGCTCCTTTGTCGTAAGCAATTGCAGCCACAATCCCGGGTAACCGAGGTAGCGGAGAAAAGGAATCTCACGCAAAGCATTTGTCCAGCGCAGCACCTCGTATGAAAGGCCAAGAACGAGCGGAAGCAGAAGAATACGGATGTAGACACGTTCCCAAATGGAATCCCATGTGAAGAACGGAAGCGAATAGACGACAACGCCTACGATAACCGTAAATACGATAAAGCTTGAGCCGCAGCGATAGTGAAGACGGCTGTACTTCTGTACATTGCTTATGCTGAGCTCCTCGCCGGCTTCATATGCGCTAATCACTTTATGCTCAGCACCGTGATATTGGAATAAACGCTTAATAAGCGGAGTCATGGAGATGAAATATAAATACGCTAGCAACAAAATAATTTTGATAAGACCCTCTAATAAATTATGACCGACCTTGTTCTCAAATACCCCTGAGAATAGCAATTCTTCAAGCGCAGCAGGTGCTGCCGTAAATATAAGCTTGCCGAAAATAAACGAAAGCACACCCGCTACGGCGACGCCTACCAGCATGCTGAGGCTCCAGCCTTGTTTTTTTTCATCCTTCGCCTTGACCGCTTGGTCAGCCGAAGCGGCATCTTTTTCCTCGCCGGCTTCATCCTCCGCATAGGTCTCCATTGAAAAATTCAAATGCTGCGAGCCTTTGGCGCTGGATTCCAAAATGCCGACTACGCCTCGAACGAGCGGAATTTTTTTTAAGGCTTGAATCCAGCTCTTGGATGTGCGGGGTACCTCATAAAATACGATTTCATCATTTTTGCGTCGGACAGCTGTTACGTTAACGTGTTTGCCAGCAAACATTACGCCTTCAATAACCGCTTGTCCGCCATATATGCTTCGGGAGTCTTGCGGCAAGTGCTTGTCACCTTCCTTGAGTGGAATATCGTCTTAGTTGTTCCGACGAATGAACCTATAACTATGTAAGTCTATTGTACTTTATCTATAAGCTAATTGCCAACGCCAGCATGTTGGAAACGGAATGCTTTAATGGAAGCTGGCGGTTATGGATCGGATTTATTTCGCATACTAAGCTTAGGCAAAGATCAATACCAGAATGGAGGCACTTCAATATGGGAAAAGGAAAACAGAAACAGAAACAGAAACAGAAAAACGAATATGTGAACCATCATACGAACCCATGGCTATTTTCGATCAAAATCGGTTTCTTTGCAGGTTTAATCTGGGGAATCATCCGCTGGATGTTCTATGAGATGAAATTTACGAGTATCCTTCCCGGCTTTGCGGCAGATCCTTTCTTCAAAAGCTCCTTTCTGAAAACAGCATGGGGTGAAGTTGTAGGAATTGCATCTTTCGTCCTTTTCTCAATAGCTGCAGCCTTAATTTATAAGGTTGTGCTCGGCCGCTTGCGTGGGCCGTGGCCTGGCATCTTGTATGGCGCAGCATGGTGGGCAATCCTCTTTGCAGCTGTCGGCCCTATGCTTGGCATCATGGAGAGCGTAAGGAAAGCTGGCTGGAATACGCTTTACACCGAGCTTTGCGTCTTTTTGCTATGGGGTGTATTTATCGGTTATTCGATCGCCTTTGAGTTTACAGACGAAGCTTCGCGGGAGCCTATAAACGCGCATTAACGAGTTCTACTTCTCAAGCGACGGACATTTGTGGTAAAATGGCTATTGATCTTTGAACCTATGATGGATTCGGTTGCTTGGGAGGTGCATTCATGCACAAAATCGTTGTTTTGAACGGACCGAACCTCAATATGCTCGGTATCCGCGAGCCTGGTGTGTACGGGACAGAAACGCTTGGTTTCATTGAGTCGCTCTTGAGGGATAAAGCCGAGGCGCTTGGCGTCTCCGTTGAGTTTTTCCAAACGAATCATGAGGGCGATATGATTGATCGCATACATAGTGCTTACGGAAAGGCAGACGGTATTCTCATAAACCCTGGCGCTTGGACGCATTACAGCTATGCGCTGCGCGATGCGCTCAGCACCGTGGGGCTGCCGATTGTCGAGGTGCATATGTCGAACATTCATAAGAGAGAATCGTTTCGACATGTATCCGTCGTCGCCGCGATCGCAGTCGGACAAATTGCCGGCTTCGGCTCTCAGAGCTACGAGCTTGGCTTAACTGCGCTGGCACTTCATTTGCAAAAATCGTAAACAGTTGTTAAAGAAAGGGTGAAGCGGTTATGCCAAACGCTAGAGTACAACGGTTGCGAAAGCTGATGGAAGAACATCGCTTTGAAGCGATTTTAATTGGGAGCGAGCATAATCGACGCTACATAAGCGGCTTCACTGGCTCGTCAGGCATGGTGTTGATTACACAAAACGACAGCTACTTGCTTACTGACTTCCGCTATCGTACACAAGCGCCTCAGCAAGCGGTCGGCTTTCAAATTATCGAGCACGGGCCAAGCCCGCTTGAGAATGTGCACGAGCTGCTGAAGCAAGAAAAGCTGACTAAGCTTGCTTTTGAGCAGGACCATGTTGTATACAGTGAATTCACAGCTTGGTCGAAAACGCTCGGCGGCATTACGCTTGAGCCTGCTTCGGGCTTGGTAGAAAAGCTCCGTATCATTAAAGACGAGGCTGAGCTGCAAATTATGCAAGAGGCCGCTGACCTTGCGGACAGCACCTTCAACCATATTTTGAAGATCATTCGCCCAGGCGTTCGTGAGACCGATATCGCGCTTGAAATGGAAGTGTATATGCGCAGTCATGGCGCGACATCCTCTTCCTTCGACACCATCGTTGCGTCGGGTGAGCGTTCCGCATTGCCTCATGGTGTTGCTAGCGACCGGATTATCGGCGACAACGAATTCGTAAAGCTTGATTTTGGCGCCTACTATAATGGCTATTGCTCCGATTTGACGAGAACAGTCGTAGTTGGAACGCCGACAGCCAAGCATTTGGAAATTTACAATATCGTTCTTGAAGCACAGTTGCATGCGCTTGCGCATATCAAGCCGGGCATGACCGGCCGCGAGGCTGATGCATTGTGCCGCGATATGATTACGAAGTACGGATATGGCGATCTGTTTGGACATGGCACTGGACATGGCCTTGGCATGGAGATCCACGAAGCGCCTAGATTGTCCAAATTAAGCGACTCGATTTTAACCCCCGGCATGACGGTCACGGTTGAACCCGGCATTTACGTACCAGGCTTTGGCGGCGTACGCATTGAGGATGATATCGTTATTACGGAAACCGGTATTAAAATATTAACCTCATCCCCGAAGGAACTAATTACTTTGGGGTAAGGACTATTCATTCAGGAGGGAATCAGCAATGATTTCAGTAAACGATTTTAAAACAGGCTTGACCGTGCAAGTTGACACAGATATTTTCACCGTTCTTGACTTTCAACACGTTAAGCCGGGCAAAGGCGCTGCATTTGTTCGCTCTAAGCTGAAAAATCTTCGCAACGGCAACGTTGTTGAGAAAACGTTCCGTGCGGGCGAGAGCATCGGCCGTGCCATTATCGAGAACCGTGAAGTGCAATACCTTTACAACTCCGGCTCGGAGTACACGTTCATGGATAACGAAACGTTTGACCAATTCAACTTGGACAAGAAGCAGCTTGAGTGGGAGCTTAATTTCTTGAAAGAGAACATGAACGTCAACATTTCGAGCTACCAAGGTGAAATTCTTGGTATTCAAATGCAAAACAGCGTTGATCTGAAAGTTATTGAAACAGAGCCAGGCGTTAAGGGCAACACGGCGCAAGGCGCAACAAAAACAGCTAAGGTTGAAACGGGCCTTAACGTTCAAGTTCCACTGTTCATTAACGAAGGCGACGTATTGCTGATCGATACTCGTGAAGGCAAATACATCTCGCGCGCTTAGCAAGCAGCTGATTCAACCGTCCGATTCATTCGGGCGGTTTTTTTGCAGGCGGATATACCCATAATTGCGCCTGTTGTGGTATAATATTGACTTGTATGTATATGTCAGGGTTGGGAGTGAATCAGCTTTGTCGTTAATCGTGATGAAGTTTGGCGGCAGCTCCGTTGGAACGCCGGAGCGGATGCAGCGCGTAGCAAAACGCATAATTGAACGGCAGCAGGAGGGCAACGATATCGTTGTCGTCGTTTCTGCTATGGGAGATACGACTGACGATTTAATTGATCAGTCAAAACAGCTTAATCCGAACCCGCCGGCGCGGGAAATGGATATGCTGTTAACGGTTGGAGAGCAAATTTCGATAGCATTGCTGTCGATGACCGTTCACCAGCTTGGAGCTAAAGCTGTATCCTTTACCGGCTGGCAAGCAGGCATTCGCACAGAAGCGCTGCATGGCAAGGCGAAGATGACGAGCATTAACCCTGAGCGTGTGTTCAAAGCGCTTGAGCTCGGCAATGTTGCTATTATTGCAGGTTTTCAAGGGATGACGGAAGACGGCGAAATTACGACGCTTGGCCGTGGCGGCTCGGATACAACAGCGGTCGCAATGGCAGCAGCCATGAACGCGGACGTTTGCGAGATTTATACGGACGTGGACGGCATTTATTCAACCGATCCTCGCGTCGTCAAAAACGCTCGCAAGCTGAACGAAATTTCTTACGATGAAATGCTTGAGCTCGCTAATTTGGGCGCTGCTGTCTTGCACCCGCGTGCGGTGGAATATGCCAAGCACAACAATGTGAAGCTTGTCGTACGTTCAAGCTTTACCCAAAACGAAGGTACAAGTGTGAAGGAGGAAGCGGTCATGGAGCAAGGCGTGGTCGTTCGCGGCATCGCGTTTGACAAAAATGTAGCTAGAATAAGCATTATGGGTGTTGAGGATGTGCCAGGCGTGCTTGCAAATGTGTTTGGCGCGCTTGCCAGCAATGGCATCGACGTCGACATCATCGTACAAAGCGGCGTGCAGGATGGCAAAGCCGACTTCTCCTTTACGGTATCTGGCGATGACGTGGATAAATCGATCTCGGTTATTGAAGGGATCCGCAGCACGGTTCCGTATCGTGAAACGACTTCGGAATCCAACCTTGTGAAAGTATCTATCGTGGGAGCAGGCATGGTCAGCAACCCGGGCGTAGCCGCAAAAATGTTTGAAACGATTTCTAAGCTTGGCGTAAGCATCAAGATGGTAAGCACCTCGGAAATCAAATGCTCATGCGTAATTATTGCAGAGCCGCTCAGCGATGTTGTGCGCGCGCTTCATACCGCATATGCGCTTGATACCGCAGAGCAAGCATTCGTAGGCGGCCCACAAGACCGTCGTTAATAGATTTGGTTTCTACAAAGAAAGAAGGCATGTTCCGTAATTGGAACATGCCTTCTTTTTTTGCATGAACTGCATCAAATTCTCGTTAATTGATCACCATTCAATCGAGGTACCTCGTTAAATATATCAATTGCAGAGCATGCTTCAATATCTTTCTTCATCCCCAGCTTCAGTAGTTTTTTCCCCGTCATTCCATTCATAATCGTCTCTTTGACATGATTCGAACGATTTCGGTACAGCGCCAGCATAGCCGATCCGAAATCATCCATTTCAACTGTAATATGGCTTAACGCATGAAGCCTATCAAGCACAAGACCCGCGCATAAACCGTCTTCAATCGCAAACTCATCATGGCTGCCCGCGCATAAAATAACGATATCCCGCCGCAGCTCGACAGCCACTCGGGCACATGCCTCAGCATTAAGAAGCGAAGCGGTCAGCACATGGTCCGCGCGCATCGATTTATGGATAGCCCGCGTACCGTTTGTCGTTGTCAGCACGATTCTTTTGCCTGCAACGACCTGCTCCGTATATTCATCCGGCGAGTTGCCTAGGTCAAAGCCGGCGATTTTCCGGCAGAAACGCTCGCCTCCAAGCAAATCTCCCGGACGCTGCAGCGCTCGCGCCTCCATGACCGTTTCAGCAGGGATGATGCATGCTGCGCCGGCAGCGATTGCGGTAACGATGGTGCTAGTCGCCCGCAGCACGTCGATAACGATCGCCGTTTTATGATGAAATCGCGCTGAACTGGCTTCATTCACACTCGAAATAACCTGTACTTGCATGATCGATATTCCGCCCTTCTCTCATTCCATGCCTTACTATATGCATTTGCCTATGGGCAGGTGCCGTCATGAAAGGTAGACAAGCGTGCATATAAATAAGCAGCTAATTAAATTTTGAAGGGAGGTCATTTCATCATGCTGAACAAAATCGTATTGACTATGGCGTCGCTGCGCCTTACTTCGGGAACGATTGAAATCTGCGCAGCGCTGCTGATGCTTCGCTTAAACCAAATCGACAAAGCGCTGATCGTAAACTCATCGCTAGCTTTGGTCGGTCCGCTCATTCTGATCGCTACGACAACGGTAGGTCTCGTTGGGATGTCTGACAGGCTGTCGCCGTCCAAGTTTCTATGGGTTGGAGCTGGCGTCATTTGCCTGATGATAGGCATTTTGAAAAAATAATAGATTTAACTCTAGCAATCGTGGAGTAAAGCAGTCATATTTTTACCGCGCAAGCATACAAATAGGAACTACGAAGGACAAACATCCGGGAGTGATGATAACATGCTGGCACGCGTAGCGCATTTATTGCCTCTAGAGCTGAAGACGCTGCTGGAGCGCCTTCCTGAACAAATGCAGGAGCAGCTTGAAGAAATTCGGATTCGAGAGGGACGGCCGCTTGAAATCTGCTTTCGCGGCCAGTCTCGATTTATGATGATTGACGGGTCGCTGCACCAAGCTGCCGACGGAGCATACAAGCCATCGGCAGACACTTGCCGCAAGCTTCTCGAGCGCATTACCAACTATTCGTTGTACGCAATGGAGGAGGAGCTGCGCAGAGGATTTATAACCGTATCGGGAGGCCATCGGATTGGACTGGCTGGCAGAACAATCTTGGACAGCGGTGTGGTTCGCGGCATTCGCGATATTGGCGCCTTTAATATACGGGTAGCCAGAGAAGTGATTGGCGCAAGCACCCATTTGCTTCCCAAGCTGATTGACAGGGCGAGAAAAACGCTGCATTCGACGCTAATACTAGCTCCCCCGCAGCAGGGTAAAACAACGCTTGTGCGTGACATTGCAAGATCGGTCAGCTATGGCTTGTGGCCTACGCTTGAAGCAAGCGGCTGGCAAGGAAGAAAGGTAGGCATCGTTGATGAGCGATCAGAGATTGCGGCTTGCGTCCGCGGCATCCCGACATTCGACGTAGGACCGAGAACGGATGTAATGGATGCCTGCCCGAAGGCGGAGGGCATGATGATGCTTTTGCGATCGATGTCGCCAGAGGTGCTGATCGCCGATGAGATCGGCAGGCCGGAGGACGGGGAAGCCATTCGCGAGGCTAGCCATGCTGGCATCAGTGTCGTCGCCACTGCGCATGCCTACGATTTGCAGGATGCAAGAGGCAGGCCCGTGCTGCTCAAGCTGCTGGAAGAGGGAGCTTTTACGTACGTTGTTGAACTAAAGCGCACGGATCAGGGCATTATGCACCGTGTTGTGCCTGCTGAAACGATTGCTTTACGGACCGCCCGTGATCTCTCCTCCCCGCATCGTTCGGAAACGGCGCATGCCATCGCTGGTCGGCATCGAGTTGATGACCCGTGATCAAGCTGTTGGGCGCTGTACTGGTCTTGTTTGCAGGTACGATGATCGGCTTCCAGCAAGCGGCGAAATTCGCAGAGCGGCCTAGGCAGCTAAGGCAGCTGGCGCATGCGCTGCAGCGGCTGGAGACGGAAATTGGCTACGGGCACACCCCGCTGCCGGAGGCGCTCGAGAGAACCGCATCGGCAACGCCTGAACCGCTTGCAACGATTTTTCGCAAAGCGGCAAGCGGCATTTGGGAGACAGAGAGCTTTACTTTCCGTGACAGCTGGGAGTCGGCCATTCAATCGCAATGGGATGCGACTTCGATGCGGAAAAACGAACAGGCCGTCCTCATTAGGCTGGGCTCAACACTTGGAATCAGCGATAAGGAAGATCAAATGAAGCACATACATCTAGCGTTATTGCAGTTGAAGGCTGAGGAGGACGCAGCGAGAGACGATCAGGGGCGTTACGAGAAAATGTGGAAAAGTCTCGGTATATTGATCGCTGTGCTGGTCGTCATTTTGATGGTGTAGTGGGGTGCCGCATAGATGGACATGGATGTGAGCGCCATTTTCCAAATTGCCGGAATCGGAATTGTTATCGCAATGATACATTCGGTGCTTAAGCAAATGGGAAAGGAAGATATGGCGCATTGGGTTACGGTCATTGGCTTTGTTGTTGTATTGTTTATGGTCGTTCGGCTCCTGAATGAATTGTTTCAGGAAATTAAAACGATTTTTTTGTTCCAGTAGACGTCTTCAGTCGGACGTGCAGGCAAGCAGGTGAGCGAAATGGAAATGATTCAAATCGTCGGTCTAGGTCTGATGGCTACAATACTCATACTTGTCGTTCGGGAGCAAAAGCCGATGTTCGCTTTTTTGCTCGCCGCATTTACGGGCTTGTTCATCTTCCTGTATTTGATCGGCAAAATCGAAATCGTCATTTCGGTACTTGAGGATCTAGCTAATCGATCGGGCATCCCTTCCATTTACTTGAAGACGATCTTGAAAATAATCGGGATAGCGTACATTGCGGAGTTTGGAGCGCAAATTGTCAGAGACGCAGGCCAAGAGAGCATCGCATCAAAAATCGAATTTGCCGGAAAAGTGTTTATTCTCGTCATGGCTGTTCCGATTATTAGCGTAATTGTCGAGACGGTTATCGGGCTGCTGCCGGAGGGGGGCTGAAGCGTATGATCAAGCTCACTCCTGCTGGTTACCGGGCCAAGCTGCTGCTCTTCATCCTTGCAGCGACATTTCTGTTCTCCTTTGCTCCTACTTTCGGTTATGCGTTAAACGGAGAAAGTACAGTACCGCAAGCGGACGATCAAGCTAGAGCCGATCAGCTTTCCAAGGAGCTGGCAACCGAGCAATTGGGAGGCTTAGAGACAGAAGCAGTCGAGTCTTATTGGAACAAGCTTCAAAGCGAATATGGCGGTTACTTTCCGGAGGAGCGAATTCCTAGTTTTATGGAGATGATCGTTCCGGGCGGTGAAGGGTTAAAGTTTACCGATATGGCGCAAGGATTAGTGAAGTACTTGTGGCATGAGGTGCTTTACAATGGAAAGCTGCTCGTTACCATCGTCATGCTGACGGTGTTCAGCATGGTGCTGGAGACGATGCAAAACGCTTTCGAGCGAAATGCAGTCAGCAAGGTTGCCTATTCTATCACGTATATGGTGCTTATCATTATAGCGGTCAACAGCTTTCACGTCGCAATGGGGTATGCCAAGGGAGCAATAGAGAGCATGATCCAGTTCATGCTGGCGATGGTGCCCCTGCTACTTACGCTGCTTGCCTCGATGGGCAACGTCGTAACGGTTTCCGTTCTGCATCCGCTTATCATTTTTATGATCCATGCTGTCGGCACGCTCATTTATACGCTCGTGTTTCCGCTTCTGTTTTTCTCGGCGGTGCTCCATATTACGAGTGCGTTGTCGGAGAAATTCAAGGTTACGCAGCTGGCTAATCTGCTTCGCAACATTGGCGTTGGCGTACTGGGTGTTCTGCTGACCGTTTTTCTCGGAGTGATATCGGTACAAGGGGCAACTGGCGCGGTCACTGACGGTGTAACGCTGCGAACGGCCAAGTTTGTTACAGGCAATTTTGTCCCCGTCGTAGGACGGATGTTCTCCGATGCGGCGGATACGGTCATCTCGGCATCCATGCTAGCCAAAAACGCGATCGGCCTCGCTGGCGTTATTATATTGCTCTTCATCAGCGCGTTTCCTGCAATCAAAATATTGACGTTGGCGCTTATTTACAACATTGCCGCTGCAGTCATGCAGCCGCTGGGTGATTCGCCGATAGTAACCTGTCTCACGACGATTGGCAAGACGATGATCTATGTTTTTGCAGCCTTGGCTGCTGTCAGTCTCATGTTTTTCCTCGCGGTTACAATCATTTTGACTGCAGGAAATGCGGCTTTGATGGTGAGGTAAGGAAGGGGACGAGAGCTGTGATGGCTTGGTTAAGCGACTGGCTGAGAGACATCATCGCTATCATTTTGCTGGCGGTGTTCGTCGAGCTGCTGCTCCCAAACAAAGCGATGCAGCGTTATGCGCGGCTCGTGGTCGGCTTGTTCATCTTGCTGACGATACTCTCTCCGATATTGAAGCTCATTCAAAGCGATATAGGAACGAAGCTGGATGAAGGAATGAAGAGCTGGAGTGAAACCGCTGTGTCGAAGGAAGTGAAGATGACCGGATTGAACCAAATTACGCGGGATGCTGAGGCGATGCGTCAGAAGCGCAGCCTCGATGCTGCAAGACTAACCGAAAGAACGCTCGAGGCATCAATCCAAAATGAGCTGAGCAAGCATACGGAAGCGCAGGTGGCAGAGGTAGACGCGGTGCTGAAATGGGCAACGGTATCGGGGGAGCAAACGCCTTACATCAGTCAAGTTGTAGTCACGCTCAATGCAGTGGATGATAAAAGCGGATCAGCGAAAGGATCAGCTGTAGAAGCGGTTCAGCCGGTTATCGTTGATGTAGAGATCGATCCGATTGACGGCGAGATTTCAGCTCCGGGCGGCAACGATTCGAATTCAAAAGGCGACACCGGAAAAGCTGAGGAAGCAGCGGAAGCGGAGGGCAAATGGTCTAGAGCAGACCCTGCCATAGCTTCCTCGATCAGCAGTCTGATTACGAAAGGATGGGGTGTTGATGCGGATCAGATTGTCGTAAGACATCCGGCGCAGCAGAAGACGGCGAGGTGAGAGGCTAGGCATGGAGAGGAGGTAAGGCGCGGTGGCCAAATGGCTGGAAGGCATAGAATCAGCGGTTGGCGGCGGTCCCAGTGGTCCGAAGCGTGTGCGGACGCTGCGAATTTTGCTAATCGTTGGGGGGATTGGCGCGGCGCTAATGATAATGAATTCATTTTTAACCTATAAGCAAGTAGAACCCTCGGCACAGGACCCGAATCCGCCGCCTCAGACGGAAGAAGCTTGGAGCGGTTCGGTTTCATCGTCAGGATCGGTGTTTGCCGTGATCGAGCATACGATGGAGACTAGGCTGAAAGAGATTTTGGAGAAAATTGTTGGGGTAGGCACGGTTGACGTGCTCGTCACGGTCGATTCTACGGAAGAGATAGTCGTCGAGAAGGAAGGTCAAGATTCGCAGCAGGTAACCGACGAGAATGATCCTAATGGCGGCAGGCGGCATATTACCTCGATAACGAAAGACGGACGGGTCGTACTGTATGAGGTTTCGGGAGACCAGAAGCCCATCGTGACCAAAACGATTAACCCGCGCATACGCGGTATTCTAATTGTCGCCAAAGGCGCTGAAAATGCGACGGTCAGGCGTCTCATCGTCAACGCGGTCGAGAAGGGCATCAATGTGCCGGTTAATCGAATTTCGGTAGTGCCAAGCAAGCAATAAACCAAATTCAATTGTTGGGGAGGGTGTTCACATGAACACGAAAAGACAAACGGTATGGCTCGTATCAATGCTCAGCTTGATGGTGGTATTGTCCGCCTATTACTTATTTACGCAGGATGTGGAAACGCCGGAAGTGCTGACTGACGGCACCAAAACGGAGCAAGCAACGCAAAATGCGACTGAGGCGGCAACAAATGGTGACGCGCTTGTCGTAAATGAAGTGGAGCAGCCAACTGATGGAGCTGTTCTCAGCGAAGCTGATAAAGAGGCGCTGAACCTCGTTGAGGAGCAGGGGCTTGCGGCAGGCGGATTGTTCAGCGAGCTGCTCGCGAAGCGGGAAATGAAAAATACGGAGGAAGAGAATCGCATAATGGCGGAAATTGCTGAAACGCCAACAAAAGAAGAGGAATCCGTGGCTGCGGTTGCCGAGCTTGATATGCTGGAAGAGAAATACTCGAAACTAACCGGCATTGAATCAGAGCTGCAGAAGCAATTTGAAAATGTAGTCATTGATGAGGCGAACGACAAGTTCAATGTCGTCGTATCAAGCGAAAAGCTGGAGAAGAAGCAAGCGGCAGAAATCATTAAATTGGTGATGAGCACGCTTGATGTGGGCGCTGATCAAGTATCCGTTCGCTATATTCCTAAAGGATAAATAAGGGTTAGCCCTTCAATTAGGCTTTGTCGTTCCCAGCATGATGGCGGGGGGCGGCAAGGTCTTTTTTTGTGCCTGACCATTCGGTTAAACAAAAAATGATTCGTGTTCAGCCTTGTTTATGATATAATGTTAAACGTTATGTGAAAGAATTGTTTATATTAGTATGGAAACTATTTATGATTTCACGTTATGGAAGCCATCGTGCTATCGCAAATTTAAGGAGTGAAAATATTCATGTTCAAATTGAGCGAGATCAAAGAGTTGATCAAATTGGTTGATCAAACTTCCGTTCATGAGCTGGAAATCGAAAACGAAGGGACTCGCCTGCTCATCCGCAAGCCTGGCAAAACAGAAGTGGTCAATGTGCAAGCAGCCCCAATTACGCATACATACGCGCCTGCACCACAGCAAGTTCAGCCTTCTGCTCCTGCAGCGCAGCCACAAGCCGTGCAAGAAACGGCGCCAGCACGTCCTTCGACAGATCATCTGCACCAAATCGTATCGCCTATGGTCGGCACATTCTACAGCTCGCCAACACCGGAAGCAGCTGCATTCGTCAAAATCGGAGATCGCGTCAGCGATAAGAGCGTCGTATGCATTTTGGAAGCGATGAAGCTGATGAATGAGCTTGAGGCAGAAGTACGCGGCGAGATCGTGGAAATTTTGGTTTCCAACGGTCAGCTTGTCGAGTATGGCCAGCCTTTGTTTCTTGTTAAGCCTGAATAATGAAGTGAGTTAACGTCCGAACAGGGAAACTGTCGCTTGAAAGGGGTTCCTACGTGAAATTTCACAAAATATTAATTGCAAACCGCGGCGAAATTGCGGTTCGAATTATTCGCGCTTGCCGCGAGCTTGGTATTAGCACTGTCGCTGTTTATTCGGAAGCGGATCGCGATTCGCTTCATGTGCGGCTAGCCGATGAAGCTTATTGCATCGGACCGACTGCATCGAAAGACAGCTATTTAAATTTAACGAATATTATGAGCGTGGCTACAATAACCGAATGTGATGCGATACACCCGGGATACGGGTTTCTCGCTGAAAATGCCGACTTTGCAGAAATTTGCGAGTCATGCAACATTACTTTTATTGGTCCATCTCCAGAAGCGATTAATAAGATGGGCGACAAAGCGGTTGCCAAGCTGACGATGAGAACGGCCGACGTGCCAATCATCCCGGGCTCCGACGGTCTTGTCGAGAGCATGGACGAAGCGATCAGCGTTGCACGTGAAATCGGCTATCCCGTCATTATTAAAGCGACAGCAGGCGGCGGAGGCAAAGGCATCCGGATTGCGGATGACGAGTCGACGCTTGTCGCGCAAATTACGACCGCTCAGCAGGAAGCCCAGAAGGCTTTCGGCAATGCCGGCGTATATCTAGAAAAATATTTGACGGGCATGAAGCACGTTGAAATTCAAATTATGGCCGACAAGCACGGCAATGCGGTTCATCTGTTCGAACGCGACTGCTCGGTTCAGCGCAGACGCCAAAAGCTCGTTGAAGAAGCACCGTGCTCGGTCCTCACTCCCGAGCTTCGCGAGAGAATGGGACAGGCAGCTGTCCGTGCAGCGCTGGCCGTCAACTACTCTGGCGCAGGAACATTAGAGTTTTTGCTAGGGCCTGACGAGAACTTTTATTTCATGGAAATGAATACGCGCATTCAAGTTGAGCATCCTGTAACCGAGATGATCACGAACGTGGATTTAATTAAAGAAATGATTTCTGTTGCAGAAGGCAATCCGCTTTCCTTCGCTCAAAGCGACCTGAAGATCAATGGCTGGTCCATTGAGTGCCGAATTAATGCGGAGGATTCCGAGCGGAACTTCATGCCTTCGCCAGGCAACATTCCGTTTTACTTGCCGCCAGGCGGCGCGGGTGTTCGTATAGATAGCGCGGTATATCCGGGTTATACCATTTCACCGCACTATGATTCGATGATTGCGAAGCTTATCGTATGGGGCGCAACTCGTGAGGAAGCGATCGCAAGAATGAAACGGGCATTGTCTGAGTTTGCTATTGAGGGTATTCGGACGACGATTCCATTCCATTTGAAGCTGCTGAATCATCCCAAATTCATAAGCGGAAACTTCGACATTAAGTTCCTTGAAGAGCATGATATTAATGCTCCAGAATAGATTTACGACAAAGATGTGAACAAGTAGTATCGTTTGTCATATTTCTTGCCGAATGTTATAGTATATTAACAAGATGCGGTTTATTGCTTGGCTTAAAAGTCAAGTACGCGCAACTTTAAGGAGGTGTACAGCCATCATGAGTACAATCGCTGCGGAGTATGAGAGAACGGATATTGGCACGATTCAAATTGCACCTGAAGTTATTGAGGTAATCGCTGGACTAGCGACGATTGAAGTAGATGGAGTCGCTGGAATGAGCGGCGGTTTTGCAGGAGGCATCGTTGAGCTTCTTGGCCGCAAAAATTTATCCAAAGGTGTCAAGGTTGAAGTCGGTCAGCGAGAAGCTGCGGTAGATGTGTCCATTATCGTTGAGTACGGCAACCGTATTCCTGAGATCGCTTCGGAGATTCAACGCAATGTGAAACGTTCTATCGAAATGATGACGGGACTCCACGTTGTTGAAGTGAACGTACATATTCACGATGTACATTTCAAGACGCCTGATAAACCGGAAGAAGAAGAGATTCAAAACCGCGTAAAATAAATATAAGATTAATTAATCTAATTCCGTACAACCCCCTCGTGAATGGGCATGCCGCTCGGCGCAAGGGGGTTTTCATTCGGCTTGGCAGGAGGAGGCGCTACGTTGGTTAAAGTCGTGGACAAGCTGCTTTTGTTTTTGTACAGCATCGTAATTGGTTGTTTTTCCATATTTCTGCTAGCCATTGGATTTGGCGGGATAACAGAAGATCTATTGGGAGATTGGATTAGCGAATTATACAGCAATGATCCTTTCCAAATCACGCTTATCGTTACGGCTGTCATCTTCTTCATTCTCAGCATAAGATTTGTCATTGTATCGCTTCATCGCGGTTCGGCTTCCGCTCCGTCTATTGACCAAAGAACGGATTTTGGCGACATCCGCATTTCGCTTGAAACGATCGAGAATTTGGCATTGAAGGCGGCTTCCCGCCAGCGCGGCGTCAAAGATTTGCGCGCTCGCATACGTGCGACGGATGCCGGGCTCGATATCGTTATTCGCGCGGTTGTTGACGGTGAAAGCTCCATACCTGTGCTGACTGAGGAAATTCAGCGCACCGTGAAAGAGCATGTCGAGGATATTGCCGGCATTCCGGTAACGAATGTTGCGGTCTATGTTGCGAACATCATTCAAACGGGGACATTTAAGAGCCGCGTGGAATAGAGGTGGGTTTGCTCATGTGGAGGGAGTTCTTAGCCATCTATGGGAAGCGTGCTGCTGGCGCTGCGATAGGATTGTTTTTCGGGTTGCTTTATTGTTTTGTCGGTTTTTGGGACATGCTCTTTGTAGGGCTGCTTGTCTCAATTGGTTATTGGATCGGCTTGCAGAAGGAAACAAGCAACGGGCCTATCTTTCCTTGGCAGCGGCTTTGGTATGCATTGCTAGAAAGATTTCGACCGTTTAAATGATCCTGTGGTCTCCTCCGTACTCCGGATTTCGGAAAGCCGCTAATTCGGGGCAGGGAGGAGATCATAGGTTTTTTTTGGAATGACGAGTTTACAAGAATTTAACCATTTTATCGGCAGAAAGCTGCCGCGGAGGTCACATGAAACGTAGATTAGCACGAGAAATTGCGGTATCAAGCTTATACCAAATGGAAATGAATGAGGTTTCGGCAGCAGAAGCGGTTGATATGCTGATGGACGAGCTTCGTCAAGAAAACGAAATTGGTGCAGACCCATCGGAGATCGGCAGCACTGACGAATTCGTTCGTGAGATTGTTTCAGGCGTTATGGAGCATAAGCAAGCCATTGATGGCATGCTGCAGCAGTTTTTGACAGGCTGGCATATCGATCGGTTATCGCGGGTCGATCGTCAAGTACTGCGACTGGCTTGTTATGAGATGGTATTCCGTGACGATGTACCGCCAAAAGCAACCATTAACGAAGCGATTGAGCTTGCCAAACATTTTGGCACAGAGGAATCCGGCAAATTTGTTAACGGCGTGCTCGGGAAATTGCTGCTTGAAATTGAAGAGTTGAAATCTTAATAGCCTTTAGATCATAAGCAACCCAAACATTCATCGATGCAAAAGGAGACTGGAGCTATGTGCGCACAAATCATTGAAGGAAAGAAAATATCCGACCTTATCCGTGAGGAAATGATTACGGAAACTGCAGCCTTAAAAGAAAAAGGAATTGTTCCAGGACTGGCAGTGGTACTCGTAGGCGAGGATCCTGCTTCTAAAGTTTATGTAGGCTCTAAGGAAAAAGCGTGCCAGCAGCTTGGCTTCTACTCCGAGGTTCACCGTCTTTCGGCAGACACAAGCGAAGAAGAACTGCTTGCCGTAATTAACCGATTGAATAAGCAAGCGACTATCAATGGTATTCTCGTGCAATTGCCGCTGCCTAAGCACATTAACGAGAAGGCGGTTATTGATGCCATACATGTAGATAAAGATGTGGACGGCTTCCATCCGGAAAGCGTAGGCAATTTGGTTATTGGCGATGACAGCCTGCTGCCATGTACGCCAGCTGGCGTCATTGAGCTTATCAAGCGCAGCGGTGTTGATATATCCGGGAAGCATGCTGTCGTTATCGGCAGAAGCAACATCGTCGGCAAACCGGTAGCGATGCTGCTTTTGCGCGAGAATGCAACGGTTACGATCTGTCATTCCCGCACTGCAAATATGGAAGAGATCGCGAAGCAAGCGGATATTCTTGTTGTTGCAATTGGAAAAGCAAAAGCGATTGACAGTAAATTCGTTAAGCCAGGCGCTATAGTCATTGATGTAGGCATTAACCGTCTGCCTGACGGCAAACTAGCGGGAGACGTTGATTTTGACGATTGTTTGGATACAGCTGGCTACATTACACCGGTACCGGGCGGAGTTGGACCAATGACGATTACGCTGCTCATGAAAAATACGATTACAGCTGCAAAAAGGGCAAACGGAATTAAGGAGTGAGGACAGGCATGGCGGATCAGCCTCGAATTTATTCCATAAAAGAACTTAATCGATATATTAGAATGAAGATGGAGTCGGATGCCCTGCTCGGCGATGTTTGGCTGCGCGGCGAGATATCGAATTTCACGCATCATTCCAGCGGGCATATGTACTTTACGCTGAAGGACAGCGACAGCCGAATAAAGTCGATTATGTTTGCATCCCATAACCAGCGCCTTCCATTCATTCCGAAAGAAGGCGCTAAAGTAATAGCTAGAGGGAATATATCGGTCTACGAACGAGATGGCAATTATCAGTTTTATGTCAACTCCATGCAGCCTGACGGTATCGGGAGCTTATATCTTGCGTTCGAGCAGCTAAAGAGCAAGCTGAGTGCTGAGGGGCTGTTCGCTGAGTCTCGCAAACGCCTAATACCAATTTTTCCACGAGCTATTGGTGTCATCACTTCGCCAACTGGAGCTGCGGTTAGGGATATTATTATTACCTTACAGAGGCGTTACCCTTTAATCCCTGTTTATGTTTACCCCGTTCTCGTACAAGGAACCCAGGCGGCGCCAGCGATTGTGAAAGCGATTGAAGCAATGAATCGTTTCGGCGAAGCCGACGTATTAATTGTTGGGCGCGGCGGAGGATCACTCGAGGAGCTATGGGCGTTCAATGAAGAAGCGGTCGCTCGAAGCATTGCTGCCTCTCGCATTCCGATAATAAGCGCAGTCGGTCATGAGACGGATTTCACGATTGCTGATTTTGCAGCTGATTTGCGTGCTGCTACACCGACTGCAGCGGCTGAGCTTGCTGTTCCGAGCATAACTGAGTTACAGCAACAGCTGCAACGCCAGCAAAAGCGCCTTGTTCAAAGCATTCGTTACCGCGTTCAGGATGAGAACAAGAAGCTTCAACGCCTTCGGCGCTCGCCTTTCTTCTTATACCCGCGCAAATACTTGCTGGAGCAAGCAGAGCGGCTTGACCGGCTGTCGGAGCAGCTTGAGCAGCGGACAAAACGAATTGCAGAACGCGGGCATACACGTCTTGCAAGATTGCAGACGACGCTAGCTGGCCATCATCCCGGCGATCGAGCGGCATTCGCGGCAAAGCGCCTGCAGTCTGCTAATAAGCAGCTTGAGCAAGCGATGAATATGAATGTCAAAGAACGAAAGCACAGGCTGCACAGCATGATTAGGCAGTTGGATGCTTTAAGTCCATTAAAAGTGATGTCACGCGGCTACAGCCTTGTATATGATGAGCAAGAACAACGATTAATTAAATCGATTCACGATGTGACGATTGGCGACATCGTTAAGGTGAAGGTAGCTGACGGTCAACTTGACTGTCATGTAGATTCATTGAGAGGAGATCAAATCGATGGCAGCAACAAAAAAAACGGAGCCTGAGCTTACTTTTGAACAGGCGATGGAGCGGCTTGATTCTATCGTGACTAAGCTTGAAAATGGTGATGTGCCTCTTGAGACGGCAATTGAGCTATTCCAGGAAGGCATGAAGCTGTCCCAGCTATGCGGAGGCAAGCTAGAGCAAGTCGAGCGCAAAATCGAACTGTTGATCGAAACGGAGCAAGGCTTTCAGAAAAAACCGTTTGCGGATGTGAACGAAGATAAAGGGGAATAAGCTTGAACGAGAGGGCGGCAATAAAAGTGTATTTATCGCAATGCGCGGGGCTTATCGAAGCTTCGCTTAAACAATCGCTTCCGAGCTCATGGGATGTTCCTGTGCGACTGCGTGAAGCGATGCAGTATTCGCTTGAAGCAGGCGGCAAGCGTCTGAGACCAGCGCTCGTATTATCGGCTGCCGAAGCTGTATTAGGCAAATCGTCAGCCTTCGATGCTGCTTTGCCGGTTGCCAGCGCAGTCGAATTCATACACACTTATTCATTAGTTCATGATGATTTGCCCGCCATGGATAATGACGATTACCGCAGAGGCAAGCTTACCAACCATAAAGTTTTTGGCGAGGCAATGGCTATATTAGCTGGTGATGCGCTGCTCACGCACGCATTCCATTTGATTTCTCAGGCGGCTCGTCAGGGGGGGATTTCAGCGGAGGTCGCCCTTGCTATCGTTGAGGATTTGGCAAAGCTTGCAGGCGCTCCTGGCATGGTCGGCGGGCAGGTTGCCGATATGCTTGGCGAACAAGGGATTACTTCCATCGCCGAGCTTGAATATATCCACCTTCACAAAACAAGTGATCTGATTGTTTTCTCTGTAACAGCAGGCGGCAGAATCGGTGGTGCAAACGATAGGCAGCTTGAGCTTTTGGCCCGTTATGGCCGCAATATCGGTCTTGCTTTTCAAATCCAGGATGATATTTTGGACTTGATTGGCGATGAGCAAAAGCTTGGCAAGAAAACAAATAGCGATGTAGAGCAAAATAAAGTAACGTATCCTTTCCTTATCGGAATAGAAGAGAGCAAGGCTCAGGTCGAGCGATTGACACAGGAAGCAAAGTCAGCCGTGCTGGAAGCAGCGTTTATTGCGCCAGAGCGACTGCTTGAAATTGCGGACTATCTCGTTGGTCGCGATCATTGAGAATGCAATGCTTTTTCCATTTTGGTTGGGAAACATAGCTCTGTATGCTATAATAGGTGAAATGTAGATGTACAAGGGACGGCAGTTAAGGCTGTCCGCGAAAGCGAGGAAAGTAACGTGCTGCTTGACCAGATTAACGGACCTCAAGATTTGAAAGCTTTGACAACCGCTCAGCTAGAGCAACTGGCTGGTGAAATCCGTCAGTTCCTTATTGAGAAGCTTTCCGTTACGGGTGGTCATCTCGCTCCAAACTTAGGAGTTGTAGAACTGACCCTAGCCATGCATTATTTATTCAACAGCCCCGAGGATAAATTTATTTTTGACGTCGGGCATCAATCATATGTACACAAAATTTTAACCGGCCGCATGGACCGGTTTGATTCGCTAAGGCAATACAAAGGGCTGTGCGGTTTCGTCAAACGCGCGGAAAGCGAGCATGACGTCTGGGAAGCCGGACATAGCAGCACCTCCTTATCTGCTGCTATGGGCATGGCGCTTGCCCGTGATCTTAAAGGTGAGAATAATCGTGTAGTAGCGGTTATCGGTGATGGCGCCCTAACAGGCGGCATGGCACTGGAAGCACTTAATCATATCGGACACGAGAAGAAAGATTTGATTGTCGTCTTGAATGACAATGAAATGTCTATCGCACCGAATGTTGGCGCTTTGCATCATTATTTAGGGAAGATACGTACAGATCGTCATTATCATAAGGCTAAAGACGAGCTTCAGCAATTGTTGAACAAAGTACCGGCTATCGGAGGAAAGCTTGCCAAGACGGCTGAGCGCTTCAAGGATAGCTTGAAATATTTGCTCGTAAGCGGCATTTTGTTCGAGCAATTTGGACTTACTTACCTTGGTCCCGTTGATGGCCATGATATCGAGCAGGTAATTGATATTATGCGTCAAGCGGATTCGATGCCGGGTCCCGTGCTCGTTCATGTACTGACGGTGAAAGGGAAAGGCTACTCGCCTGCTGAAGCGGATTCGTTCAAATGGCATGGCATTACGCCGTACAAGATTGAATCCGGTCAAGTGCTGAAAGCGGTCGGTCCTCCTGTTTATACGGATGTATTCGGCGAAACGCTGATTGAATTGGCAGAGAAGGATGATCGGATCGTAGCCGTCACTCCTGCAATGCCGGGCGGATCCGGTTTGCTTAAATTTGCTGCGAGGTTCCCTAACCGTATGATCGATGTGGGAATTGCCGAGCAGCATGCCGCAACGATGTCTGCAGCGCTTGCAATCGAAGGGATGAAACCCGTTTTTGCGGTTTACTCGACCTTCCTGCAGCGTGCGTATGACCAAGTGGTTCACGACATTTGCCGTCAAAATTTGAACGTTATTTTTGCGATCGACCGTGCGGGCTTCGTTGGCCCGGATGGCGAGACCCATCATGGCGTTTATGATATTGCATTCCTAAGACATATTCCGAATTTGGTTATTATGATGCCTAAGGATGAGAATGAGCTTCGGCAAATGCTTAAAACTGCGGTTGATTATGATGACGGGCCTATTGCCGTTCGATATCCGCGGATTGCTGGTCTAGGCGTTGAGATGGAAGCTAATCCGCAAGCTCTGCCAATCGGCTTATGGGAGACGATTCGCGAAGGCGATTCGGGCGTTATTTTGGCCATAGGCCCTATGCTTCAGGTTGCTGAGGAAACAGCTGAACTGCTGAAGCGCGAAGGTCTTAACATTCAAATCGTGAACGCGCGGTTTATTAAGCCGCTCGACGAGCAGATGCTGTTATCCCTCGCTTCTGAAGGGAAACATATGATTGTGCTGGAGGAAGGATCGGAGCTCGGCGGATTGGGAAGCTCTGTGCTTGAGTTCTTCTCACTCAAAGGTATTTTTGGCTTATCGATTCGTATCATTGGCGTGCCGGACATATTTGTGGAGCATGGTACGATCAAGGAGCAACGAAAAGAAATTGGTTTGACATCGGAGAGAGTGGCTGCCGAGATGAAAGCCATGCAGCCGAAGCGCATGAAACGAGTTACTGGAAAACAGTAACGTTTTGAGGGAGAAAGATGACAACAACACCGAAGGAACGGATAGACGTGCTGCTTGTGGAGCGCGGGTTTTATGAAAGCAGAGAAAAAGCAAAAGCAGCTTTGATGGCGGGGTTAGTGCTTGTAAATGACGAGCCTGTCGACAAAAGCGGTATGAAAGTACCGCGTACGGCAGATATTAAAGTAAAGGGAGCTCTGCATCCTTATGTCAGCCGCGGCGGCTTAAAGCTTGAGAAAGCCATACGGAAATTCGATATCGATTTGAAGGGACGCGTCATGCTCGATATTGGCGCGTCAACTGGCGGCTTTACCGATTGCGCGCTTCAGAACGGCGCATCCTATGTATATGCGATTGATGTCGGCTATAATCAGCTTGATTGGTCGCTTAGGCAAGATGAGCGCGTTCATGTCATGGAGCGTACCAACTTTCGCTACACGCAGCCGGCGGATTTGGCTGGGCCTTCGCCAACCTTTGCTTCCATTGACGTATCGTTCATT
This sequence comes from Paenibacillus sp. Y660, assembly GCF_057221575.1. NCBI lineage: Bacteria > Bacillati > Bacillota > Bacilli > Caryophanales > Paenibacillaceae > Paenibacillus > Paenibacillus sp. Y660. The sequence goes on along the minus strand of NZ_JBXBBJ010000002.1, from coordinate 214,162 downwards.
TCATTGAAGCTTATTTTGCCGGCATTATCTAATTTGCTTTCAGTTGACTCCGGAATTGTAGCTCTCATAAAGCCGCAATTCGAAGCTGGCCGCGAGAAGGTTGGCAAATCCGGCGTTGTTCGTGATTCAGCCGTGCATAGAGAAGTGCTAAGGACGGTTCTGAGTGCGGCAGCAGAGATTGGGTATTTGCTGCAGGATATTACATTCTCTCCGATTACGGGCGGAGAAGGCAATATCGAATTTTTGGCTTATTGGAAATGGACAGCGAAGCCGAATGCAGCATTTCCAGATGACGCAGCGTTGGCGGAATTGGTCAAACAAGCGAACGAAACGTTTACGACAAGCAAGTAAGTTGATGAAACCAGGAAGGTGTCGAGCAGAGATATAGCTGCCCGGCATCTTTTTTTCTTTACAGCGGCCTGCTCGTTTTGATAAACTATAGAAAAGCAAACAAACGTTCGGTAGGAGAGACAAACAGGAATATGCCCCCAACATAGCGAACGATTAAAGAAACAATCCATTTGCGAATGGGGGATGCTGGTGGGTACGTACGGAGACTGGTTCATTATGCTGGTTGCCGCTTGTTTGCTTGTATTCTGGATGTTTAAGATGTTTCATCGTTGGCTGCATGAGCCGGCAAGCGTAAATCGCCTAAAGCTTGGCAAAGGAGGCGTGCTCGCTGCAGATGATGAGAACATTCGATTGCTGGAGCAGGCGGGATATGAAGTAAGCTCAGGAAAGCATTTGGTACCGATTCCGATCAAGCTGGACGATGTGCCGCTTGGCAAGGGAAGTCGGTTATATATTGATTATATTGCGGTAATGGATAATAGTACGTATATCGTGAAAACAGCACGTGATCGGATGCCAATGGATTGGACGGCCAGCGGAGTTAGAGATCGATTGCTCGTCTATTCACTGCTTTTGCCTGAGTGCGAAGGCGTATTGTTTGTAGACGCAAGGGAAAAGATCATCCGTAAAATTACTTTTCACATCTCAGACTAATATCTATTGGAGGTTTATTCATGAAAGGGATTCGCCAATTTCGAATCAAGGAAATTATTACAAACCGAGTAATCGAGACGCAAGAGGATCTTGTAGAGGCGCTCCGTGATTCCGGCATGCAAGTAACGCAGGCAACGGTATCGCGCGATATGAAGGAACTGATGCTCATTAAGGTGCCCGCTGGCGAAGGAAGATATAAATATTCGATTCCGCAAGAGCAACAGCGTCCTAACCCGATCCACAAGCTTAAGCGAGCGCTGCTTGACCATTTTGTACATATCGATTTTACCGATAATCTTGTCGTCATGAAATGTTTTCCAGGAACGGCTAATACAATTTGTGCTTTGGTCGATAATATGGAATGGTCAGAGGTAATGGGAACAATTTGCGGTGATGATACGATTCTAATGATCTGTCGCACGAAGAAGCAGAGCGGAGAAATTGTAGAACGATTGCTTGAGCTATTAAATTAGGGAGGGTATTCAACCATGCTGCGTGAGTTGTCTATTAGGAATTTAGCGGTAATCGAAGAAGTAAACGTTACATTTCATCATGGATTTCATGTTTTGACTGGAGAAACAGGTGCAGGTAAATCAATACTTATTGATGCGCTAAGCTTGCTGGTTGGCGGCAGAGGCTCCGCAGACATGGTGCGGTACGGTTGTGACAAAGCCGAGATGGAGGCTATGTTCGATCTTTCCGTCAGCCATCCCGTCTGGCATGTGTTGAACAGGCTTGGTGTACATGCCTTCTCCGAGGAGATGCTCGTCATAAGGCGCGAGCTTTCTTCGCATGGGAAGAGCAGCAGCCGTGTCAACGGACAGCTTGTAACGATGACGATGCTTCGAGAAATCGGCGAATGCCTTGTAAATATTCATGGTCAGCATGAGCATCAATCTCTGCTTCGGACGGAGCAGCATCTGGAATGGCTGGACTTGTTCGCCGGGGATCTGTTAATTGAACGCAAGCAAAATTACCGTTCGATATTTAGCGAGCTGCAGCAAGCAAGAACGTCGCTGCGCGAACTGGAAAATTCAACGAGGCAAAATGTGCAAATGCTTGATTTGTACCGTTTTCAAATTGAAGAAATTACAAACGCCCAGCTTAAGCCGATGGAGGATGAATTACTGACTGAACAGCGGCGCAAGCTAATGTTCGCTGGGAAAAGAATGGATGCCGTGTCTGAAGCATATTCGCTCTTATACGGTGGGAAAGGACTTGATATGGTCAGCAAAGCGGTTGCAAAGCTGATCGATATCCAATCCTACGATGCAGCTAAGCTAGGTCCATTGCTGGAGCAGCTGCAATCTGCATTTTATCAAGCGGAAGACGCAGCATTCCAGCTTCGTGATTACCGCGACGGAATCGAGTCAGATCCTGATCAGCTTTCACAGGTTGATGACAGACTGGATTTGATCAATGGCTTGAAGCGCAAATATGGGGAATCCATTCCTGATATTTTAGCTTACCTGGATCGAACGATTGCAGATCGAGACAAAATTGAAAATCGCGATCAATTGCTCGAGGAGCTTCGAAATAAAGAACTGCAACTGTATGATCAGGCTTTGCAATTAGCGCAGGAACTATCCCAGCTGCGCGAGCATGCGGCTACAAAGCTGTCTGAAGCTATCGAGAATGAGCTAGTTCAGCTTCAAATGCCTTCAGCCAAGTTCTGTGTTCAAATCGACAGAACGGTCGGAGGCGCCGACAACGATAAGCAAATTCGATTGCACATAAACGGTATGGATGAAGCCGTATTTATGCTCTCCACCAATCCGGGTGAACCGTTAAAGCCGCTTAGCAAAATTGCTTCCGGAGGAGAAATGTCACGGATCATGCTCGCGCTTAAAAGCATCTTCGCGGAAATCGATCAAGTTCCTGTCCTTATATTTGATGAGGTCGATACAGGCGTAAGCGGCCGCGCAGCACAAGCTATTGCAGAGAAAATGTCCAAGCTGGCCTTGAAGTGCCAAGTATTCTCCATTACGCATTTGCCACAGGTAGCATGCATGGCTGATCATCATTATGAGATTCGGAAGCAGGTTATTGAAGCAAGGACGTCTACATCTGTATCTGAGTTAATGGGAACTGTTCGGATCGAAGAGCTTGCACGCATGCTTGGCGGAGTGGAAGTTACAGAAAAAACAAGGCATCACGCACAAGAAATGCTTGATTTGGCTCACAGGCAAAAGGGAGCGTAATGGAAGCCAATTAGGGAATGTTTTTGCGGACATAAAACGACCGGGTGAGGGTAACTTAAAGGTACGCCAATGGCGACATAGCCTTCTACGTCAAGCGATGGAATAACAGGGAGCGTGAAATCATTGAACTCCAGTAAAAGGAAGCGATGGTTTGGCCTAGTTCTCGTTTTCTTCATTTGCATGATCGGAAGCTCCACCCCGTTTCAACACTTTGCCGCAATCCCGAATGAACTTCGTTTATTCTCCGGGCAACTGAAACGACTACAATATGGAGTGCCCGTTCATGCAGAAGTTACGGTCGATCCTCAAATGCTTCAGATAAACGGATCAACAAGTCATTCATTATCCGTAAATTTGAACGAACCATTGTCACTGCAGTCAAGTCAAAGCGGTCAAACCAAGATGAAAGTGAAATTATTTGGTAAAATTCCATTCAAGACAGTTAAAGTAAATGTTGTGCCTGATCTTCGTGTTATTCCAGGTGGACAAACGATTGGAGTCAAGGTTAAATCATCAGGCATCTTAATTGTCGGACATCATCAGGTTGCTGGCAGCAATGGCATGAAGCAATCGCCCGGTGAGGCCGCAGGACTGCGGCTAGGCGATTTGATTGTCAAGATCAATGGGACGAGGATCAACCAAGTACACAGGATTGCAGAGCTAAGTGAGAAGGCTGGCAACGACAAGAAGCCGCTAGAAGTCATTTATAAACGTGATGGACAATTGAACAAGACGCAGCTAAACCCTGTCTTCGATGCAGAGGATAAAGCGTGGCGGCTAGGCTTGTACATTCGCGATTCAGCGGCAGGTGTAGGTACACTAACCTTTTATGCTCCTGATCAAGGAGTATATGGAGCACTTGGGCATGTTATTACGGACATGGACACCCAGACTCCAATCGATGTAGGCGAAGGGCAAATACTGCAATCAAGCGTAACGTCCATTAACAAGAGTCAAAATGGTGAGCCGGGAGAAAAAAGAGCGCATTTTGTGAAAGAAAGCAAAATTTTAGGCAACGTTGAGCGGAATACTCCTTTTGGCATTTTTGGCAAAATGAATGAGGTCCCTACGCATAGTTATAGTGAAAAATCTTTGCCGGTAGCATTTGCCGAAGATGTCAAAGAAGGGCCTGCACAAATTTTGACTGTTGTGAATGGACAAAAGGTTGAGCAATTTGATATCGAGATTGTTCATGTATCGAAGCAATCCGGTCCAGCAACCAAGGGAATGGTCATTAAAATTACAGATAAGCGGTTGCTTAGCAAAACCGGAGGCATCGTTCAAGGCATGTCAGGAAGTCCGATTATCCAAGATGGCAAATTGGTCGGAGCAGTCACTCATGTATTTGTTAACGACCCATCTTCGGGATATGGATGCTTTATCGAGTGGATGCTTCAGGATGCAGGCGTATTACTGAAATCGGCTAATGGCTGGCTAGGGGATGCTGCATAAAGTTTTTCATTAGTGTATTTGCATTAGTGGACGTCTGCTTAAGCTGAACATAGGCTGGAGCAGACGTTTTTTAATTTCACGCTAAAAACTAAAAAACGCGTTGCCAAGGTAAAGAGCGATGAATTTTGTCGAAGAAGAACGAACGGAATCGTTACATGTAATAAATTTTTAATTATATCGAAATCCTGTAAAAAAATCTATAAAAATAATTTTCGACAGAAGGAATTCAACTCCACATGTCGAAAACTTTAAGCAGACAACTAGTGAGCGAAAAACATCAACACATTTAAGGGAGGACTAACAACTTGCATAAAATCGAAGTATTATTAGCAGATGACAACCGTGAATTTACTAACCTGTTATCGGAATACATATCCGAACAAAGTGATATGAGTGTAAGTGGAGTCGCGTATAATGGAGAAGAGGTTCTAAGACATTTGGAAGAATCAAGAAAAGTTCCAGACGTACTTATCCTTGATATTATTATGCCTCATTTAGACGGACTAGGTGTTCTCGAGCGTCTGAAAGAAATGAACATGTCGCCAATGCCCAAAATCATTATGTTAACCGCATTTGGCCAAGAAAACATCACTCAAAAAGCGGTACAACTTGGCGCCTCTTATTATATTTTGAAACCATTTGATATGGATATTTTAGCAAATCGCATTCGTCAGCTTGTTGGCAATCCGACTTATTCTTCAACGGGAAGCTTCACATCGGGTTCCTCTTCACTCAAATCGAATGTTGTGCCGATTGCCAAAGGCAAAAACCTGGATGCTAATATTACGAGCATCATCCATGAAATTGGAGTGCCTGCTCATATTAAAGGCTATCAATACCTGCGTGAGGCAATCACAATGGTGTATAACAACATCGAAATTTTGGGTGCAATTACAAAAACACTTTATCCGGCCATTGCCGAAAAATTCAAAACAACGCCTTCCCGCGTTGAACGCGCAATTCGTCACGCAATTGAAGTGGCATGGACACGCGGCAATATTGACAGCATCTCTCACCTGTTTGGCTATACAATCAATATCAGCAAATCGAAGCCTACAAATAGCGAGTTCATCGCGATGGTGGCTGACAAGCTGCGTATCGAGCATAAAGTTAGCTGAAAGGGGGGAGATTAACGGATTCGTTTTTCTACCCGATTGACTTCTGTTCTGTATAATCACTCCATGCATACCACTTATTTAATGGTTTCTTCAAACCATAAAATAAGTGGTATTTTATTTTCAGAAATAATCCGAAAAATACGGCTTCTCCTGATTGATCATTTGTTCAAGTAAACGGATAGAATCGTCGTCCGATTGGATGCGGCCGATGCGAGCAAGATAAGCTGGACGTTTGTAACCCATTAACATGGCCGTGAGCGTGGGAATGTCAATCACAACACTCGGCTCGATGCCCCCTTGCTTTAAGATTCCTTTTCCATATCCGTCTACCGTTAAGGTGAATATTCCTTGATTCCACTCCAGCATCGGATCATGCAAATTAATAACCAGCTGGCATTCTTTCTCTTGGCTTAGAAACGGATACTGCTCGATGAATAAAACGATATCGACAATTCGTGCCATATAGTAAGGGGCAATCGTTTCCTTAATATCACCATCGTCTAACATGAATGCTAGCGGCTCATCTTTATAGATATCACCTTTGACGAGCGTAATCATGGAGAAATGGGCACTGACAAAGTTCCATAACCCAGTCCGGGCCTCTTCATTGATGTATACCATCTCTTTTATATAAAATACTTCCTCTGCGATCCAATACAGCAAGTAGCCCATTGGGGAATCGCTGCTGTCATAATAGATAGCAACGGTCATATCATCCAAATCCCAGCGCAAATACTCTTCCCATGCCAGCTCGTTCCGAAGCATAGCCCCGTGATGCAGCAAAGCAAATTGCTTATAGATCGTTTTAATATCAGGATGCTCTATGGTTACTCTCTCCACATTGCCCGACACGTTCTTGAGCTTAGGCAGCTGGGTATCAGGAACTTCAAAAGAAATTTTATCGGATATGATCTCCCAGCCTTTTCGTCTGTAATAGGGGATCGAATATGGATACAGGTACGAGATGGATTGCTTCCGATCCCTCATTTTACTTAAAGCAGTCAGCATCAGCTTGTTCATCAATCCCAAATTAGCATATTCGGGGTAGGTCCCAACTCCGGTCAGTCCGCCCATTTCAAAGATATGTCCAAAAATATTTACCTGAAACGGGTAAACGGCAAGCTGAGAAATGAGCTTCTCGCCGTCAAACCAGCCTAGAACGTCGGCATGGACGAGAACCGGCAGCTTGGATTTTGCGATTTCCCTGTTTTCCCACCCAAAGGTTTGCAAGTCGCGATTGGTTACTTGAAAAACATAACGCAATAAATTGTTGAATTGCTCGCCATGCTGAGTTTCAACGTTTTTTAATTTGAGTCTATCCTGCAATTTCCTGCGACTCATGGATGTCTACCCCCATTTATTCGAACATTTCCAATAGTTTACCATGCGGCTGGAACGCGAACAAATCAGTTGGCTTTTCAATGAATTTTCGTTATGTCAGTGGAGGAACGAATATATTGTCGGTATTCTTTAGGCGTAATTCCTTCCTGTTTTTTAAAGATCATCGAAAAATAGCTTTGATTGCACATGCCGACATGATCAGCGATCTCCCCGATAGATTTGGACGTCGAGATAAGCAGCTGTTTGGAGATAATCAGTCGATATTTGATGATGTATTCGATGATGGTATGGTAGGTGTGTCGTTTAAATAAACGCGAGAAATAGTACGGGCTTAGATGAACAAATTGAGCGACATCTTCAACTTTAATATCTAGGTGATAATGTGTTTCGATAAATTCAAGAGCCAGTTGTATTTCCACTGGATATGCTGGATTTTGAGTCACAGCTTCAGGTTTATTCATATCTTGGCGTGCCATGATCAGCTCTGTCAGAACTTGTGTTACCAGAGACGATGCCATGAATTCAAGTCCGGGCGGGCGGAGACGAAACAAATCATAAAGTTGTTGGAAAAGTTGGTTTAAAAGCTCGGAGTTGCTCGTTTGGATGACGGGGTGTTCTGCTGCTTGAAGCAAGTCAAAATAATAAGGAGTCTGAAAGCCGCCGAAACGAACCCAAAGCAATTCCCATGGATCGTCCGGATCAGCGTAATATCGGTGCATCTGACTTAAGTCCAAAATGAACAACTCGGTTGCGTTCACCTTGCAGGTTCTGCCATTCAACTCCAAATACCCTGAGCCTCTGACAACATATTTGATTTGATAATGGGATAATGAACGGTTAATGGAATAATCAGGTTTACATACATACCAGCCAACATCTTGTACAAAAAACATAAATTTAATCGCAACTGAACTAGGGGAATGGGAAAGCGTGCTATACGAGAACTCTAATGACGACAACGGTTTCAAATGATTCACCTCACTGCGTATAGGGACTAGCTATAGACAAGAATATGCGATCATAGACAGGAGTCAATTATTTAACGATTAGAGCACATTATTGATAAAAATAGGGCCTGGCGTATCAGGCGATATCAATCAGGATGGCAAAATATCAATTGGTGATCTGGCGATCATTGCCGCTAATTACGGGAAGACTAATGCCAGCCCAGATTGGGAGCAAATAAAAGCAGCAGATGTATCGGGCAACGGCAGCATTGGCCTGGAGGATCTTGCGATCGTAGCTAAATTACTGATCGAGTAGCAAATCTTTTCTTAAAGTATTTTTCATAATACCACTTCGTTATCGGTGATTAAATGCCGGAAATGGGGTGGTATTTTTTTCCGCGTCCGATTGGAGCTCGCTCGTTTGTCCAGTAGAAGGAGGAGGGCAAGAAGGGAGGAGGTTTGATTGTTTATCGAAAAAAAAAAAGGCCATCATTGGATGCCTCAGTTGTAAACGACTCTGCGGTTTAAATAGACGTTGCTTCCATATTTCTCGATTAATCCGGAAGCTTCTGTTTGTATAAAGCTGCGGATTTCCTTTAAGCGTTGGCTTTTCGGTTGGATCGTCTCTTTTACTTTTCCGTCTACGGTAACGTCAAAAACAATTTTCAAGTGCTCACCTCTTTTCTTTTGATGTTTTAATCATAGTGAAATTGTATTATGGAATGATAAAATAAAATCAGGATGAATGTAATTTTATATCAAAAGCATTATCGCAATGTAAAATAATTGAGTTGAGGTGACAGGATGAAAGCCGTATATGCAGGCAGCTTTGACCCCATTACGCTTGGACATGTATCTGTTATCGAGAGAGCGTTCCATTTGTTTAACGAGGTACATATTATCGTCGCCAATAATCGATCAAAGAAGCACCATTTTACGATAGAACAACGAACGGAGCTTGTCGCTTTATCGATTCAGCAGGATGAAAAAATTCAGATCATTCCTTATGGGGGTATCGTTGCGGATTATATTAATGAGCATGATATCAATGTTGTCATTCGGGGAATTCGTAATGCAACGGATCTTGAATACGAGCTTCAGCTTGAGCAATATATTCGCAATACGACGATGGCCGATACGGTCTATTTATCTCCTTATACGCATTATATGCAAACAAGCAGCTCACTTGTAAGAATGTTTTTGATGTCCGATAAGACAGAGCTGGCTGCTTCTTATATGGTGCCGAGGGCGTATATGCAAATGCTCGATTACGTGGAATAAGCTGCATGCACGCATAGGAGAGAATGCAAAAAAACCGCAGTGCATGAATCGGATTTGATCCGCTGCACTGCGGTTATGTATGCTGAGCTGCGAGCGTACTTTAATTGATAGGTTCTGACTAGCTTTGCGGTTTTGGCGGGCGCGGACGTTTCTCTTTAAACCGAGGCGCTACATAATTACGCTTGCGGTCGCGGAAAAAGGTCCAACCGGCAATGAAGCCTGCGCCAGCGGCGAACATAATAAATCCGAGCAGAAATTTCAACCATTCGAAGTCGGGAGTAATCGTTTCATTTCCAAAATCGGAGAAATAGACAAAGACGGAATCCTTCATTTTGAGAAAGCCGAAGCATGCGAGCAGGCCTGGAATAACGAGCATGAGGATCGCGATAAAACGGGCAGCAACTAATTTCATAAATACGGTGTCTCCTTATCGGTCAAAATATACAGTTAGCTCTATCATACCTTTTTAGAAGTAGAGTGTCTATTTCGTAAAAGGACGATGCTATGATCGGTAAAAACAGGTACAATAGGAATGAATGTCATGTTACAATGCGAATGGGCAAGCTTGAGACTCGAACGAATAGGCTTTACCAGCATATATTGAGGGCTATTACGGAAGGATGATATTTATGGCTATACAGGTGGACGTAGCGGTACTCGGGGGCGGCCCTGGCGGCTATACGGCAGCTATACGGGCTGCTCAGCTCGGCAAGACGGTTGCGATTATCGAAATGGACAAGCTCGGCGGCACATGCTTGCACAAAGGCTGCATTCCAAGCAAATCGCTGCTTCGCAGCGCAGAGGTATACTCGACGCTTCTTCAAGCAAGCTCCTACGGCATTCAGGTTGCTGAAGGGGCTATTTCGCTCGATTATGATAAAGTACAAGAGCGCAAGGATCAAACGGTAGATCAGCTTTACCGGGGGCTCCAAGGCTTAATGAAAAAAAATGGCATTCAGATCATTCAAGGCAAGGGCAGAGTGATCGGTCCTTCGATTTTCTCACCGAGAAGCGGCTCTCTTGCTGTTGAACTTCCAGATGGGGAAATGGAGTCAGTGGTTTCGACCAATCTGATTATTGCTACTGGATCGAGACCTCGCCTGCTGCCGGGCTTGACGCCAGATGGCGAATATATTTTGACTAGCGATGAAGCGCTTGTGATGGACAAGCTGCCAACCTCTATCCTTATTGTAGGCGGCGGCGTAATTGGTGTTGAGTGGGCATCGCTGCTGCATGATTTTGGCGTTCAGGTGACGCTGGTGGAAGCGGGCTCCCGCTTGCTGCCTGGCGAAGACACTGAGGTTTCCGCTGAGTTGACAAGAATACTGAGAGGGCGCGGAGTACGCGTTCTGACAGGCATTCAGCTGCAAACGGATCAATATAAGGGAGAAAATGGTGAGGTTTCTATCGTTGCCGTAACGACCGACGGTGATGTCGTTCTGACAGCGGAGAAGCTGCTCGTTTCAGTAGGACGCGAGCCGAACGTGGAAGGCATCGGTCTTGAAAATACAGATATTCGTACAATTAACGGTGCAATTGAAGTGAATGCATTCGGCCAAACGAGCGAGCCTCATATTTATGCGATTGGCGATGTAATCGGCGGTGTTCAGCTCGCGCATGCAGCCGCACATGAAGGGTTAATCGCAGCTGAGCATATTAGCGGCAAGAAGCCTGCTGCTATTGAGCCGCATTTGATTCCTAGATGTATCTATTCACGTCCTGAGATTGCTTCATACGGGTTGACTGAGGACGGAGCACGCTCGAGGGGACATGACATCAAGACGGGAAAAATTCCGTTCCAAGCGATTGGCAAAGCGCTCGTGCTAGGAGAGAAGGACGGCTTCGTGAAGGTTATTGCCGATCGGAAGACAAATGATATCGTTGGCGTTCATATGATTGGGGCGCATGCGACGGATCTTATTTCTGAAGCTGCGCTGGCAGGCGTGCTTAACGCAACACCTTGGGAAGTCGGACAAATGATCCATCCGCATCCGACGCTTGCAGAGGCGCTCGGAGAAGCAATGCTGGCTGTTGACGGCAAAGCCATTTCGTTCTGAGCAAGAGAGTTTTCTTTTTGGAACAAATGGAGTTATAATGTATATGATCAAGTCTTAGTACCAGGTTATAATCATGCTTAAAAAAAGGAGGAACACCTTGTGACCCAACCTGCTTCTACTGGGCAAAATGTTCGTCATTTGGAACTCGGGCTTAGCAACGAGCAAGCAATCGATATGTATGCAACAATGGTGACTGCACGCAAGTTTGACGAGCGTATGCTGCTTCTGCAGCGTGCTGGCAAAATCAACTTCCACGTCTCCGGTGTGGGCCAAGAGGTCGCTCAGGTAGCGGCAGCTTATGCGCTTGATCGCGATAACGATTATTTCCTGCCTTATTATCGGGACTACGGCTTTGTGCTCTCAGTAGGCATGACGCTGCGCGACTTGCTGTTGTCGGTGTTCGCGAAGGCGGAGGACCCGAATTCGGGCGGACGCCAAATGCCGGGCCATTTCGGCTCGAAGAAGCTTCGGATCGTTACGGGCTCAAGCCCGGTAACGACGCAGGTTCCACATGCGGTTGGCATTGCGCTTGCGGCGCGAATGAAAAATAAGCCGCTAGTCAGCTTTGTCACGTTCGGAGAAGGATCGAGCAATCAGGGAGACTTCCATGAGGGCTGCAACTTTGCGGGCGTACATAAGCTGCCAGTCATTTTTATGTGTGAAAACAATCAATATGCAATTTCCGTGCCTATTCACAAGCAATTAGGAGGTACGGTCGCTGATCGTGCGCAAGGCTATGGCTTTCCTGGCTATCAGGTAGACGGCAACGATGCGCTTGAAGTGTTCCGAGTGGTAAAGGAAGCGCGCGAGCGCGCAATCGCAGGCGATGGTCCAACGCTTATTGAAGCGCTAATGTACCGCATTTCGCCTCACTCGACATCCGATAACGATCTCGCTTATCGTACGAAGGAAGAGGTTGATCTCAATCGTGCGAAAGACGGCATACCTAAATATAAGCAGTACCTGATCGATTGCGGTATATGGTCCGAAGAGCTCGAAGTGGAGCTGCAAGCTAAAATACGCAAGCTGCTTGACGAGGCTACCGAATATGGCGATAAAGCGCCATTCCCGACGCCGGAATCAACATTGCTGCACGTATATGCGGATGATGCTGAGCAAGGAGGAACGGAATAATGGCGGTAATCGAATATATTGATGCTATTCGCAAGGCGATGAAGGAAGAAATGGAACGGGACGAGGACGTTTTTGTGCTTGGCGAGGACGTAGGTCTCAAAGGCGGCGTCTTCACGACAACGAAGGGTCTGCAGGAACAATTCGGCGAGTCGCGCGTACTTGATACGCCCCTTGCGGAGTCTGCAATTGCCGGCGTAGCGATTGGTGCAGCAATGTATGGCATGAAACCGATCGCAGAAATGCAATATTCCGACTTTATGTTCCCGGCGACCAATCAAATCATCAGCGAAGCTGCCAAGATTCGTTACCGCTCGAACAATGACTGGACTTGTCCACTCGTTATCCGCGCTCCAATCGGCGGCGGTGTATTTGGCGGTTTATATCATTCGCAATGTCCGGAATCCGTTTTTTTCGGCACGCCAGGCGTAAAGATCGTTGCTCCATACCGGGCTTACGACGCGAAGGGCTTGCTCAAGGCGGCCGTTCGCGATCCAGATCCTGTCCTTTATTTTGAAAATAAAAAATGCTATAAGCTCGTTACGGGCGAAGTTCCGGATGATGATTATATCGTTCCGATCGGCGTTGCGAACGTTCTGCGCGAGGGCGAAGACATTACCGTTATCAGCTATAGCCTTCCGCTGCATTTTGTCGAGCAGGCTGCTGCCGAGCTTGCAGGTGAGGGCATTAGCACGCATATTCTCGACTTGCGGACGCTTCAACCGCTTGATAAAGAGGGTATTCTTGAAGCTGTTCGCAAAACGGGAAAGGTGCTTATTATCCATGAGGACAATAAGACGGGCGGCGTAGGCGCCGAAGTGTCGGCAATTATTGCAGAAGAGCTGCTTTATGAGCTTGATGCACCGATCATGCGTCTTTGCGGGCCGGATGTACCGGCAATGCCGATTAACCCGCCAGGCGAGAAATTTTTTATGCTAAACAAAGAAAAAGTGAAAGAAGCCATGCGGCAATTAGCACTTTATTAGAATATAAGAAAGTATAAGAGTTGATTTTATACGAGGCTTATATTTACCGCGAAACGTATGCTGCGCCGCCAGAGGACGGCGGTAGCCGTTTACGCCTTGGGCCAGTAGGGAGATGTGATCTATGAAAACAATGACGGAAATCGTCGTGCCGCAGCTTGCGGAATCGCTCGTATCGGCCACAATAGAAAAATGGCTGAAGCAGCCAGGTGATTGGGTTGATATTTACGAGCCTGTCTGTGAAATTATTACGGATAAAGTTAATGCGGAATTGCCATCAACGGTAGCAGGCAAGCTAGTGCAAATTTTAGTTGGCAATGGTGAGACCGTTCCAGTTGGCACGCCAGTCTGCATCATCGAAGTCGAAGGCTCGGCTGCGCCTTCCGCAGACGCAACGGCAAAAACCCCGTCAGCAGCAGCTGCAGCACCGGCAGTCGAGGTCGAATCGGAAGACGCTCCTATGCGCAATCGTTTCTCGCCGGCCGTACAGCAGCTAGCAGCAGAGCATGCGATTCGCTTGACCGATGTTCCGGGAACAGGGCTTGGCGGACGCATTACACGCAAGGACGTGCTCGCTTACGTTGCATCAGGTGCGGCTAAAGCTGGCATCACGTCTGGCGGCAACGCGGCAGCACCAGCGGCTCACAAGGTTGATGCGGCTGCGCAGGTTCGTTCCTCCGGTCTTCATTTGACCGAAACGCCTAGATTTCCAAAAATCGAGGTGGAAGGCGCTACAGGAGCCGGCCGAGGAGACAGCTTTATTGATGTAACGCCAATTCGGAATACAATTGCCCGCAATATGAGGCAGAGCGTTAGTGAAATTCCGCATGCATGGACGATGATTGAAGTGGATGTAACGAATCTAGTTCTACTTCGCAACAAGCTTAAGGATGATTTCATGAAGCGCGAAGGCATCAATTTGACCTATCTGGCCTTCCTGCTCAAAGCAGTCGTCAATGCGATCAAAGATGTGCCGATTATGAATTCCATGTGGGCGGTTGATAAAATTATCGTGAAGCGGGATATTAACATCGCGCTTGCCGTCGGTACGGAAGACTCAGTCCATACACCTGTCATCAAGAACGCCGACCACAAAAACGTTGCCGGTCTTGCCAAAGAAATCGAAGAGCTTGCCCGCAAGACAAGAGAAGGCAAGCTGACGCTGTCCGATATGCAGGGCGGAACCTTCACTGTCAACAATACCGGGTCCTTTGGTTCGATTTTGTCGTATCCGATTATTAACTACCCGCAAGCAGCTATTCTCACATTTGAATCCATCGTGAAGCGTCCCGTTGTTATTAACGACATGATCGCTGTTCGCTCGATGGCGAATTTATGCCTATCGCTTGATCACCGGATTTTGGACGGCGTTATATGCGGACGTTTCTTGCAGCGTGTGAAGGATAATTTGGAGAGCTTTAATCTGGAAAGCAAATTGTATTAGAAAAGGGGAACACCATCATGGCTGAAGCGGCTAACGCAAATGGCTTAAGACGGCTGGATGCCCACTATATAGGCATGCTCGACTACGCGCAGGCGTGGGAGCTGCAAAAAGCATATGTAAAGCAGATTGATCAGGAGGAGCGCATGCAGTCGCTTCTCCTTCTTCAGCATCCGCCTACTTATACGATGGGCTCTGACAAGCATCCTGAGCATTTGCTGTTGGATGAAGCGGAGCTTAAGGAACGTGGCATTACTTTGTTCCAAATCGACCGCGGCGGTGATATTACCTATCATGGACCGGGGCAGCTCGTGGGCTATCCGCTGCTTTATCTGGAAGCGGAGGGACTTGATTTGCATGCTTATTTGCGCAGCTTGGAGCAAGTCATTATTAATTGGCTAGCCGAGTATGGGATAGAAGCGGGCAGAAAACCAGAATATACTGGAGTATGGGCAGGCGATCTGAAGATTGCAGCCATCGGGGTGAAATTTAATAAAGCCCGGCAACGCCGGGGCTTTATAACAAGTCATGGATTTGCGCTTAACATCAAATCAGGGATAGCTGCGGAAGGCTTTAGCGGAATTGTACCTTGCGGCATTCAGCAATTCGGCGTGACCTCCTTTAATGATTTGACAGGGCTCGAGCTATCGGTTGAGGAAGCGGCTAAAGAACTGCTCCCTCATTTTGTGAAAGAATTTAAGTGTGAGACGGACCTAGTATAGAAAGAGCGAACCAAGTCCAGCCACCAATGACGATAAAACAAGTGCGGATACGAGTAAAATGGCAACAATTCGAATCAATCGTTGTCTGCGCATAAGGAAAACCCCTTTCATGATTTGGAACATCACAGCTCAATTAGAGCTTGTCATTTATTCTATTGTATACGAAAGTAATGTACGGAGGAAACGTAATGATTGAAAAAGATCGTTTAGTAAATGAATTTATGGAATTGGTGAAGATAGATAGCGAAACGAAGCATGAGCAGGAAATTAGCCGTGTGCTAAAGCAAAAATTCGAAGCGCTTGGCTTGGAAATCAGCGAGGATGATGCCGCAGCTAAGACGGGGCATGGAGCAGGCAATCTGTTTGCCATTTGGGAAGCAGAGGGTGCGGACGCTGCAGCGCCGACGATTTTTTTTACTTGCCATATGGACACCGTAACGCCAGGCGTTGGCATTAAGCCGCAGCTTGATGCGGACGGCTATATTAGAAGCGACGGCACGACTATTCTTGGCGCCGACGACAAAGCAGGGATTTCAGCTATTTTTGAAGCAATACGTGTCGTTAAGGAGCAATCTATTCCGCATGGACGCATCCAATTCGTCATCACGGTTGGCGAGGAATCGGGTCTTCTTGGGGCGCGATCGCTTGATGCGTCGAAGCTGGAGGCGGAATTCGGCTATGCGCTGGATTCAAACGGAGCGATCGGCGATATTGCGGTAGCAGCACCAACGCAAGCGAAGGTATCGATCAAAATGTACGGTCGTTCCGCGCATGCAGGCGTCAATCCGGAGGATGGCATTAGTGCGATTCAGGTAGCAGCCAAAGCGATCGCGAGAATGCCGCTTGGACGCATTGATAATGAAACGACTGCCAATATCGGCCGGTTCGAGGGCGGCGGCGCCACCAATATCGTTTGCGATTTTGTGAAGCTGGATGCAGAAGCAAGAAGTATCGTTCAGCATAAGCTGGACAGTCAAATCGAGGCGATGCGCAAGGCAGTGGAAAGCGCAGCAGAGGAATTTGGAGCACGCGGCGAGCTGGAAAGCGAAGTTATTTACCCAGCCTATCAGTATGACGATGAGGATCACGTCGTACAGCTGGCGAAAAAAGCGATCGTCGCGATCGGTCGCACGCCTCGCACATTCCATTCCGGCGGCGGCAGCGATGCGAATATTTTTAACGGCTTAGGCATTCCTACCGTCAATTTGGCTGTTGGCTATGAGCATATTCATACGACCAAAGAACAGATAAAAGTTGAGGATCTGGTTAAAACGACCGAGCTCGTCGTTGAAATCATCAAACAAGCGGCGACAGTAGAGTAACAAGTCGATGCTGTGACGGCATGAAATGCCGCTGCATGACAGAAAGCCCTTCAATCCGAGCGCTCAGCTTAAGCTGAAGGTGGATGGAGGGTTTTTTGTCTAAATATTGACGATTATGTGCACGCGATTAATTCGTTTTATCCAGGGGAAGTCGGCGGACGCTGATGACGTTTGTATATTCGGACATTGGTGTTCTGGAAAGGGAAGAAGCAGACAGCTTGCGCAGCTGATGACGAATTTCCCAGCCTTTTCCTACTAAACGCAAATGATTAACCGCAACATATTGTTTCATATTATTCGCCCCTGTCGTTTTGATATAATGATAGTTATGCAGGTGCAGGACAAGTTATGCGAGTGTATACATGCAATATTAAAAGGAGCGATCAAGATTGGAAGAACAACAACCAGCTGCGCTATGGCGTGAGGAAACCATTAAGACCGAACCGATTTTTGAAGGTAAAATGATAACGCTGCAGGTAGACACGGTTGCTCTGGCAGATGGTAGAACCGCTACTAGAGAAATAGTGAAGCATCCGGGTGCAGCTGCAGTTATGGCATTGCTAGATGGCAAGCTGCTTGTCGTTGAGCAATTCCGCAAGCCGCTCGAAAAATTTCAAATTGAAATTCCGGCAGGCAAGCTTGATCCCGGCGAAGACCCGCTCACCGCAGCAGCTCGCGAGCTGGAGGAAGAGACAGGTTATCGTTCAAACGATCTGAAGCTTCTTAGCGCATTCTATACCTCACCTGGTTTTGCCGACGAGAAGCTCTACATCTATTTCACCGACAAGGTCGAGCAAGGCGTCCAGAATCCAGATGAGGATGAGGATCTGAAGGTGGAAGCGATTACCTTAGAGCAGGCTGAAGCCTACATACAGGAAGGCCGTATCAGCGATGCCAAAACCATTCTAGCTGTCTACGCATGGAAACTTTATATTCTGACAGGTCGGCTTTAGCCGGCCCTGTCTTCCTCAACATACCCGTCATACCTCATTGAAACCCCTCATACAATACAAGAGTAAGACAACCCTAATTATGGAAGCGCCACTCACTATTCTCTGGATAAATAATCCAACTTATTGAGTTGATCAATTTAGATAATTCTTATTTGTATTGATCTCATTTTTAAACCTATATTGTCACCATTCAAACATCCTTGATAAATAAATCTAATTATTGGATCAATTTGTCAGTCCGAAGAGCTATTCGCGGTCATATCAGTACCGAAGCTAGAACACCAACGTTTCCCGGATATTTAGGAGGTAACCCGGGAGCGCAGGCTTCCAGCGTGTCCTGAAGGGACGAAAGCGCTCCGACACAAACTAAACAATTACCGACTCTAGAAAGCCAACGTTTCTCGGATATTTAGGAGGTAACCCGGGAGCACAGACTTCCAGCGTGTCCCGAAGGGACGAAAGCGCTCCTAAACAATATCCTCCTCACAACCATCTCCATTCCTGTTACGTTAGTCCAGTTGCGGGTGTCCAGAGGGTGCAACCCTTGGGGCCCTCCCTTGGAAGGGAGGGTTTGGGCGGGTTCGAAAATCCCTTAAGGGTCTAGGGTTCAGAGGTTATTGTTTGAAGAAAGTAGCTTTAAAGAAGTTGCCATTAAAATAAAACCCTTTGAAGGCAAGGTAGAAACCCTTCAATCAAGGGTTACAGGGTTGCAGCAACTGAAAGGATCGGTGACGATGATCAAAAATCAATTATCGCTATATGTATTCGTCTCAGTATTGTTTGTGGTGGGCGCCATATTCGGGGCACTCATGGTCAACGCTCTTACGCTTGAGCAGCAGCAGGAGCTCGCACTGGACGTGGATCAATATGTTCAGCTGATGAGCGAGGGAATTGGCACTGGAGAAGCGCATTCGTTCTGGGAGCGGTTTTTTTTCCATAGCAAATGGCTGCTCGTTTTATGGCTGCTTGGCATTACGGTAGTTGGAATACCGGGGGTGCTTGCGCTTAATTTCTTAAAGGGAGCGTTGGTCGGCTTTTCAGTAGGAACGCTGATCAATCAATATGCATGGAAGGGAGTGCTTTTCTCGCTGGTGTCTATCGCACCTCAAAACATCATAGCAGTACCAGCGATGATCATAGCGAGTGCTGCTGCCATTTCCTTCTCCATTTTTGTGATCAAAAACAGGCTGCTTCGGCAGACAGGAGAGCTAGCTCCTCAGCTTGGTTCCTTCACGTCGACCGCCATGCTGATGCTGATTCTTTTTGCAGGCGCAGCGCTGTTTGAAGCTTATATTTCGCCGTCTCTAATCGCTTGGGTTTCCCCTCTTCTTTCGTCTGCTAACGCCACAATATGACACCAAAATGTTTGACTTTATTACAGGTTAACACCTATAATGAAAGCAAACGTTTCCTGAAAAAGGCGCAGACATGTGGTAGGGGGGAAATCATGGAAGCCCGGATTGAGAAGATTAAACAACAGTTGCAGTCGCAGGGCTACAAATTAACCCCGCAGCGGGAAGCAACGGTACGTGTTTTGCTAGAGAATGAAGACGACCACCTGAGCGCAGAAGATGTATTTATGCTAGTTAAGGATAAAGCTCCAGAAATCGGACTTGCAACGGTTTATCGGACATTGGAATTGCTAAGTGAAATGCATGTTGTCGAAAAATTGAATTTCGGCGACGGTGTAGCACGTTACGATTTGCGTACGGACAGCAACAAGCATCATCATCATCACTTAATATGTGTGCAATGCGGATCGATGGATGAGATCAAGGAAGACTGGCTTTTGCCCTTAGAAGAGCGGCTAGAGCAGGAATATGGATTTTTTGTAGTCGATCATCGCCTTGATTTCCAAGGCATTTGTCGCCGCTGCAAAGAGAAGAACGATATCGCAAACCCACCAACTGAAAATCAATCTTAAACGGCTTGGCTGCCCAGCATAACTGGACGGCAAAGCCGTTTTGGCATTTTATAAGATACTATTTGGCTTTAAAAATGTGATCCAACTGCATCAGACCTGCACCTTGCGCTCGTGATTTGAATTTTTTCAGCTTGAGCGCCCGCGACTTCAGCCTTCTTTTGACCGCTCTTGCGCTTAAGCCTGATTTTGCTGCCAGCAGCAAGGCGACACCGCCTGCAACATGCGGAGCTGCCATGCTTGTACCGGAGAGCCTCTCATACTTACCGTTCAACCATGTAGACAAAATACGATCACCTGGTGCTGTAAGTCCTATTCCTTTGCCTCTGCTGCTAAAGTCAGTCACTTTATTCGCTTTAGTGGAAGCGGCAACGGCGATTGTCTCCTTAAATGAAGCTGGAACATCTATTTGCTTGCATGATTTTCCGGAATTACCGGCTGAGGCAACTAAGACTATGCCTTGCTTTGCTGCACGCTTGATTGCTTCATGCAAAGTACCGCTGCTATTCGAGTCGAGAATGCCAAAGCTCATGTTTATGACATGCATTCGGTTTGTGATGCACCAGTTGATGCCATCGATAATGTCAGATACAAATCCATCTCCGTATTGATCCAACGCTTTGACCGCATACAAATTTACCTCTGGGGCAGTGCCTATTACTTTTCCTCCTTTGCCAGCAGCAGCTATGATTCCCGCTACATGGGTACCATGTCCATTATCATCCGCGTATGAGCCCCCGTTAATGGTGTTGATTCCTCCTGCTATTTGCAAATCCGGATGATTGGCGATCCCGGAATCGATGATGGCGACTTTTATTGATTTGCCTCTCGCAGTTGCCCACGCTTCAGGCGCTTTAACGCGTCTTATATTCCAAGTAACATAGGCAGGCGACGCTGCGGGCATCAGCAATGGGATCGACATGCCGCCCAGCTTGACAGGCTTGCTTCGCAATGCGCCATGAGCGCGGATTTTGAAGTCTTTTTCTATTAGCTTGACCTCAGGATGGCTCGCTAAGGCTTGCCATGAAAGGCTCTTATGAAAATGGCAACCAATGATCCGGCTGCGTGAAACGGTTTTGAATGGTTTGATTCCAATTGCATTCAGTTGCTTTAGGCAGCGCTTATAGGCATTCGCTGAGCGAAACGTAATGAGCTTTCGATAAGTATGCTTAGAAGGTTTGCATGTCGCACAACTTTTTAATATGGCTCTAAGATTAGACAATGGACAAAGAACCCCCTATTCCGGCATTTTCCTTAACCAGTTTATGGCAGAAACTGCGTTTCCGTATGGGTGATAGCCAGAATCGCACATATTTTTTGAAATATAACAAACCATAAAAAGGATGGCTGCAATGGAGTTGTTTTTCTCCGCAAAAAGATACAAAAAAGGACGATCATTCCAAGGCGATCGTTCATACAACATAGAAAGAGAATATTAGTGAGCGAAAGCGAAAAATGCGATGGAGGAGGAAATGGTCATGATCGTAGGAGTGCCGAAGGAAATTAAACAAAGCGAATACCGCGTTGCTTTAACCCCTGCAGGTGTTACGATGCTGGCAGCGGCAGGCCATAAGGTGCTCGTTGAGTCGGGAGCAGGGAACGGGAGCGGCTTCGAGGATAGTGATTATGAGCGCGAGGGTGCTGAGCTAATCAGCACGGCTGCAGAGGTATGGGCTAGGGCGGAAATGATTATGAAGGTTAAGGAGCCGCTTTCCGAGGAGTTTGGCTATTTTCGCGAAGGCTTGCTGCTGTTTACGTATCTGCATTTGGCAGCAGCGCCTGATTTGACGAAGGCCTTGGTTGATAAAGGAGTAACAGGCATTGCTTACGAAACGATTCAACTCGCAAATGGGAGTCTGCCGCTGCTTACCCCGATGAGCGAGGTTGCGGGCAGAATGTCTGTACAGGTAGGCTCACAATTTCTAGAAGCGTTTAAAGGTGGAAGAGGTGTCCTGCTTGGCGGTGTGCCGGGCGTTCCGCCTGCGGAGGTTGTTATTATTGGCGGGGGCATAGTCGGTACGAATGCGGCAAAAATTGCGCTTGGCATGGGAGCCAATGTCATCATATTAGAGAGAAGCGCGGATCGTATGAGGTATTTGGATGATATTTTCGGAGGAAGAGTCCGGACGCTAATGTCAAGTCCTTATCACATAGCCGAAGCCGTCTCCAGAGCGGATTTGCTGATCGGAGCTGTTCTCATACCAGGCGCGCGAGCCCCTCATTTGGTGACAGAGCAAATGGTGCAAAATATGAAGAAAGGATCGGTCATCGTAGACGTTGCCGTTGATCAAGGCGGTTCAATCGCTACCGTAGACCGTCCGACTACCCATACAGACCCGATCTATGTGAAGCACGGAGTCGTTCACTATGCAGTAGCCAATATTCCAGGTGCCGTGCCGCGCACCTCAACATTCGCGTTAACCAATGTTACGATTCCTTATGCATTAGAGCTGGCCAATCATGGCATGGAAGCTGTACGCAAAAGCATCCCTTTGCAAAAAGGAGTCAATACGCATGCTGGCAACGTGACCTACGAGCCGGTCGCGAGCGCTGTGCAATTGCCATACACATCGCTTGAGATATGGTTGAACAGTGTATCTTAAGACAGTCTTCAGAGTTGATGGCATATTCGGATAAGCCTCCTCATATGGTGATACGGATGGACAATCGTATTGACATCATAAGGAGGCTGGTTTGTATGGTTTTCTCGATTCGGAGATGGACGAGCCGCATCGTTTTTATTGTTGTTTTTACCGTATTGCTGCTTGTCGTTACAGGCGGCTATCGCTGGCTAGCTGATGCCATATCTCCAATCCATCCTTATAGGGAGCCTAAAGGTGCTGCCCTAAAAGTTTTTGTTACCGATCCAAATTCGCCTGACAGCAAAAATGCTGCTGATCGATTGCGCTGGTTTTACTGGTACGGAGAGTAGCGCTTGCATGATGCAGACTGCACAGAAAATGGGTGCAAGCAGGATTTTTAGCGTCGAATGTTGAATGGTTTTGTAGATAAGCCAGTCAGAAACGTGTCAAATGTGAAAGGAAGTCCAATGAAAGCTCATTTAATTCGTTATATTCAATATTTACGCTTGGAACGAGGGTTGTCGGCAAATACACTTTCATCGTACGAAAGGGACTTAAATCAATTCATCCTATATATGCAAGATCATGGCCAATCGGAGTTTGCCGAAGTGCAAAGGCATCATATTTCAAGGTATATGCTGCACTTGAAGGAACAGGGAAGGAAGGCTGCAACGCTGTCGCGTCATATCGTTTCTGTTCGTGCCTTATTTCACTATTTGCTAACAGAAGGGATTATTGCGAATAATCCTTCTATTTATATGGAAGCGCCGAAACAAGAGAAGAAGCCGCCAAGCATATTGAGCGTCGATGCCACAAGCACGCTGCTTGAAATGCCAAACATTGAAAATGCTGCCGGCAAGCGAGATAGAGCGATGCTGGAGCTTATTTATGCTACAGGCATACGAGTTACGGAGCTAGTATCGCTTAATGTGGAACATATCAATATGCAGCTGGGTTTTGTGCAATGCATCGGATCTAATCAGAAGGAAAGGCTCGTTCCTTTCGGGCGGCTTGCTGCAGAAGCATTGACAGATTATTTGCATTCGGGCAGAGATGAATTGATGACGCTCAGAGAGTCGCAATCGGCGTTATTTCTAAATCATTTGGGGACGCGATTGACAAGGCAAGGATTTTGGAAGACGATAAAGAAGTACGCAAAGGAAGCCGGGATTGCTGAGGAGATTACGCCTCACACGCTTAGGCATTCGGTTGCGGCGCATTTATTGGATAATGGCGCGGATATTCGTGCCGTTCAGGAGCTGCTTGGGCATGCGGACATTTCGACAACGCTCAAATATACACAGGTTCCCAAAACGCGCATGAAGGAAGCTTACAACCGCGCGCATCCGCGTGCCTGATCGGCATACGAGGCGCATCCAATGCTAAAGGAGGGAGTTATACATATGAAATTTGATCGTATTGCCGTTATCGTCTTGGACAGCGTTGGAATAGGCGAGCTGCCTGATGCAGCAGCATTTGGTGATGCAGGCTCGCACACGCTTGGACATATTGTGGAGAGAGTGCCTGGAACAAAGCTTCCCCATTTGCGAAGATGGGGTCTTGATCGTATAGCGGCTATTCATGATTGGCAGCCGCCTAAGGAAGCTCCAGCAGCTTATTATGGTAAAATGGCCGAGGTATCCGTTGGCAAGGATACAATGACGGGCCATTGGGAGCTGATGGGTTTGGAGCTGACCGTACCGTTCCAAACGTTTCCCGAGGGCTTCCCGCCAGAGCTTCTCGGTCCATTCGAAGAGCGTACAGGCCGCAAAGTAATCGGCAATAAGCCCGCTAGCGGCACCGACATTTTGGATGAGCTCGGAGCAGAGCAAATGGAAACAGGCGCATGGATCGTTTATACGTCCGCAGATAGCGTATTTCAAATCGCGGCGCATGAGGATGTTATTCCGCTTGAGGAGCTGTACCGTGCTTGTGAAATTGCGAGAGAGCTTACGATGGATGAGCGATTTACCGTAGGCCGCGTTATTGCACGGCCGTATCTCGGCCAGCCAGGCGATTTCAAGCGTACGCCGAATCGTCATGATTATGCGGTGAAGCCGCCTCAGCCAACCGTCTTGAATGCATTGAAGGACGCAGGCTTTGATTCGATTGCTGTAGGAAAAATCAACGATATATTCGATGGAGAAGGAATTACAGCCTCCTTGCCTACAAAAAGCAACGCAGACGGTATCGAAAAAACGCTTGAGCAGCTAAAGCAGCCATTTAAAGGATTGTTGTTCACTAATCTCGTCGAGTTTGATTCACTCTACGGCCACCGCCGTGATCCTGTAGGCTATGCAGCTGCATTGGAGGAGTTTGATCGTGCTGTTCCCGATTTGGAGCGACAGCTTGGCGAGAGGGACTTGTTGATTATTACCGCAGATCACGGGAATGATCCCGTTCATCCTGGAACTGATCATACCCGTGAATATGTCCCTATTTTATTGTATAGCCCATCATTTAAGCAGCCTAGACAGCTGAGCACACGTTCGACCTTCTCTGATCTTGGAGCGACAATCGCCGATAATTTCGGGATTCAAGCGCCTCCGAATGGTACAAGCTTTCTGTCTGAGCTTTAATGAAGAGCAGTCTTTCATAAGATTAAATTACGTTTATTAGTTCACTTTAGGAGGAATTACGATGAGTACGATAACAGCAGCAGGACTAACAGCAGCTTATATTAAAGAAGCGGCAAAATTTATTGAGTCACAAACGGAGCAAAGACCGGAAATCGGATTGATTATGGGTTCGGGACTAGGTGTACTGGGAGATTATTTGGAAAATGCGGTTACGATTCAGTATCATGACATTCCGCACTTTCCCATCTCTACGGTCGAAGGCCACGCAGGTGAGCTGCTGATCGGAACATTATCGGGCAAAACGGTCATCCTGATGCGCGGACGTTTTCATATGTATGAAGGCTATGGTCCGGAGCTGACTGCATTTCCGGTTCGCGTGATGAAGGCGCTGGGCGTAAAAACATTGCTAGTTACAAACGCAGCTGGCGGCGTGAATACCGATTATGAAGCGGGCAATTTGATGCTGATCTCCGATCATCTGAATATGACCGGTAAAAATCCGCTGATTGGTCCAAACGACAATGAGCTTGGCGTGCGATTCCCCGATATGTCGGAAGCTTACAGCAAGCGTCTTCGCGCCATCGCTCGCGATATTGCAGAAGCACAAGGAATTACGCTTCGTGAAGGCGTATATGCGGGTCTGCTTGGACCAACATATGAGACACCTGCAGAAATTCGAATGCTGAGAGTAATTGGCGCCGATGCTGTCGGAATGTCGACTGTTGCCGAAGTAATAGCAGCTCGTCATTCGGGAATCGAAGTTGTTGGCATTTCCTGTATTAGCAATATGGCCGCGGGTATTTTGGATCAACCGTTGTCGCATGCTGAAGTTATGGAAACGACGGAACGCGTCAAGTCCCAATTTTTGGGACTAGTTACCTCATTAATTGCTGCTGTGTAATGTTTTTTGTAACACAATTGTAATATTTGCGTCGACTCAATATGACAGTGTTTTTTTTACGTTTCGTCGTATAATGTCCATGATTAAAGAAAGATGGAGTGGACAAAAACATGGACAAGCAATTACTCACGCAGATGGAGCAGTTGCGTAAAAAGATGATTGAAACAGCTCTGTTGAATGAAAGCCTTCAGCATTTGGACGTGCTCGTGCTAAGCCAATCGCTTGATGAGATTATTGTTCAGGTGCAAAGAGAACGACGTGCGTTATAAACAGATCAATAACGGTTTGGCGAATGGAGAGAGAACTATGCGGTCGGTAGATCTTATACAGAAGAAGAGAGATGGCGGCGAGCTGACCGCGTCGGAGTTAACATTTTTGATTGACGGATACTCTCGTGGTGATATACCCGATTATCAGCTGTCTGCATGGGCGATGGCTGTGTTTTTCCAAGGAATGAGTCCTAGGGAGACAGCGGCTCTGACGCTTGCAATGGCCAACTCTGGCGACCAGGTTGATCTTGGTCCTATCAGCGGAATTAAAGTAGATAAACATAGTACAGGCGGCGTAGGCGACAAAACGACGTTAATTCTTGCGCCTTTAGTGGCTTCAGTCGGTATCCCCGTTGCGAAAATGTCCGGTCGCGGCTTAGGCCACACCGGCGGTACAATCGATAAGCTTGAATCGATCGAAGGCTTCCGTACGGAGCTCTCGCGCGAGAAGTTTATGACCCAAGTAAACGAAATTGGACTTGCCGTTATCGGCCAAAGCGGAAATCTCGCGCCAGCGGATAAGAAGCTCTATGCTCTTCGCGACGTTACAGCTACTGTAGAGTCCATTCCGCTTATTGCAAGCTCTGTAATGAGTAAGAAGATTGCAGCGGGCGCGGATGCGATCGTGCTTGATGTCAAAACGGGCAGCGGCGCCTTTATGAAGACGCTGGAGCATTCAGAGCAGCTCGCGCAGGCCATGGTTAATATTGGAACTGAAGTCGGCCGAAATACGGCCGCAGTCATTAGCGATATGGATCAGCTTTTAGGCTTCGCAATTGGGAACGCGCTAGAGGTTCAGGAATCGATTGAAACACTCAAGGGCAATGGGCCAGACGATCTTACAGAGCTTTGCTTGACCTTAGGCGCTCATATGGTTGTATTAGGCGGGAAATCTGACACTGTTGACGAAGCGAAGCAGCTTCTGCGAGATCAGATTGCAAACGGTGCAGCCTTGGCGAAGTTCAAAGCATTTCTTGCCGCACAAGGCGCAGACGCAGCTGTTGTCGAGGATTATTCCAAACTTCCGCAAGCACCAGCCATCGTTGAGGTGACGGCCACTGCTTCCGGCTTTGTAAATGCGATTGAAGCTGAGCAGCTAGGTCTTGCAGCCATGCTGCTTGGAGCGGGAAGAGCCACAAAAGACGCATCGATTGATTATGCGGTTGGCGTCACGCTTCGCAAGAAGGTTGGCGATTCAGTGGATGCAGGCGAGACGCTTGCGCTTCTTCATGTTCGAGAGGCAAACGCATCGGCACAAGAAGTTGCTGAACGAGTGCGTCTAGCGTATACGATTCGTGCGGATCGGCCTGAGCCTCGTCCGTTATTGCTCTCCGTCATTACGGCAGATGGGATTACACGCTACAATTAATGAATAAGCAATTCGAAATCCGTCCCGAACGAAGGGGCGGATTTTTTTGTTGCGCAATTAGCTCTAGCTAATGGAATAATTTCCAACTTAAGAGTCAACACTGAAAAGAGAAATATAAGCGAATGATGCCGCAATAAACTTTCAGGAGGAGATCTAGTTGAAAAATCGTTCTATCAAGCTATGTTTATTTATTCTCGCATTAGTGATTGCGCTGCCTGCTGCAGCGTTTGCCGCAGTGGAGCCAACACCTGCTCCCGATCAGAAGCAGGCTCCTAATCAAACGCCAGCTCCCAACTTGGCAACTTCGGCTCGTTCCGCCATTTTAATGGATGCAGATAGCGGAACGGTTATTTATGAAAAAAATAGCCATGATAAGCTCCCCCCTGCAAGCATTACCAAAATTATGACCCTGCTGCTCATCATGGAGGCGCTTGATGACGGCAAGATCAAGCTGGAAGATAAAGTGCAGACAAGCGAGTATGCTGCTTCAATGGGCGGGTCCCAAATCTTCCTTGAACCGGGAGAAGAGATGAGCGTTGACGATATGATCAAAGGGATTGCGCTCGCTTCAGGCAACGATGCTTCAGTGGCGATGGCAGAGAAGCTGGCAGGCACGGAGCAGCAATTCGTAGCGATGATGAATGAGCGCGCGCAGCAGCTGGGCATGAACGACACGCAGTTTTCCAATCCGAACGGCTTGCCCGTAGCCAATCATTTCTCATCGGCACATGACATTGCAGTGATGTCAAGAGAGCTGCTCAAGCATTCGGAAGTTACGAAATATACAGGGCTGTATCAGGATTATTTGCGCAAAACGTCAGAGAAGCCATTTTGGCTCGTAAATACGAACAAGCTGGTGCGTTTCTACAGCGGGGCGGACGGTCTGAAAACGGGCTTTACGAGTGAAGCGAAATACTGCTTATCGGCTACAGCGAAGCGAGATAACATGCGAGTCATCGCCGTCGTAATGGGTGAGCCGGATACGAAAACGAGAAATGCTGAAGTATCACAAATGTTTGACTACACGTTCGCGCAATACATGAACCACTCGATTATCAAAGAAGGCGAATCGATGGGTACGCTCAAAATTGAGAAGGGCACTGCGCCTGAGCTTCCGCTTGTCGCCAAGCATGCTTATAGCGTGCTGCTCAAAAAAGGAAGCCAAACGAAGGATATTCGCTACGAGCTGAAAATTGACGGTCCCCTAAAGGCGCCTGTTCAAATTGGTCAGCCTATCGGCAAGCTTGTCGTCTATCAAGGCGATCAGGTGCTGAAGGAGTTCGATGTAGATGCGCCGCTCTCGGTTGAACGGGCAGGCTGGTGGAAATTGCTGAAGCGGTCGTTCTCAGGATTGTTTGCATAGAGCAATATACAGCGCGTTTGCATCTGTTTTCTTGCTCGTATTTTGTCAGCTGTTAGCGGTATGCTTCTAGTTTTGTCGGCATGCAGGAAATGGTCGCCGGAGCGGAGAATTGCTAGTTCTATCTCGGCAAGTGTAAACGTTTGATTATGATCGTCTGTTGATCATCGTACGTTACACGGTGAAAATGTAAGGAAAGGATACTGGCTTCGCTTATTCTTTCTTATGTTTGAAAAAACCTGAAGGAGATGAACAGCATAATGAGTCTGCAAGCAGAATTGGAGCAATACCGCAATGTGCTGATCGTAAGGCTAAGGGGAGAGCTGGATCACCATACAGCCGATGTCGTGCGCTATAAGATGGAGGAGGCGCTCCTTCGAGGCAGCAGCGAGCATGTCATCCTCAGCTTGAAGGAGCTGCAGTTTATGGACAGCTCCGGTCTTGGCGTTATCCTGGGCAGGTACAAGCAAGTAAAGAGCAAGGGCGGTAAAATGGTCGTCTGCGACGTAAATCCGAATGTTCATCGCTTATTCGAGATGTCGGGCCTTTTCAAAATATTGACCATTCACGAGAATGAACGTTCTGCAATTTCCAGTTTGGAGGTGGTGTCATGAACGGATCGAATGAAATGGCGCTTTCCTTCAGCGCCCGATCGGAGAACGAAGCCTTCGCACGAATTGCGGTCGCTGCATTTGTGTCACAGCTTGATCCGACGCTCGAGGAGCTGAACGATTTGAAGACGGCTGTGTCCGAGGCGGTTACTAACGCGATCATACATGGCTATGAAAGCGATTCTTCCTGCAAGGTCACGATCGAGGCGAAAATCGAGGGCGATTCCGTCTCCATCACCGTATCGGATAACGGCAAGGGCATTGAAGATCTTGAGCTGGCGCGGCAGCCGCTCTATACGTCGAAGCCGGAGCTAGAGCGCTCAGGCATGGGCTTTACGATCATGGAAAATTTTATGGACCATTTTGAGGTTACAAGTATGGTAGATGGCGGAACTCGCGTGGCGATGCTGAAACGAATCGAATCGAAAAAAGCGCTCTACAATTAGCGTATAGGGGTTGAACCTCATGGATGTCAATCTAAAGCAGACGGCCCAGCCATATTTGGATGACGCAGAAGTAAAGCGGCTCATTGCGTTAAGTCAGTCAGGCGATACGCTTGCAAGGGATACACTCGTTCAGTGCAATATCCGGCTTGTCTGGTCGGTCGTGCAGCGATTTATCAATCGTGGTTATGAGCCCGAGGATTTGTTCCAAATCGGCTGCATCGGATTGCTAAAGTCAGTAGACAAATTCGACTTGTCCTATGATGTGAAGTTTTCCACTTATGCAGTACCGATGATCATTGGGGAAATCCAACGATTTTTGCGCGATGATGGTACGTTGAAGGTTAGCAGATCCCTTAAGGAAACCGCCAATAAGGTGCGTAAAATGAAGGATGAGCTTTCCAAAACGTTAGGACGCTTGCCCACCATTAGCGAGGTTGCGGAGCGGCTTGGCATTACCCCTGAGGATGTTGTTTTCGCTCAGGAAGCGAATAAGCCTCCGACATCCATTCACGAAACGGTGTTTGAGAATGACGGCGACCCCATCACACTGATGGATCAAATAGCGGATGAATCTCAGGATCGGTGGTTTGACAAGCTAGCGCTGGTTGAAGCCATTGAAGGATTGAGTGAGCGCGAGCGGTTAATCGTATATCTGCGTTATTATCGAGACAAGACGCAATCCGAGGTGGCCAGCAGGCTGGGAATCTCACAAGTGCAAGTATCACGGCTTGAGAAAAAAATATTGCAATCGATTAGAGACCAAATCGCCCTTTGAGGCGATTTGGTTTTTTTCTATTTTTTACCTCATTTTGCATGAGTATCCGAATCCTCCTTTTCTCATACTAAAAGGGAAACAAACACCAAAGCATAAGCAGAAGGGAAGCTGACAGATGGCAGCATCCAAGCATTCGGTCCTCTATCTGCGTTTGAAAAAACGAATTTACACGAAGCCGAATCAACGGGTCACTCTGGGGCAAGCTGCGAGGCTGCTAGCTGAGGATGATGTGCTTGAGAGGCGGCTGAAGGAGCTTGTCCTGTACGAGCACAAGAGTGCGGACGGCAATCGCGTCGTCATCGATCTGTTGCAGATCGTCAAAGCCATACGGCAGCAGGAGCCGGATATGGCAGTAGAAGCCTATGGAGATCCTCAGGTGCTGGTTATGGTTGCGGAGAAACCGGTTAAGCCGCGCATTTCGGTACTCATCCTGGCATGGCTGCTTTTGTTTTTTGGAGCGGGTCTCGCCATTATGAACTTTCATACAGATGTCAGCATGAAGGAGGTTCATATTCGGATTGTTGAGCTGATTACGGGAAAGCGAACGGAGCATCCGCTTTGGTTTCAAATCCCTTATTCGCTCGGAATCGGGCTTGGAATGGTATTGTTCTTCAATCACTTATTCCGCAAACGGTTCAATGAGGAGCCGAACCCGCTTGAGGTTGAGCTATATATGTATCAGGAAAATGTGAATGCCTACGTCATCGCCGATGAAATGCGCAAAAAGTCGGATTTCGACCAGACAAACGGTAACAAGCATGATTAATTCGCTAGCAAATGTTTTTGTAGCGCTGCTAGGCTTGGCGGGCGGGCTTGCGGTAGGCAGCGGATTGGTAGCTCTGCTTATCGTGCTTGACCTTATTCCGCGTCTGGCACAGGTTGCCAATGCATATCGCTTGTCTGCATGGTTTGAGTCTGCTGTCATATGCGGCTCGTTGTACTGGACGTTCGCTGATTTTATGAATTGGCGATTAATGCTGCCTTCGGGCTTATTATTGAGCGCCGCGGGTTTGATTGATGGCATGTTCATCGGCATGTTGGCCGCCGCATTGACGGAGGTTATGAACGTGCTGCCTATTTTGGCCAAGAGAATGAATCTATCGGCGTATATGGTTGGGCTCGTAATGGCGATGGTGCTGGGGAAAACACTTGGCTCATTATTCGATTGGCTGGTTTTTCAATGGTAGCTTATTAACGACGAGGTGAGGGTATATGAAGGATCATCATTCAGAGCAGGGTCATGAAGATCAGGATAACCATGTGGCGTCTAACGCAGTGAATGCCGGAGAACAGCAGCAGCAGGAGGAGTCGGGGTTAGCACTAGATGAGGCTTCCATCTCACATGCAAGAAAGAGGCCAAGGATAGGGAGCTCAGCTTCGCATCAAGCTGGGGAAAAGGAAAAAACGCCGATTCCAGATCAGCTGGATGAAGTGCTGTCTCGTTTGGAACATGAGATTGGGTATAAAACAAGCTTTGATGTAGTCGTAAGAGAGATGACGTTTGGCGAACGGCGAACGGCTATGCTTTGCATGAACGGATTGGTGAAGGACACCGTACTGACAGAAGTGCTGAAACGGTTGACCTATCTGCAGCCTGAGGATCTGTCGGTTCATGCCTTTCATTCTTTTCTTGATTTGTACGTGCCTGCTGCGCAGGCGACGAAGGAGGAGGATTGGAACAACATGCTGACCGGCGTGATGTCCGGCGGCACTGCTTTTTTTATCGACGGTGAACAATGTGTCATCATGATAGACGCGAAGGCTTTCCCGGCACGGGGACCCGAGGAGCCTTCGCTTGAGAAGGTTGTTCGCGGCAGCAGGGACGGCTTTGTAGAGACGCTGATGGTTAACGTTTCACTTGTTCGCAGACGATTGCGCGACCCACAGCTGCGTTATGAGATCGTAAGAGTAGGCGAAAGAACGCAAACGGATGTGTGTATCGCTTATATCGATGATTTAGTCGACAAGGAGCTTCTCAAATCGATTAAAGACAAAATTTCCATGGTGAAGATAGACGGCTTGCCGCTTGCGGACAAGCAGCTTGAGGAGGCAACTGTAAAGCGAGGATGGAATCCTTTTCCAATGGTTCGATATTCGGAGAGGCCCGATACGGTTGCTGCTCACTTGCTTGAAGGCTATGTTGCGGTTTTCGTTGATACTTCGCCAAGCGTTATGACTCTTCCGACCACTTATGCGGATCTCATGCAGCATGCGGAGGAAAATCGTCAAACCCCATTTATCGGTACTTATTTGAGATGGGTAAGATTCATTGGCATATTCGCTTCGTTGTTCATGCTGCCGCTTTGGCTGCTGTTCGTTATGCATCCTGAATTAAAGCCGCCTGCTCTTGAATTTCTCGGTCCCAATAAAACAGCCAAGCTGCCGTTAGTCGTACAGTTTCTTCTAGCTGAAATAGGCGTCGACCTGCTTCGGATGGCATCCGTGCATACGCCGACCTCGCTTGCGACGGCCATGTCGCTGGTTGCTGCGATTTTGATCGGCGATATTGCGGTGCAGACAGGCATCTTCGTCAATGAGGTTATTTTGTACATGGCCGTAGCGGCTATCGGCATGTTCGCAACGCCAAGCTACGAGCTTGGACTTGCGAACCGAATCGTACGGCTTGTCCTAATCATATCGGTGTCTGCCTTCAGTGTGCCCGGCTTCGTCATTGCGACGACAGCCATAATACTGATGCTGACGATGGAGCGTTCGTTCAACCGTCCATATATGTGGCCATTCATCCCCTTTGACATGAGGGCGCTATGGAGCATTATCATCCGCCAGCCGGTGCTGTACAATCGGACGCGTCCAAATAATCTAAGAGCGCAGCAGCGCGATAAGATGCCAAGCACCGAGTAAATTCATAAAATGCAAATGAAATGTGGATTTATCCATTTCGCAGCGCGGGTAGATTGCGTTATACTGATGCTATTGATGCAAATTCTATCCGTTCTATCTGCATGCAGATAGAAGAAAGCTGAGGGGAAATTATGTACCTGCATGGAACTAGTAAAATTAACACTCAAGGACATTTGGAAATTGGCGGCTGCGATGTAGCTGATTTGGCAGCACAGTTTGGAACGCCGCTATATATTGTGGACGAGGCTCTCGTACGTCAGCGCGCGAGCGAGTATGTTGAAGCTTTCAAAGCTTCCGGACTTCGTTTCCAAGTCGCTTACGCAAGCAAAGCGTTCAGCGTAATGGCAATGTGTGCGATTGCGGAGCAAGAGGGACTATCGCTTGATGTTGTGTCCGACGGCGAGCTGTATACAGCTATGCAAGCCGGTTTCCCGGCGGAGCGCATTCACTTCCACGGCAACAACAAAACGCCTGAAGAAATCAACATGGCGCTTGATGCAGGCATCGGCTGCTTCGTAGTAGACAATTTCATGGAGCTTCAGCTGTTGAATGCACTTGCAGGCGACAAGGGCAAGAAAGTGAATATTTTGCTTCGTATTACGCCAGGCGTAGAAGCACATACGCATGATTACATCTCAACTGGCCAACAGGATTCAAAGTTCGGCTTTGACCTTGGCAATGGCGCAGCGAAACAAGCTATTCAAGAAGCGCTTGCTTTGTCAAACCTTGTTATTTTGGGCGTTCACTCCCATATTGGATCGCAAATTTTTGAAGTGGAAGGCTTCCGCATGGCTGTGGACAAGGTTGCTGATTTCGCGGTTTCGATTCGCAACGAGCTTGGCCTTGCGTTTAAAGTCATCAATCTTGGCGGCGGCTTCGGCATTCGTTATGTTGAGGGCGATACTCCGCTTCCAATCAGTGAATATGTAGCAGCTATTACTGGCGCAATTATTACAAATTTCACAAATGCCGAGTTCCCGCTTCCTGAAATTTGGGTTGAGCCAGGCCGCAGCATGGTTGGCGATGCAGGAACGACTTTGTACACGGTAGGTACGAGCAAGAACATTCCTGGTGTTCGCAAATATATCGCTGTTGACGGCGGAATGACGGACAACCCTCGCCCAGCGCTTTATCAATCGAAATACGAGGCAGTGCTTGCAAATCGTGCGAATGATGCAGCAGAAGAAACGGTTTCTGTTGCCGGCAAATGCTGCGAGAGCGGCGATATGCTGATTTGGGATTTGGAATTGCCTAAAGCCGAAAATGGCGACCTGCTTGCTGTTTTCTGCACAGGTGCTTATAATTATGCAATGGCGAGCAACTATAACCGCATCCGTCGTCCGGCAGTCGTTTTTGTAAAAGACGGTCAGGCTGACCTTGCTGTTAAGCGCGAATCGCTTGAAAATATCGTATGCAATGACGTCATTCCGGCAAGACTGCAAAAATCACCGCTTGCGAAATAAGGGCGATATTGGTAACGTAGTCTTATCTGGATAAAAGAAAGGTAGATGCAGCAATGGCAAAACAAGCAAAAATCACACTAGCAAACGGCGGAGAAGTTCTAATCGATCTATTCGATCAAGACGCGCCGAACACAGTAGCAAACTTCGAGAAGCTTGCTAAAGAAGGCTTCTACAATGGTCTTACGTTCCACCGTGTTATCCCAGGTTTCGTTGCACAAGGCGGATGCCCGAACGGAACTGGTACAGGCGGTCCTGGCTACACAATTAATTGTGAAATCAACCCGAACAAGCATGAACGCGGCACTTTAGCTATGGCACATGCTGGCCGTAACACTGGCGGCAGCCAATTCTATATCGGTTACGCTCCACAGCCGCATTTGGATGGCGGTCATACTGTATTCGGCAAAGTTTCGAAGGGTATGGAGTTTGTTGATGCTTTCAAAGGCGGAGACAAAATGGAAAAGGTTGAAGTTGAAACGATTTAGTGATAAGATACTAACTATAATTATGTAAGTGCAGCTTTCCTTCGGGGTAGGGTGAAATTCCTAACCGGCGGTGATCGGCAGGTACAGGAGGATCGGTTAACCGAACTTCTGTGCTTGTCGTCAGTCCGTGACCCGGTCTAAGAAACTTTGTTTTCTGATTTATTGAGATGCAAAGGTGATTGGAACGGTGGACCTGGTGCAAATCCGGGACCGACAGTATAGTCTGGATGGGAGAAGGGGATGCTTCGACAGCTATAATATCAGCTTATTTGTATGTGTGTTTTATTTCACGTACAAAGTAGGTTTGTTTTTTTAGCGTATTTTACAAACCGTTTTCGCAATTTTTGCGGAATAGGATGGAGTCGGATATTAAAGCCGACAACGCCTATTGGTTTTGTCGTAGTTCTCGGATCACTCACTCATCACCCCTGTCGGATCGTTTGCCGATAGGGGTGATTTTTGTATATGGACGTGTTAAATGATGAATATTATATGGGTTTAGCGCTCGACATGGCGTCAAAAGCTTCAGGCCAAACGGGGATTAATCCTGTTGTCGGATGTGTTGTCGTGAAGAATGGTCGCATTATCGGAATCGGAACGCATCTTAAGCGAGGTACCGGCCATGCTGAGGTGCATGCCCTTCAGATGGCAGGAGATGAGGCAGAGGGCGCCACTGTTTATGTAACGCTGGAGCCATGCAGTCATTTTGGCAAAACGCCTCCTTGCTGCGAGCGCATCATCGCTGCGAAAGCGGCGAGGGTTGTGGTCGCCAGCGGTGATCCCAATCCCGAGGTATCGGGCCGCGGCATCGCCAGGCTGCGTGAAGAAGGAATTGATGTTACCGTTGGCGTCATGGAGCAGCAATCTCAGCAAATGAACGAAAAGTTCAATAAGTATATTACGACAAGGCTGCCATTCGTCACTTTGAAAACAGCTAGCACGCTTGATGGCAAAATTGCATCGCGTACAGGCGACAGCAGATGGGTGACGGGAGCTGCGGCACGCGAGCAGGTTCATACCCTTCGTCATCAGCATGAAGCGATTATGGTCGGAATCGGTACAGTGCTTGCGGACGATCCTTTATTGAATACACGCGCTTCCGTCCCAGCTATCGACCCGGTACGCATCATCGTAGATTCAAAGCTGCGTTTGCCGCTAGATGCACGCGTAGTAACCGATCGGTCTATCAGGACCATCGTATTGACTTCGAGCGAGGCAAACGGGGAAAACCGACAAGCTTTAGAGGCCGCTGGTATTGAAGTTGTCATTTGCGGAACAGGGCCAAAGGTGGATTTAGTCGAAGCGATGAAGAAGCTCGGAGAGCTTGAGATCGGCTCGATCCTGCTCGAGGGCGGCGGTCAATTAAACGGTGCGATGCTTGAGGCAGGCCTTATCGATAAAATTATACTCTACTATGCAGCCAAAATTATCGGAGGAGCAGATGCTCCTGGCACCTTCACCTTCGCTGGAATCGAGAAAATGGCAGATGCCATACAGCTTGAGCATGTGAGCGTGGAAATGGCCGGCGAAGACATTTGCGTCTCGGGTTATCCCGTTTATTAAGGTGTTTGAGGAGGAACCCCATGTTTACCGGATTAGTGGAAGAAGTGGGAAAGATGAAAGGGATCACGAAGCAGGGTGAAGCGATGCGCCTTGTCATCGGGGCCACTCATGTGACGAATGGCGTCATGCTTGGAGACAGTATTTCGGTTAACGGCGTATGTCTTACGGTAACGTCCTTTGACGGGTCTTCATTCTCGGCAGATGTGATGCCTGAAACATATCGCAAATCGAACCTCCACCAGCTTCGTGCCGGTGAGCGTGTGAATTTAGAACGCGCGATGCAGGCGGGCGGACGGTTTGGCGGTCATATCGTACAAGGACATATCGATGGAACCGGAAAGATACTCAATCGTGAAACAGATGCGAATGCAGTAGTGTACAAAGTACAGCTAGATGATGCTGATATGCTGCGTTACGTCATTCCGAAAGGATCCATTACGATAGACGGAATAAGTCTTACGGTGGTTGATACAGGCTCCGGTTCGTTTACCGTATCGATCATCCCGCACACCCTTGGCGAAACAGCACTGCAGCACAAACACGCGGGCGACTCCGTCAATATAGAGTGCGATGTAATCGGCAAATACGTCGATCACCTGCTCCATTTCAAGCAGCCTGAAGCTGCAAAAGCAAGCACCAAGCTCACCACATCATTTTTAATGGAAAATGGATTCTTATAATAATATGGTGAGTGAGTTTGCATCTTTAAGGACGATATGCAGTTAATTCAAAAAAGAGTATTTTTTGTCACTACTTTAATCATAACGGTAAAAACTCACGTTAATTAATGAAAATGTCTTAACCAAATGCATTTAACAGGAAAAGCTCCATGTAATAATAAGAAATTAGCTTGTTTCAGGTGGAATGCCCGAATTAGAAGGAGAAATTCCATCTAAACTGTAAAAAAGCTAGTGAACAAGCAAATTAGCTGGAGAAGTTCCATCTATACTGTAAATAAGCTAATGAACAAGCTAATTAGATGAAGATTTTCCAGTAACCAATATCTTGAGCAAGCAGAAAGCGTGTCCCGCAGGGACGAAAGCGAGCCAAGGGTAAACTTAGCAGCATATCAACTCATTAACTCAAAAGTTATTCAGGTGTTAAGTCACTTAAGTGACATAAGCGCTCAACCAGAAAGCGTGTCCTGCAGGGACGGTAGCGTTCCTACAGAAAAAGCAGCATACAACCGACTGATTCCCTTCAACGTTAGTCCACTTGCAGGTGTCCAGAGGACGCAGTCCTTGGGGCCCTCCCTTGGAAGGGAGGGTTTGGGCGGGTTCGAAAAGCCTTTAAAGGTTTGGAACTAAAGCTTTTGAAGGTATGGAACTAAAGCCTTTGAAGGTATGGAATTAAAGCCTTTGAAGGTTTTATATAAAATGTTTGAAGGCTTGGTAGTAGAATTAAAAGTAAAGCGTGTCCCGCAGGGACGGTAGCGTTCCTACAGAAAAAGCAGCATACAACCGACTGATTCCCTTCAACGTTAGTCCACTTGCAGGTGTCCAGAGGACGCAGTCCTTGGGGCCCTCCCTTGGAAGGGAGGGTTTGGGCGGGTTCGAAAAGCCTTTAAGGTTTGGAATTAAAGCCTTTTAAGGTTTGGTTAAAAGCCTTTAAGGTTTGGTATTGGTTTTAAAGCCTTTAAGGGTTTGGTTAAAAGCCTGCCTTTAAAGGTTTGGTAGAAAGCTTTTGAAGGTTAGGTAGAAGCCTTACAAAGGTTTGGTTGTTTACGATGGTTTGGTTGTCACAAAGGAGGGAAACTCATATGGAACAAACAGATAAAATTACATTTGATAAAATCGAGGAAGCGCTCGAAGACCTTAAACTCGGCAAGCCGATCATAGTCGTTGATGACGAGGATCGGGAAAACGAGGGCGACCTCATCGCGCTCGCAGATAAAACAACGCCGGAAGTCATCAATTTCATGATAACGGAGGCTCGCGGCCTTGTATGTGTTCCGATTACGCAGGAACGTGCGGAACAGCTGGATCTGCCTCCTATGGTGTCGCATAATACCGATTACCATGGCACGGCTTTTACCGTATCGGTAGATTATATCGGAACGACGACCGGTATTTCGGCGTATGAGCGTTCGGAAACGGTCAAAGCGCTTGTCGACCCAACGACAAAGGCAGCGGATTTCCGCCGGCCGGGACACATTTTCCCGCTTATAGCAAGGTCGGGCGGCGTGCTGCGTCGCGCTGGTCATACGGAGGCAGCGATCGATCTTGCAGTCATGTGCGGTTCTGCTCCAGGTGCAGCTATATGTGAAATCATTAACGAAGACGGTACGATGGCTCGCTTGCCGGATTTGCTTGTCTTTAAGGAAAAGCACAATCTGAAGCTGATTACCATTCAAGAGATGATTCAGTACCGCAATGCAAAGGAAAAGCTCGTTGAGCGTGCGGTTGATGTGAAGCTGCCAACTGATTTTGGCACCTTCCGCGCAATAGCTTACACGAACATCGTGGACAATAAAGAACATATCGCACTCGTTAAAGGCGACATCGATCCTGAGCGTCCGCTGCTTGTGCGCGTACATTCCGAATGCCTTACCGGCGATGTATTCCATTCGCATCGCTGCGATTGCGGTCCGCAGCTTGAAGCCGCGCTAAAGCAGATTGAGGAAGCGGGCAGCGGCGTCCTTCTCTACATGCGGCAAGAGGGAAGAGGCATTGGCTTGATCAACAAGTTAAAAGCCTATGAGCTGCAGGAGCAAGGCCTTGATACGGTTGATGCGAATTTAAAGCTTGGCTTTCCGGCCGATTTGCGCGAGTATGGGATAGGAGCGCAAATTTTGAAGGATCTTGGTGTCCGCCAAATGCGCCTGCTAACGAATAATCCCCGCAAAATTAAAGGACTAGAGGGTTACGGACTCGAGGTGGTAGAGCGTGTTCCCATTCAAATGGACGAAAATGAAGATAACAAAAGTTATCTCCGCACGAAGAAAACGAAGCTTGGCCACTTGTTAAGCTTTGAAGATATTGACTATATCATTTAAAATATCGGAAGGAAGATGACAAATGACACGAATTTATGAGGGACATTTAGTATCAGAAGGTTTAAAATATGGAGTAGTAGTTGGTCGTTTCAATGAGTTTATTTCAAGCAAGCTGCTTGGCGGAGCGCTTGATGCGTTCAAGCGTCACGGCGCGCAGGATTCCGAAGTTGAAGTAGCTTGGGTACCAGGAGCTTTCGAAATTCCGTTAATCGCGCAAAAAATGGCTGAAAGCGGCAAGTATGACGCTGTTATCACGCTTGGCGCCGTCATTCGCGGTTCAACTCCGCATTTTGATTTTGTATGCAACGAAGCAGCTAAAGGCGTAGCGGCAATTGCATTAAAAACAGGTATTCCGACTATTTTCGGCGTACTGACGGTTGATTCGATTGAGCAAGCCATTGAGCGTGCCGGTACGAAAGCAGGCAACAAAGGCTATGAAGCTGCAACTAGCGCAATTGAAATGGCGAATTTGACAAAGCAATTGCAAGGCTAAGCAGCAAAGTTTAAGGCTAGGCGGGAGGAAATGTAAGTGTCGGTGCTTTATAAGCTGGATTCATTTGAGGGACCGCTTGATCTATTGCTTCACTTGATCGACAAGGCCGAGATCGATATCCATGAAGTGTCTATCAGCGAGATTACGATTCAATATATGGATTACTTGCATGCGATGAAGGAGCTGGAGCTTGAGGTTACGAGTGAGTTTCTGGTCATGGCGGCTACCCTTTTGGCGATAAAAAGCAAGCAGCTTCTCCCTAAGCCTCCGGTATTTGAGGATGATTACGAGGATTGGCCAGATGACGGACTGGATCCGCGCGATGAGCTCATCCAGAAGCTCGTCGAATACCGGAAATTCAAACAAATTGCCGAGCAGCTGCGCGAGAAGGAATTCGAGCGCAGCCTCGTCTATTCAAGAGAGCCTGAGGATATGTCGCCTTTCTTGAAGGAAGAAAAGGTTAATCCGGTGGAGGGCTTGCATTTATCGGATTTAATCGTTGCCTTCCAAAAGGCGCTTCGCAGAGCCTCACGGCGAAATGTAGTTGCGACGGTACAGCGCGATGAGATTTCGGTCAAGGACCGGATACGGGATATTGTCGTTGTGTTGAAGCAATTTGAAACGGTTCGTTTCTCGAAGCTTATCCGTGAAAATATGGACAGGCATGAAATCGTGGTCACTTTTCTAGCGATACTGGAGCTAATGAAGATGAAGCATATTCGTTGCTTCCAGCATCAGCTGTTTGACGACATCGTCATTCACTGGAAAGGAGAGTCGTCAGAAATTGGATTATCAGAAGTTGAAGACGATTATTGAGGGCCTGCTGTTCATGGCAGGCGATGAGGGGCTGACGAAGCGGCAGCTTGCCGATATTTTGGAGCTGGATGCCGAGCTTGCCTCTGATTTGGTTTATGATTTGCAGCGTGACTTGGAGCGCGAGGAACGCGGCATTCAAATCGCCGAGGTCGCCGGATCCTTTCGGCTGACGACGCATTTGGAGCATGCGCCTTATTTTGAGAGAATGGCTTATACGCCAACCCGTTCACAGCTCTCGCAGGCAGCGCTCGAGACGTTGTCCATTGTGGCATATCGTCAGCCTATTACAAGAATATCGATCGAAGAAATTCGCGGTGTGAAGAGCGATAGAGCGATACAATCGCTCGTATCCAAGGATTTGATCGAGGAGGTCGGACGCGCCGAGCAGATCGGTCGGCCGATTTTGTACGGTACAACGAAATCATTTTTAGATTATTTCGGCTTGCCTTCGATCAAGGAGCTCCCAGAGCCAGGGAATGTTGATTTGGACGATGCTCTTGAGGAACAAACGCAGCTGCTGTTCGAGCGTTTAGACGGTCGGCAGATGACAATTGAAGAAATTAAAGAATGAGATTTGACCGCCGGGTCATACTATATTCAACCCATATGAGGGAAACGGAGGAAGCATGATGGTGCTCAGTTACCCTTACGGTTGGATTACGGCGGCCGGTCTCTTTTTTTTGCTCATTTTAATAGTTATCCTAAGCTCTCAGGTTGTTGTAGCAGGACATCTGCGGAGGCTGGGAGACAATGATGATGTTGAGTTGAATATAAAAGCACTATACGGAATAATCCGATACAAATTAAAGGTGCCTATTATTCAATTTACCGGTACTTCTGTCCAACTGAAGGAACAGGTTTCAAAAACGAACATATCAGAGAACACTTGGTCGCAGTATTACGAGGATATTGACGCAGATAAAATCATGAAAGGCATCGATAAATTCAAGTACATATTGGAAATAACTCGAAATCTAAAGGGTTGGGTAAGGCAAACGCTATCGAAGGTTAGACTTATTGAATGGAATTGGTCAACGTCAGTCGGGACGGGTGACGCAATGTGGACAGCCATGGCAACGGGTGCGGTATGGTCAGTGAAGACATCGATTATTGGCGTGCTTTCTCAAATGGTTAAGCTAAAGGCTGAGCCCAAATTGATTGTTCAGCCCATTTACATCGGATCTGCCTTTCGAACAGAGTGGTCATGCATAGCTCAAATCCGCTTCGGTTATGCTATTCTTGCCGGGCTGCAGCTTTCAGTTCGGATGAGGATATGGAAAGGAGGCGTCAAAGCATGGCAGAACATCCTATTCAAGGCTTAATGCAAACCGCAATGGAAAATATTAAAGAAATGGTTGACGTCAATACAATCGTGGGCGACCCTGTTCAAACGCCGGACGGCAGCATTATTATGCCGATCTCTAAGGTGGGCTTCGGATTTGTGGCAGGGGGCAGCGACATTCGATTGGATGATGCCGATCATAAGCATGGGGCAAATTCTGATGCGCAGCATGCTTCCGTATCGATGCCATTTGGCGGCGGCAGCGGCGGCGGCGTATCGATTACGCCAATCGCGTTTTTGGTCGTAGGCACTCACGGAGTGAAAATTGTTCCGCTCGATAATCAAACGCATCTGCTCGAGCGGGTTATCGATTCTGCTCCGCATGTCTTCGAGAAGCTTCAATCGATGATGAAGCAGCCATCAAGCACAGCAGCATACAACGATCCGAATTCCACTATTATCAGCGGACGAGTAGAAGCAAACGATCACCTCTTATGACAGAACTGCCCGAGAGGGCAGTTTTTCATTTTTAGTTAGCTGAATTTCGTCTAGAGCAACGTGTACAGGCATATACTGGAATATACAAGATGATTTATCTACTAACGCTGCGAGAGGGGAAAGTTATCACATGTATTTCAAAAAGCTACAACGGTTTGCCATGATTGGTTTATTGGCGATCTTAGTGGTTGGGACAAGCCGAATGACTGCTGCAAGCGCCAATCCCAGTCCGTTGCATACGAATGCGAGAGCTTCTGCGCTAATTGATGTTGAGTCGGGAAGACTGCTGTATAGCAGCAACGGCGATACATCGATGAGAATTGCAAGCTTAACAAAAATAATGACAGCAATCGTGGCTATTGATCATGGGAAGCTGACGGATATGGTGAAAACAAGCAAGCGTGCGGTAGGCAAGGAAGGGTCCTCGATCTATCTTCAGCTTGGCGAGGAAATGAGTCTTCTTAACATGCTTTACGGTCTTATGTTAAGATCCGGCAACGATGCAGCGACCGCAATAGCTGAACATGTAGGCGGCTCTGAGGATGGCTTCGTTCATTTAATGAATGAAAAGGCGACCTTTCTTGGCCTGAAACAAACGCAATTTAAAAATCCGCATGGACTTGATGAGGACGGGCATTTTTCCTCTGCAAATGATTTGGCCAAGCTGACAGCTTATGCTTTGAAAAATGATGTATTCGCAGAAATCGTCAGCACAAAAGTGAAAAAGGTGCCAAACCCTCATGAGAAGTGGGAGTACAGCTATACGAACAAAAATAAAATGCTTACGATGTATGAAGGTGCAGACGGCGTAAAG
The DNA here is from genome assembly GCF_057221575.1 of Paenibacillus sp. Y660. Lineage (NCBI taxonomy): Bacteria > Bacillati > Bacillota > Bacilli > Caryophanales > Paenibacillaceae > Paenibacillus > Paenibacillus sp. Y660. The sequence goes on along the minus strand of NZ_JBXBBJ010000002.1, from coordinate 170,124 downwards.
ACGGGCTATACAAAAAAATCGCTGCGCTGCTTAGTAAGCTCGGCAACAAGGAATGGCCAGCAGCTTGCTGCCGTAACGATCAATGACAGCGATGATTGGTCAGATCATCGAAAAATGCTCGATTGGGGCTTTGGCCATTATCCGCTTCAGGAAATTGCATCTAAAGGCCAATCGATCGCAGGTTATCCTTATGCAATTGGCCAATCGTTCAAGTATCCTGTTGCTGAGAATGAGACTGATGCGATTCAATCGCGATTGGTGCTGTACAATGCGGATACGACACGCTACATGCTAGGCGAGCGGGGTATTATGGAGTGGTACATGAATGACAATCGCATTGGTGCTGTTCCGGTGTATGAAGTCTCTAGCAGCAGGCTTCAGCTGCCGACAAAATCTTTAAATGCGATGCAATCGTTAGAGGAATTTAAAAAAGCTTCTTCGCTGGATGATCGCGGAAAGTTGACTGAGTCCTTATCGAAGGTATTGGATGCATTATTTGATCATTAGGGCATGAGGAGCGCGGGAGACGCTTTAATGTTAATAAAAGGGATGTTGCAAATGGGGAGGCGGCATAGATGGTTAACTGGATTTGGTTGTTTTTCATCGTAGCGAGCGTAATTGTGGCTGCGGCAACCGGCAAGATGGATGCGGTGACGCAAGCTGCCTTCGAGGGAGCCAAATCAGGCGTCACCGTGAGCTTTGGCTTAATCAGCATTATGGTATTTTGGCTGGGGATGATGAGAATTGCGGAGGACGCTGGATTGCTGCAAAAATTGGCTCGCATGCTGGGGCCGGTTGTGCGCATGCTGTTTCCTGACGTTCCCCGCAATCATCCGGCAATTGGCTACATCATGAGTAATTTGAGCGCTAATTTATTTGGGCTCGGGAATGCAGCCACGCCAATGGGGATAAAAGCGATGCAAGAGCTGCAAAAGCTGAATCCGGATCCCTCCACTGCAACTCCAGCGATGTGTACGCTGTTAGCACTTAATACATCGAGTATAACGATTATTCCGACCACGCTTATAGCGATACGGATGAATTATGGTTCAGCTAATCCAGCAGAGATTATCGGCACGACGCTGGCAGCAACATTTGTTGCAACTACCGCAGCTATACTTGCCGATCGTTGGTACAGAAGAAAATCTCCCCCGCCGCCAATAACTCCGACACTCTCAGGACCCGCGAAAATGAAGGGGGCACTCCCTGCTGCTGGAGGTGAGCCGGTTGTATAGTATGTTCACAAGCTTATCTGCGTGGATGATTCCAGCCATAATTGTATTTATTCCGCTTTATGCAGCGCTTAGGCGCAAGGTGCCGGTATATGAAACGTTTGTTGAAGGCGCCAAGGACGGCTTTGGGACAGCGATCAACATTATTCCGCATTTGGTTGGCATGATGGTCGCCATCAGCATGTTCCGCGCATCGGGTGCATTAGATTTGATGCTTTCAGCAGTCAGGCCTTTATTTGATTATGTGGGCATTCCAAGCGAAGTGTTACCGCTCGGCATTCTTCGCCCGCTTACAGGCGCAGGCTCACTTGCATTCACGACCGATCTCATCCAGACGTTCGGTCCGGATTCCATGATTGGCAGAATCGCATCAACCATACAAGGCAGCACGGATACTACCTTGTATGTGCTCACCGTTTATTTTGGCGCTATAGGCATTCGTCGAACGCGTTATGCTTTAAAAGTAGGATTATTTTCGGATTTGGTCGGTTTTTTTGCCGCGATTTTCATTTGCTTATACATATTCGGATAGTGAAGCTTGTACTTTGTTCTTCATATCGTTATGATGGAGATTGAGGTGAAAGCATTGGAACGTTTACAGAAGATATTAGCCGCTGCGGGAGTTGCATCCCGTCGCAAATGTGAAGAAATGATTTTGGCCGGCATGGTTGAGGTTAATGGTGAGAAGGTTACGACGCTTGGCGTCAAAGCAGATCCTGCTGTCGATGCCATAACGGTTAACGGCAAAGCGATCCGGAGCGAGAAGAAGCTCTATCTCATGCTTAACAAGTCCAAAGGAGTCATCACAAGCGCCAAAGACCCGCAAGGACGCAAAGTGGTTTCTGATTTCTTGCCAGGCATCAAAGAGAGAGTATATCCCGTCGGTCGATTGGATTACGATACGGAAGGACTTCTCATTCTAACAAATGACGGCGAGTTCGCCAATTTGTTGACACATCCGAGCCATCACGTACCGAAAACCTATCGCGCTACCGTCAAAGGTGTTCCTCATGGAACTGCGCTTGAGCAGCTTCAGAAGGGGATCAAGCTGGAGGATGGCATGACCGCTCCTGCCGAGGTAGAGTATCATGATGTGGATACGGAAGGTAATGAAGCGACGATTACAATTACGATTTTTGAAGGCCGCAACCGTCAGGTTCGCCGTATGTTTGAAGCGATTGGACATAAGGTAATCAGGCTGAAGCGCATTCGATTTGGCGAGGTTGGACTAGAGAATCTAGGCAGAGGAAAGTATCGCCATTTGACGCCTCAGGAAATCAAAGAGCTGCTGGCAATAGCGCAAAACAAGACACATAAAGTTCATAAAAAGTAATCGACGGCGGCAGTAATTGCCGTCGACTTTTCGTTATAATGGTAATATTCGTGGCTGTATAGAAAGAAGCTGGTGGTGAATTAAATGATGGGAAAATCGCGCAAGACGGTACAAATCGTCATATTGATTGCTGTCTTGATAATTGGCGGATATGCGATAGGATCTACCTTATTTGCCGCGGATGATAAAGGCCCTCTGAAGGAAGGCAGCAAGCCGCCGGTGTTTGAGCTTGTTGATTTGGAAGGAAAAACGCAGCAATTAACCGATTATGAGGGTAAAGCTGTCGTCGTCAATTTTTGGGGCACGTTCTGTCCGCCTTGCGTGAAGGAGATGCCGGAATTTGAACGACAATATGCGAAATGGAAAGATCAAGGCCTCGTAATCTTGGCGATTAATTTAAGCGAGGACACGTTAACCGTGAACAATTTTGTTCGCCGCTTTGATTTGAATTATCCCATATTGCGCGACGTGAACCGCAAAACAGAACGCAGTTATGGGCTAAAGTCATATCCTACTACTTTTTTCATAAAACCGGACGGTTCGATAATGGAAATAAAAGTAGGCGGTATGACTGAGGTGGAAATTGACGAACGGATTGAACGGCTTCTTCAAATGTAGGAGGTTTTACTGTGTTGGTAGTTGAAAACACAAAATGCGAGTGCGGACATCAAAACTCAGTCGGCACCGTGCTTTGCGAGAGCTGCGGCAAGCCGCTCGAATACAATGATATTTCGGATCTGCCGCTTGAAATGCGATATGACGGGGTAGCCCGCAGATCGCAAAAGAGCAATCCGAACTACATCGATAAAATTTGGAATTTTTTCTCGTCCGTCAAAATCGCTATTTACTTGATCGTTATCACATTTTTGACTGCGATGCTGGGAACGATATATCCCCAAGAAAACACGTTTGTAAATAACTTTGATCCATCCGTTTATTATGAGGAAACCTACGGCTTGCCCGGCAAATTATATTATTTGTTCGGCTTGTCGCACACCTACGAAACCTGGTGGTTTATCGGCTTGCTCGTGATGATCGGCACGTCGCTCGTTATTTGCAGTCTTGATCGGGTGCTGCCGCTTTACCGGGCACTAAGCAAGCAGCAAATTCGGAAGCATTTGCAGTTCATTCATCGCCAAAAAACGGTGTACAAGCATACGATTGATGGCGACTCTGAGGAATGGGTAGAAAAATTCGGCGCACAGCTTAAGCGCAAGGGCTATCGTATTCATCGCGACGGCTCGGCGCTTCTTGCCGAGAAGAATCGTTTCAGCCGCTGGGGACCTTATATCAATCATATCGGTCTTATCCTGTTTCTGCTGGCGATATTGGCTAGAAGCATACCAAGCTGGCAGATGGATAGCTACATTACGGTTCCCGATGGCGACACCGTACAAATTGCGGATACTCATTATTTTGTCAAAAATGAAAAGTTTACCGTTGAGTATTACAAGGATGAGGAATTGCCTGATAAGCTTAAGGGAACAGCTCGAGCCAAGCTCTTCGAAACGAAAGCGGTATTATATGAATGCGTAAGCAACTGCAGCGATCAATCGAAGAAGCCGGAGCTCAAGGAAGTGAAGCGTCACGATATTATCGTAAACGAGCCGCTAGATTACAAGGGGCTAAAGCTATACCAATTCGATTTTGATACGACACCTCGTTTGAATGCGGTTCATCCCGTTCTTGTAAATAAACAAACAGGTGAAAAATATGGTCCGTTTGATCTTCCGATGAAGGACTCGGCGCTTCAGCATAAGCTTGGACCATACACACTAGACTTATATGCCAATTACATGGAATTTGCGATTGGCGACAACGGCGAGCCGACTACCTTATCTCGTGATCCGATTGCTCCGGCGTTTGTATTTACGGTTAAAGGACCGGGACTCGCGGCAGACGGCGAGCCGTATATGTATTTCCCGATGCAGAAGGACAAGGTGAAATTTTCGCAGGACGCCATTAATCATGGCATTGCGGATAAAATTGAAATCCGGGTCGACGGGATGGAAAACGTAGACTTTTCCGAAGCATCCACTTACTTGAATGTCCGTATGGATAAAGCGCTGCCTTATGTATGGGTTGGAGCAGCCTTCTCTATGGTCGGCCTGTTAATGGGATCGTATTGGCAGCACCGCCGCATATGGCTGCGTGTTGATGGCAATGAGCTTTCATTAGGCGCACATACGAATAAAAACTGGTACGGTATGCGTTCAGATGTTGCGGGAGCGCTTCAAAAAATAGGGATAACCGTAGATCCGAAGTCGCTTGATAACGGAGGGAACAACGCGTGAGTTTAGTCGATTTTAGCAGCGACGCATTTATCGTCGCATTTTTCCTTTACTGTTTTGCATTTATGTTTTATGTGATCGCGATTGCGGGCAAGAAATGGAGCAATCGTGACCCCAAGCAGCATGAGAAACGATGGGGTCGGATCGCGTTCATCACATCCAGCCTAGGATTAGCATCGCATATGACCTTCTTCTTCACCCGCTGGGCAGGAAGCGGTCAAATTCCAACAAGCAATATGTATGAATTTATGACTTTCCTCGGTATGGCGATTATGATCGCATTCACAATCGTTTACAGCATCTATAGAAAACCATTGCTCGGCATGTTCTCATTGCCGCTCACCGTTATTATCGTTGCATACGCATCTGTATTTCCACAGGAGGTGCAGCCGTTAATACCGGCTCTCAACAACTATTGGCTCAAAGTGCATGTTACGACAGCTGCTCTAGGCGAAGCCTTCTTTGCAGTTGGATTTGCTGCTGGACTTATGTACCTTTTGCGCGTAGTGGATTTTAAAGGGAAAACGAAGGAAGCGAAAAGATCGCAGTTCTGGGTCGAATTTTCGTTATACTCCATTATCCTTATCGTAGGTTTTATCGTAGCCGTGTTTGCGTTCCGCGGTATGGGCTACGAAGCGCAATTTATTCAAGAAAAATCGAACATTGACGCAAAGGGCGTTGAGTCAACAACGACGGAGACAGTCATTTATACGCTGCCGGCAATCGTTAAGCCCTATAACAGCGAAATTGTGAAATTTGATTCGTTTCTTGGCATGAAGGAACCAATCTTCGAAGCTCCATATTGGATGACGGGCGCGAATTCCGGCCGAAAGCTAAATACGGTCGTATGGTCCATCATTGCAGGCACCTTGCTTTATGGCTTGATGCGTCTCGTATTCCGCAAGCCGCTGGGCGCAGTCATTCACCCCGTAATGGAAGGCATCGATCCGGAGGATTTGGATGAAATCAGCTATCGCTCGATTGCTATTGGCTTCCCGATCTTTACGCTGGGCGCCTTAATATTCGCGATGATCTGGGCCAATATAGCTTGGGGCCGCTTCTGGGGCTGGGATCCGAAGGAAGTATGGGCGCTCATTACTTGGCTGTATTACAGTGCATATTTGCATTTCCGCCTATCGCGCGGCTGGCAGGGCCATCGCTCCGCTTGGCTTGCGGTAATCGGTTTTGTTGTGGTATTGTTCACGCTTGTCGGGGTCAACCTCGTTATAGCGGGTTTACATTCATATTCGGGTGTTTAGAATATAGATTGAGAGGAGTAGTGCCCTATGTCTGATTATTCAAGCCGTATTTTGGTCGTAGATGATGAAGAACGCATTCGTCGTTTGCTCAAAATGTATTTAGAGAAGGAAGGCTACACAATCGACGAGGCGGAAGACGGTGAAACCGCGCTAAGGCTTGCCTCGAATACCGATTATGCGCTCATCTTGCTGGATGTGATGCTTCCGGGAATCGATGGGGTTGAAGTGTGCTCGCGTCTGCGCCAAGTGAAGGCAACTCCTGTCATTATGCTAACCGCAAAAGGCGAAGAGATGAACCGAGTGCAAGGCTTTGAGGTTGGAGCGGATGATTATGTCGTAAAGCCGTTCAGCCCTCGCGAGGTCATTTACCGCGTAAAAGCGATATTGAGACGTTCATCGGCTACAGCGTTTCTTACGAAAGAAATTAATTCGAGCAACAACATCGTATTTCCGCATCTTGTGATTGAGCATGATGCGCACCGCGTAACAGCAGGCGGTCAGGAAGTAAGCTTAACACCTAAGGAGTATGAGCTGCTTCATTACTTGGCCGTATCGCCAGATAAGGTTTTCTCGCGCGAGGAGCTGCTTAAGGATGTTTGGAACTATGAGTTTTTTGGCGATTTGCGAACGGTCGACACGCATGTGAAGCGTCTTCGCGAGAAGCTGAACAAAGTATCGCCCGATGCTGCATCGATGATAACGACGGTTTGGGGTGTCGGCTACAAGCTTGAGGTGCCTAAGTAAATGAAGTGGTGGCATCGCTTGATCGGAAAGCTGTGGCGCAGTGTAGTCGGGAAGCTTTGGGCGACGATTATGCTGCTCGTTGCAGTCGTATTGCTTATTGTAGGTGTTTTTCTTCTCCAGTATGTCGATATTTGGTTTGATGATAAATCGCATGGCAGCTCTCATCAAGTAAAAGTGTTATTTGTCCTTACGGCGATTGTTGGTTTTTTATTATCGACATTCTTTGCTTTCTTCTTATCCAAAAAGATTCAACAGCCGCTGTTGCAGCTTAAGGATGCCGCTGTTTCGATCTCTCAAGGAAATTATTCGACCAGAGTGAATATTCGCTCCAGCGATGAGATCGGAGAGCTTGCAAATACGTTTAACCATATGACAGAGCAGCTGGATAAGCTTATTCATGACTTGAATCATGAGAAAAACCATCTTGCCAGCATTTTACGGAGTATGGGTGATTCGGTTATGACGTTCGATGCGAATGGCAAGGTGATTCTTACGAATCCAAGCGGACATTTGCTAATTAATCAATGGTCTGGTGTAGAGCTTGCTTGGCAAGAGGATATGTATGACAGCTATTCATCCAATTCTGAAGTTCCGATGCCGCTGCGCGATTTGTTTCAGAGCGTCATGGAAGAGGGGCGCGACGCGACGGATAAGATTCATGTGCTCAGCAATGTATGGTCCGTTGTTATGGCGCCATTGCAATCCAAAGGCGTTGTTCGGGGAGCGGTTGCCGTTATTCGGAACGTGACGGAGGAGCATAAGCTGGAGAAGCTTAGGCGTGACTTTGTCGCGAACATCTCGCATGAGATTAGGACGCCTCTGTCTATGCTGCAAGGCTACAGCGAAGCGCTTCTTGACGATATCGTTGTATCCGAGGAAGACCGCAAGGAGCTCGTTCAAGTCATTTATGATGAATCGCTTCGAATGGGCAGGCTTGTCAATGATTTTCTGGATATCGCTCGTATGGAAGCTGGACATGTGGGCATGAATTTTCAAGAGGTTGATTTGAAGCATGTCTTAAAGCGAGTGCATCGGAAGTTCCAAGTGTATGCGAAGGAGCGCGAGGTTAAACTGGTGGCAGAGCTGCCGCTAGAGCCTCTTATCGTCAAGGAAGCTGACGAAGATCGGCTTGAGCAGGTGTTGACAAATTTGCTTGATAACGCCTTAAGGCATACGCCTTCAGGAAAGTCCATTACACTAGCTGGACAGCTTGAAAATGTAAATGACAGCTTATATGTTCAGCTGAGTGTTAGAGACGAAGGACAAGGCATCCCTAGCGAAGACGTTCCTTATATATTTGAACGCTTCTACAAGGCAGATAAAGCACGCAAACGGGGAGCTTCGAGCGGGACTGGACTAGGACTAGCCATCGTCAAAAACTTAATTGATCTCCATCATGGACGTATCGTTGTCGAAAGCAGTTCCGGTTCGGGAACATCGTTTACGCTTCTGCTTCCTGTCGAAGCGCATCAATAGTTGTCACGGCGTTCCTTCGGGAACGCTTTTTTTGTAGAATACAGCAGATAATTCTTGTTGTTCGTGAAACAAAAAGAGCCAATCGGTCACCCGATTGGCTCTTTTAAGCATTTTGTTACCTACTACTAAAATAGTGTAATTTCTTTAGCTGTATTCAGCTCAGGCATGCTCGTAAGCTGCTCAAGCACATTTTTAGGCGTAGCCTTATCGACTCTCAGCACCATAATGGCAGATCCGCCAACAAGCTGACGACCTACTTGCATCGTAGCGATGTTAACGTCATTATTGCCAAGCAGCGTTCCTACGCGTCCGATAATACCAGGCTTATCGTTATGCGAGATAAGAATCAGGTTTCCTTCTGGTGTAACGTCGACAGGGAACTTGTCGATCTGTACGATGCGAGGACCGTAGCCCGTCAGCAATGTACCCGATACAACGCGCTCTTCCCTCTTCGTGCGAAGGGCTACCGTTACAAGGTTTGTGAAGTCCTTCGAAGCATGCGACTTTTGAATAACGATATTCACGTCGCGTACTTTCGCAAGGTGCAAGGAGTTAACCACATTGACATTCTCTGAGCCAAGGTGATGAGCAAGAACACCGCGAACGATATGGCGTGTAAGCGGCTGAGTATCAACCTCTGCAAGCTCACCTGCATACCCAACTACGATTTCGATTACTGCGTCTTCTGTCGATTGTGAAATGAAGCTGCCAAGCTTCTCGCCAAGCGTAAAGTAAGGCTGAAGGATGCTTTGCAGATTTGCCGGAATCGGAGGCATGTTAACCGCATTGATAAACGGCTCGTTGCGAAGGATGTGAAGCACTTGCTCCGATACATCGATCGCTACGTTCTCTTGCGCTTCAACAGTAGATGCGCCAAGATGCGGTGTTACGATAATTTTAGGATGAGTAAGGAAAGGATGATCCTCTGCAGGAGGCTCTACCTCAAATACGTCAAATGCTGCGCCAGCTACAATTCCAGCATCTACAGCGTCAACCAATGCGATTTCATCAATGATGCCGCCACGTGCGCAGTTTACGATACGCATGCCAGGCTTCATTACTTCAAATTGTGCTTTGCCGATCATATGACGAGTTTCAGGAGTGAGCGGCGTATGTACCGTCATGAAATCAGCATTGCGAACGATCTCGTCCACGCTAGCTAGCTTAACGCCGATTTTCTCCGCTCTTTCTTCCGTCATAAACGGGTCGTAGCCCATAATTTCCATGCCGAAAGCTTTAGCGCGTTTAGCAACTTCGCTTCCGATACGGCCCATGCCAAGTACGCCAAGCGTTTTGCCGCGAAGCTCAACGCCTAGGAACGATTTGCGATCCCATGTCCCATTAACGGTTTTCATGTACGCTTGCGGGATATGCCTAGCAACCGCCATCATCATCGCAAAAGTATGCTCACAAGTCGTAATGGTATTGCCGTCTGGTGCATTGATTACGATGATACCGCGCTGAGTTGCGGCTTCAAGGTCGATGTTATCAACGCCGACGCCTGCACGTCCAACAACTTTGAGCTGCTTGCCGGCCTCCATAATTTTTGGTGTTACGCGCGTTTGGCTGCGAACAAGCAATGCATCGTATTCGCCGATAATGGCAACCAATTCGTCTTCGCTTAGTCCAGGTTTTTTGTCGACTGCGACATCAGACGCATCAACAAGCTGCTGAATGCCCAAATCGCTGATTGGATCGGAAACTAACACTTTAAACATGTGAAGTATGCCTCCTAATTGGGGCGAAGCTATGACGCCTCGCTGAATATGAACAGAAAAACCCTCTTACCGGCACCGATATGCAGCAGCGGGACGAGAGTTTGATCATCGATCTCAGACTTTACTATTTTAATGCAAGGCAGTGGACAAAAGCAATCCTCAAACTTGCTGAATTGTGAAAATTTCGTTATGATTCAAGCATCATTAACAACATAATATGACATAGGGGGCCATTATGCATGAATAATTGGCAAAATATGACTCCTCAACATCTGCTTGATTTGCTGGAGAATGGACAAGTTGACGGGAAACAAATCATAGATGTGAGAGAAGCGTTTGAATGGGATATTTATCATTTGGAGCCTTCGGTGTTGATCCCGATGAATTCGATCCCGGCACGCATAGGCGAAATTGATGATTCAAAGCCTATTTACATCGTTTGCGCACATGGGGTTCGCAGTGCTGCGGTTTGCAATTACTTAGAAGAACAAGGCTACAGCGGCCTCCACAACGTTGAAGGCGGGATGGCAGCTATAGCCTCGTTAAAAGGATTTCAATACGATTAATCGTTGCATCCTTTAGAATGGCTATTTGGTTTCTGGATAGAAAAACGGAAGCTGAGGCAGAAGGGCCTTCTGGTATAGTCGTGATTTGCTCTCCATAAAATCGCCAGTGCGCACGGCCTCCGTATTAATGAGGAGATCAACGACCGCTGACAAGGTACGCATCTTCATTTTTGCAGCTTGTCCGGATAGGACGAATTCGTCAACACGGCTGGTCAAATCCTGCGGATAGTAGGGAGTCAGCTTTTTGCGCGTCATGAGCTGATCGGCTATCAGCTTGTTTTTTATCGTAATAGGAAGGCTTTTCCACGTCTTTAGCTCTAGCAGCGCGGGAGATTTGAAATCCCCAGGAATATTAAGATCAACCGTTGCTGACCACTTCAGCATAGCTGAATAATAGGCTTGCTGCGCGCTAAGCGCAAACTGAGAGGCGGAGAGATAGGTTTTCTCCTGCTCAACATTTTTCTTAAGCTCGTTGAACGACAATGTTTTTGCGCTGATCGCCGCTTTGTCTGCTGCTTCTTCAAACAGCTTTAGGCTGCGAATGTAGCTAACCTGTGATTGTCCAAGCAGAGGAGACTTTTGCATGTCAACCGAGCTCACATCCTTTGATTTCGCATTGGCAAGATTGGCCAAATCCTTGAACATGGAAGTTGCTTCGCTTGTTTTTCCTTGCGACAATTTATTCATGGCTGCGAACCATTCGTTTTGAAATTCACGATAAGGCAAAAATACAGTATGATAGAAAGAAACTAGATCTTGCTGCTGATAAGGGTTTACAGATGCAGTCGCCTTCTTCGAGCCATCGTCCTTGGTCACGTATTTTGCTTCTGTCTTTTCTGTACCGATTTGAACGCCGTAAAAGAACGCTCCAACCGTACAAATAAGCATAAACACAAATCCAATACTAAATAGCATTGCGGTGGTCGTTAATCTTTTTTCCATCTCTTCCTTTATCTCCTTCTATGTAAAAAAATTATGCTGTCGAATTGCTCTACCAGTATAGGTGAAAAGGTCGAAAAAGAAAATATGAATGATTCAGACAGGCGGGAAGCTATGAAGAAATTTGATATTCGCAATATTCGCATTCGCAAGGTGTCCGTGGATGATCTAGATGACCGTATGCTCCTTATCAATCTATATACTACACAGGCTGTTACTTTTATTATCGGTTTGATATGGGTTTTATTTCAGCATCAAAATGTGATCCGATTATTTACGCCTCCTAAAGAGCTTGCATTTGTATATTGGGGACTTGGGCTCGCTGCCGCTGTTATCGTTGTGGATCTACTGATTTCCCGTTTTGTTCCAGAAGAAGCGGCTGACGACGGCGGTGTCAACGACCGAATTTTCCGAACTCGACCAATCTGGCATATTGCTGTTCTTTCATTCGTAGTCGCGGTATGCGAGGAGCTTCTATTTCGCGGGGCGCTGCAGCATGCCATTGGTCCCTATTGGACAAGCATTATTTTTGCTACGATACATGTAAGGTATTTAAAGCACTGGATTCCAACAGGTCTCGTTTTCTCGATTAGCTACGGCTTGGGTTGGATCTATATACAATCTGGTTCTATATTGGCACCGATTATCGCGCATTTTCTAATTGATTTCATAATGGGGTTAATTATACGATTCAGGAGGGAGTCATGAGCAGGAAAGAGAAATTTGGAAGCCCGAGGGTGGCAAGGCAGCCAGAAATGACGGCGGAGCCGTCAATCATCGGAACGGATTCCAATGAAGGTGAGGCTCTGCCGCCAAGGCGGAGAAAACATCCTTCCAGCATTAATAAAGTAACAAAATGGTATTATAATCTTTTATTTTTATTGTTCGTTTGTCTGGTGGGGGGCTTGTTCTGGTACGGCCTAAAATTTAGCGAATAAGCTCTATTGCAGCTGGGTCAATAAACCCGTAGCCTTTACTCTCTAGTGTCGTCAACAATTCCTCAAGCGCATCTGCTGTCCATTGCAGCTCATGCATCAATATATTGGCTCCGGGATGGAGCTGCTCGAGCACGTTTTTGATGACTACATCCGGCTTATCTTTAGCCGTTTTATCCCAATCAAGGGAACCATTCGACCACGTCATGTAAAGCATGCCGTGGTTTTTTGCTGTTTCCTTCACGACTTCTCCGCCTGAGCCGTAGGGCGGTCTAAAAAATACAGGTTTTTGTCCGATTAAGTTATCAATATCAGATTGAACGTCACCGATTTGTTTTTCAACGACCGATTTGTTTTCATCTTTTAGATTAATATGGTCCCAGGAATGGTTCCCGATTGCCTGTTCACGATTTTTGATGAGTTGGAGCAGCTCAGGGTTTTGCTTGATCCGATAGCCGTTAACGAAAAAGATAGCTTTCGCCTTATGCTTATCAAGCGTGTCTAGTATGCTTGTCAGTACCGCTTCATCCTTCGGTCCGTCATCAAAGGTCAGCAATACGACCTTGCTCGGTGTGCTTTCCTCGATCGGTACGAGGCGATAGGCTTCGTTCATTCGATATAAAGGAGCATTCAGCGTCTCATCCTTGCTGACAGGAGCATTCGTTTCAGCAGGCTGTATCGTTTCCGGCGTATTTCCATTATCCTCTAGCCTTACAGGAGCTGGTGAAGCAGCAGGCTGCATCGTCGCTTCGGCTTCTCCTGAAGCAGGAAAATTCTCGTCAGGCTGCTGTGCAGAGCAGGATGCCAGCATTGCACCAATTAGCAGGATGCTGATCGTTAGAGTGATTCGCTTCATTGTGATGGACCTCCATGGCAAATTGTCATTCAAGCTAAATCGACATCATTGTATCATACTTGCCTAATCAAAGGGCTAGAATGATTTCCTTATTTTATATCGAATGAGGGTCTGTTCTGACGGTCAAACTAACACCTGAATACACAAGATGATCTAGGAAAGAGGTGTTCGTGATCATGAAGTTGAGTGGTTTTTTGGTCGGTGGATTAATTGGTGCGGCTGCTACCGTGTATGTCTCGCGCAGGAAGCCTGGAGCTGTGGCATGGGCAGCAAACACATTATCGGATGCTTGCTCGTCGGTTGCCCGCAAATCGGTCTCGAAAATAATGAGCAAATCGTTTAAAGAAGAGGCGGTAAATCTAGCCCCAAAGCATTCAGACGATACCGCCGAAAAATCAGATGCCGCTTGGGGACAAATTGAAACTATTGTAAATAGTGACCCCGCCCTCAAGCGGGAAACGGATAAAATCAAGGCGGAATCGTCGGCAGTTGCCCATTAAAAAACACAGCAAGATAGCTGAATCGTTGGACGTTAAGCAGTGATGCAAAACGGCCAAACGATTCTTTTTTTTCATTCAATATTAGTGCATTCGAAGAAAAGAAATGATAAAGTAGTTACATAGTATGATTTGGTCAATTTGATCACATCTTTCTAAAAAATTCATACGTTATTACAACAGATGCTGCAGAGGAGGATCCTGTCATGAAGATCGAACGACTGAGCCAGGATAAGATACGGATTTTCCTGACGTTCGACGACCTGCTGGAACGGGGGATCCAGAAGGACGACATGTGGCGCGAAATTCCAAAAGTACACGAACTATTCAGTGAAATGATGGATCAAGCATATAGTGAACTTGGATTCGATGCCAGCGGCCCATTAGCGGTCGAAGTGTTTGCCCTCCCCGCTCAAGGTATGGTAGTGATTGTCACCCGTGGCAAAATGAACAGTCATGCAGTTGATCGGGCAACCGAAGATGACGACACGGAAGATGAAATATATGAGATGGAAGTTACGCTTGAGCAAAGCGATGTCGTGATGTATTCCTTTCGAGAATTTGAGGATGTCATCTCGGTATGCAAGCAATTGCAAAGCTCCACTCTCACCGAGGATGGACGTTTGTATTCCTATAATGGCAAGTATATTTTAGCGTTAGAGCCAGCATTGATCGATGTTTCCAGGCACAATGCTGTTATCGCATTGCTTGCAGAGTATGGTGAAGCGACTTCAGTAACCTATGCGATGCTTGAAGAATATGGGAAAGTGATTATGCCCGAGTCAGCGGTACGGGAAATATGTAATCATTTTAAATTTTAAGCGAACAACATGTTAAGAGCATCTGCAGGCTGAATCTTGTCTGCACGATGCTCTTCTTGTATATTGACTTAAATGAAAAAGGGAATACAGTAGAGAAAAGGCGTTCATATTAGATGTATTAGATGTAAACAAAGGCGGTGGATGTAATGAGTGATAAAGAAGCGAATGATGTGCTGAAATCTACTCAAATCGTAATTGAGCAAGCGCTGCGAAGACTTGGCTATGATCAAGATATGATTGACCTATTAAAGGAGCCGATGAGGCTGCTGACCGTACGTATTCCAGTAAGAATGGATGATGGTACAACTAAAGTTTTCACTGGATATCGCTCTCAGCATAATGATGCCGTTGGACCAACGAAGGGCGGCGTGCGCTTTCATCCAAACGTCTCGGAAAACGAAGTTAAAGCTTTATCCATATGGATGAGCTTGAAATGCGGAATTGCTGACCTGCCTTACGGCGGCGGCAAGGGGGGCGTCATTTGCGATCCAAGAACGATGTCCTTCCGCGAGGTGGAACGATTAAGCAGAGGTTATGTACGAGCTGTCAGTCAAATTGTTGGGCCAAGCAAAGATATACCAGCACCGGATGTCATGACGAATTCGCAGATTATGGCCTGGATGATGGACGAGTACAGCCGCATCCGTGAATTTGACTCGCCCGGCTTTATTACCGGAAAGCCGCTTGTTCTTGGCGGCTCCAAGGGAAGAGAGACCGCGACGGCGCGCGGCGTTGTCATCATGATTTCCGAGGCGCTTCGCCTTAAAGGGATTGAACTGAAAGATGCGCGCATCGTGATTCAGGGCTTTGGAAATGCTGGAAGCTATCTTGCCAAATTCATGCATGAGGCCGGTGCGAGGGTAATAGGTATTTCCGATGTGAACGGAGCATTGTATAATGAAGAAGGGCTTGATATCGAATATTTGCTCGATCGACGAGATTCCTTTGGCAATGTGACGAATTTATTTCCAAAGACGATATCGAATTCAGAGCTGTTGGAGCTTGATTGCGATGTTCTTGTGCCCGCGGCAATCGAGAATCAAATTACGGAGCTAAATGCCTCTCTTATTCGAGCATCCATCATCGTAGAGGCTGCGAATGGACCTACTACGCTTGAAGCTACGCGCATTTTGTCCGAAAGAGGCGTGCTGCTGATACCGGACGTGCTCGCGAGCAGCGGCGGCGTTATCGTGTCCTATTTTGAATGGGTGCAAAATAATCAAGGCTACTACTGGGATGAGCAAGAGGTGGATGATAAGCTGAAGCTTATGATGGTCCGCGGCTTCAATCATGTGTACGAAATACACCGCACTCGAAAGGTCGATATGCGTCTTGCCGCTTATATGGCTGGCGTGCGAAAAATGGCCGAGGCCGTTCGTTATCGTGGCTGGGTGTAAGAAAGTAGGGACGCAATGCTTTTGTTTTCCGTTTTGACTGCGGCCGTTGCGCCTGGCGTTTCGCTGCTTACTTATTTATATTTGAGGGACCGCTACGAGGCGGAGCCAATCCATATGGTTGCCAGAATGTTTGTGCTCGGCATACTTGTCGTCGTGCCAATTATGGTTATTCAACGCGGTCTGCAGCTATGGCTGGGGGACCACTCGGTTTGGTTTGCATTTGGCGAATCGGCAGGGGTCGAGGAATTTGTGAAATGGTTTGTTCTGTATCATGTCATATACAACCATACCGAGTTTGACGAGCCATATGACGGTATCGTGTACGCCTCATCGATTTCGCTAGGCTTTGCTACGCTCGAAAATGTTCTATATGCGATTTACTCGCCGGCTACTTTCGGAACGCTTCTCGTAAGAGCGCTCCTTCCAGTATCGGGCCATGCCTTGTTCGGCATCATGATGGGCTACTACTTAGGCAAAGCGAAGTTTGCTCCTAAGCATTTGAGCAAATATTTTTTAGCGATATCGCTTGTGCTTCCGGTATTGCTGCATGGCACGTATGACTGGATTATGATAACGGTACGCACCAATTGGATGTGGTTCATCATTCCGTTTATGATCGTCCTTTGGATATGGGGACTGCGCAAAATGAATCATGCGAATTCCCGTTCTCCCTTTCGTTTTCTTGTACGCGAGGATGAGATTAAACTGTAGCTGATCCGTCCATACTTACATTATATAGAAATGCCTGAAACGATGGCGTTCGAATAATGGCTGAGGAGGGGCATATGGAGGCTGCAAGGATTAAGGTTACGATCCGGTGCAACGTGTGCGGAGAGAAATTTGTTCTGCGCGGACGCAGAGACAAAGACTCGATTGATACTGGCTTCAAGCAATGCATTTGCAATAACGCAAACGATCTTGAAATCGAAGAGCATGCATTTTAATCAAAATGAAAGCTGCTATTACAATTAAATAGATGGATGCATAAAGCTCCCTTGGGCAAACCAAACTAAAACCAGGTTTTGCACAAGAAAGGAGCTTTTGTATTATGTACCATCGACTCAGCTCGATTCTGTTTCCGGTTATGTCCCTGCTTTTTCTCGGCGCAATTTACTGGGGCTATCAAGAGCATCAAGAAAAAAACTCGATATTGATAAAAGCTGAAAACCAGTATCAACGTGCGTTCCACGACTTAACTTATCATGTCGAGCAGCTGCATCAACAGCTTGGCAATACGCTTGCTGTCAATTCCACCTCGCAAAGCTATCATCGCAAAGGGCTTGTTAACGTCTGGCGTTTAACTAGCGAGGCGCAAAACGAAATCAACCAGCTTCCGCTCACGCTGCTTCCTTTCAATGAAGCGGGAGATTTCTTGTCGAGAATCGCTAACTTCTCGTACAAAACGGCTGTACGCGATTTGACGAAGCAGCCGCTTACGCCAGATGAATTCAAGACGATGAAGACGCTCTATGCCAATTCCGAGCAAATATCAAAAAGTTTGGCCGGCATGCAAAAAGAAGTGCTGGCTAACCATTTGCGCTGGATGGACGTCGAGATTGCGCTTGCCTCCGAGAAGTCAAACAAAGACAATGTCATCATTGACGGCTTCAAGACTGTGGACAAGAAGGTCAGCGAGTATCCTGAAATCAACTGGGGTCCATCGGTCAGCAGCATGTACCAGAAGCGCACAATCAAAATGCTGGGCGGTAAAATGGTAACCGAAGAGGATATCAAAAAGCTTGCCGCAAAATTCACGGAAGCAAAGGATGCGGAAATCCGCGTCGTGGAGAACGGAAAAGGGACAGAGTATTCTTCGTATTCCGCTACCGTAAACATAGGCAGCAACAACAAGCTGCAAATGGATTTTACGAAAAAAGGCGGACAGCTCATTTGGTTTATGAATCCACGCGATATTGGAGAGAAAAAGGTTGATTTGGCGAAGGCGCAAGCATCAGCGGATACCTTCCTCAATAAACACGGCTTTAACGGTATGAAAGCGATCAGCTACGATTTGTTCAAAAATATGGGTGCATTCACCTATGTCAATGTGCAAAGCGGCGTTCTGATTTACCCCGATAAGCTAACGGTCAAGGTCGCGCTCGATAATGGCGAAACGGTAGGCTTGCAGGCCAATGATTATGTTTATGAGCATCACAAGCGCAAGCTGCCAAGTCCGATTCTCTCGAAAGCCGATGCGCGCAAAGCATTAAACCCGGAGATGAAAGTTCAAAATGAGCAACTGGCGCTGATTGACAATGATTTGGGCGAAGAAGTGCTGTGCTACGAGTACATGGGCAAAATCAATGGTTCACTCTACCGCGTATATATAAATTCGCAGACTGGCGTAGAAGAATCGATCGAGGAAATGTCTACTTACGATTCAAAGGCAGCATCCGACAAATAACGATATGGCTCCCCACAATTCGACGTGTTATAATGCATGTAAATAGGGGGGAGCCAATTTGTTGCCTAAATTGAATCAAATGCTGCATTATCAAATTGCTTCTTCGGACGAAGAGGAAGCAGCGATTGAATATAAGTCGCGGATAGCCGATGAGCAAGAGGACGGCTTACTTATAGAGATACCGATCAATGAGAAATCTGGACGCTACAAACGACTTTTTCTAGGTGACGAGCTTTCTGTTTTTTTTATTTCTGCAGATGGAATTAAACATTATTTTGATTCGCATGTTATCGGTTTTATGGAGGATGGCATCAAGCTAATCAAAATCCGCAGACCAGAACTAGACCGCATAACGAAGGTACAGCGCCGTAGTTTCCTCCGCGTATCGGCTGAGCTTGAAATCGCGGTAAAATTGTCTACTCACGTAAGGTTCGTCTGTGAAACCGATGATGTTGGCGGCGGAGGAATATCATTTATTTGCGATAGCAAATGGCAGCTGGCACCTGAGCAGGTACTGGATTGCTGGCTTCTTGTTCCCTATAAAAACGGCGCGATTGAACATGCTTTTTTTCAAGGAGAAATTGTACGGGTTGTCGAGCTTAAGTCAGGAAAGAAGCAGGCGATGGTCAAATATGCCAGCATCAATGACTCTGAGCGGCAGAAGGTTATAAGGTACTGCTTTGAGAAGCAGCTAGAATTTCGCAATCGATGAATAATTGTTGGGAAACATGGAAAACTACCCTGAAACAGGAAGGGAGCGAGCCATGTGCTGCAACGGTTGTTACGTAAAAAAAGAAGCCGCAAGCAAATGCTGAATTTGACGGAGGAAGTCAGCCGGTTGCTGCGGAAAATCATTATTGGGCTCATCATTTTATTAGTATTTTCACAAGCAGCTTTGCAAAATCATGCTGTTCGGCATTGGTTAACGGGCGTGGATCAGTGGGAAGGAACCCGCTTGAACTGACGCGCGGCTTTTGCATCTGCTTCTATAGTGTGGTATAATTTTCACGTTCGCAGGCAAAGCCTGCTTTTTTCTTGAGAGGTTTGCGTCGCATTCTTACGTGCATTCGGCCAACTGTCTCTACTAAAAGGGGGTTGACCTTAGGTGGTGCATCACGAAGGTGACAGCGACCGCATGAACATTGCCATTGACGGGCCGGCAGGCGCGGGCAAGAGTACGGTCGCGCGAAAAGTCGCCGAGCAGCTAGGATATGTGTATATCGATACGGGCTCAATGTATCGCGCAGTAACACTGAGCGCGCAGAGAGCAGGCGTAACGGTGGAGCAGACTGCCAAACTAGCTGAACTTGTAAGATCCTTAGAGATTGAGCTTGCACCAGGCGAGCAAGGTCAGTCGGTATTTGTGAATGGAGAAAATGTAACCGCATTGATTCGCTCGCGCGAGGTGACGCTTCAGGTGTCTTATTTTGCAGCGAATGAAACGGTACGTGAAGTACTCGGAGTCATGCAGCGCAAGCTTGCCGAGCGCAAGGGCGTCGTCATGGATGGCCGGGATATTGGTTCACACGTACTGCCTAACGCGGAATTGAAAATTTTTCTAACCGCATCCGTTAAGGAACGGGCACTTCGCCGTTACCGTGAAATAGTGGACAGCCAGACGATCACGCTTGACCAATTGGAAGCAGAGATTGCTGCACGTGATCGCTTGGACGAGCAACGCGACATTTCACCGCTGATCTGCGCTTCTGACGCGGTTGTTCTCGACAGCACCGCCATGACAATTGACGAAGTAATTGCATCAATTGTGAAATTAAGCCGAACCAAAATGGCGGAGGCGAAGTAAACTATGTCATATGTGTTTTTCCGTTTTATACTGCGAGTTCTTTACACGCTTTTATTCCGGTTGGAAGCTAGAGGCACGGAAAATATTCCAGCCACTGGTCCAGTCGTCCTCGCCTCGAATCACTTGAGCAACTTTGATCCGCCTACTGTAGGTGTCAAAGTGAAGCGCAAGGTGCATTTTATGGCAAAAGAGGAATTGTTCAAAATTCCTGTCTTCGGTCCTCTCCTTCGTTCGTTTGGCGCATTTCCGGTCAAGCGCGGCGGTGTGAGCAAGGATGCGATCAAGTCTTCAATCACGATGCTGAAGGAAGGCAATGTGATGGGGATATTCCCGGAGGGCTCGCGCAACAATCAATCTGGAGCGGCTAAGAAGGGCGCTGCAATGATTGCAATACGAAGCGGTGCGGTGATCGTTCCCGTTGCGATAATCGGGAAGTATAAGCCATTTAGCAAAATCGTTGTTTGTTATGGCAAGCCTATTGATCTTACCGCAATTATTGAAGAATCATCGCCAGATATGCTTGAACAAGTAACAGACGCTATTATGGTTCGCATTCGTGAACTAGCTGCAAGCAATCGTTAATTTATGTTTTAAATGCTGCTTTCGCTCTAGGCGATTGCGGATTTAAATAAAGTTGGGGTTAGAACTGAGGAGGTTATTTCAATGTCAGAAGAAACTAATGTGCAAGAATCCGTGGCGGAAGAAGTAAGCCAAGACGCTTTGGATAATTTCGTGTCTTTGAAAAAAGGCGATTCCGTTAAAGGTACGATCGTCAAAATCGAAGATAACCAAGCTTATGTAAGCCTTGGATATAAATATGACGGTGTTATTCCTATTCGTGAGCTTTCTGCTGTGCAGATCGACAACGCTACGGACGCTGTTCAAATCGGTCAAGAGGTTGAGCTTAAAGTAGTAAGCATCGACGACGAGAAAGAGAAGCTTGTTCTCTCCAAACGTCAAGTCGACGGCGAAAAAGCTTGGGATACGCTTCAACAACGTTTTGAGAGCGGCGAAGTATTTGAAGTTGCCGTTGCTGACGTCGTAAAAGGCGGACTTGTGGCTGACGTAGGCGTACGCGGATTTATTCCTGCATCTATGGTTGAGCGCCACTTTGTTGAAGATTTCTCCGATTACAAAGGCCGCACGCTTCGCGTGAAGGTTAAAGAAATCGACCGTGAAAACAACAAAGTGATCCTGTCCCAAAAAGAAGTGCTTGACGCTGATTTCGAGCAAAGCAAGAAACAAGTAATCGCTGCGCTTGAAGTTGGTCAAGAGCTTGATGGTACAGTTCAACGCCTTACACCATTCGGCGCTTTCGTTGATATCGGCGGCATTGACGGCCTTGTGCACGTATCGGAGCTTTCATGGCAGCATGTTGCACATCCGAAGGATGTTGTAGCTGAGGGTCAAGCAGTCCGTGTTAAAGTACTTAAAGTTGATCCGGCAGCTGGCAAAATCAGCCTTAGCTTGAAAGCCGCTCAACCAGGTCCTTGGGATTCTGCTGGCAGCCAATTCGCAATTGGAGATATCGTAACAGGTACTGTTCGCCGTATCGTTCCTTTCGGAGCTTTCGTTGAAATCGCTCCTGGCGTTGAAGGTCTTGTTCACATCTCGCAAATCGCACACCGCCATATTGCGACTCCTAACGAAGTTCTTCAAGAAGGGCAAGAGGTTCAAGCGAAAGTTCTTGACTTTAACCCGGCTGAGAAACGCGTTAGCCTAAGCATCAAAGAAACAGAAGAAGCGCCTGAGCAAGCTGCTCCTAGCGCTAGACCTGAAAGAGCTCCACGTTCGCCAAAAATCGAGAAAATCGACAACCCGAACGTAAGCTTGAGCAACGAGAGCATGAGCTACTCGCTTGCAGAGCGTTTCGGCGATAAGCTTAAAAACCTTAAATAAATTTCTTTCATACTCAAAGGAGCTATTTCTGCGAATCATCGCAGGAATAGCTCCTTTTTTTTGGTGCATAATAGGGGTTACAAGAGGTGATATCATGAATCCTGGATTTATTTCGTTGTGGATTGTTCTAATTTTATTCATCCTGATTGCAACAGGCTGGAAGTCTTATCTTGTACCAGAAATAAGCCGTCGTTCGCTGGCGATTTTTGGAATCGTGACGGGCTTGCTGCTAACCATGTCGATTTGGTGGTCACCATTTTCAGAACATATTCAGGTCGAGATTCATGTCAGTGTTTTCTTCCTTATCATTTCCAGCCTGCTAACTTATAAAGGATCTGATGAATGGAGCTATTACGGATATTTGATTTTGTGTACGCTGATGATCGCCGCCATTTGGGGTTTCATTCGGAAAATGTACAGCTTTGATCCAGTCTTTTATTGGATAGACCCAAGCTGGGATGGTCCATTGCTTACCGGCATTTTTTGCGGCGCATTTACTTCCCAAGTGAAGCATCAATTCGGAATGATCGTTTGGGGAGCGGTGCTTGGGGAGACGCTGAATGTACTGCTGCAATCTGGGGCGTATACAGCCCATCTTGGTTCTTTATCTTGGTGGGACAGCTTTTGGATTGCTTTGGCTGCAGCCAGAGCGTTCAGCCTTATGCTCAAGGCGATTCGGATAGGCACATCCAAGCTAAGCGTTATGCTATGGCAAATTAAAGGAGGA
Organism: Paenibacillus sp. Y660; assembly: GCF_057221575.1. Classification (NCBI taxonomy): domain Bacteria; kingdom Bacillati; phylum Bacillota; class Bacilli; order Caryophanales; family Paenibacillaceae; genus Paenibacillus; species Paenibacillus sp. Y660. Next base: position 147,226 of record NZ_JBXBBJ010000002.1, on the reverse strand, counting down.
CGTCCTTCATAATGCAGCATTATCTGGTCGAAAATAAATATTTGATTGGCGTGCTGCTAGGTATCGCCTTTGGCATCATTTCGCGATTGCTCATGCTGAGGACGGATTATAGACAGTATCCGACTTACCCGCATGGCCAGATTATCCATATATCCTTAGGGGTCATTGCAGCGGCACTTGGTGCCGTTGCAGTTCCTGCTTTATTCAATAAGGATTATACGGCCATTACTTTCTTAACGCTCGCTGCGCAGCAGTTTAGAGATGTTCGGAAGATGGAGCGCGAGACATTAACCAAAATTGACAGCATGGAGCTTGTAGGGCGAGGCTCAACTTATATTGAGGGTATTGCCATGGTGTTCGAGGGACGGAATTACTTAGTCATTATGACAGCATTGCTTACTAGCTTATTTGCTATATTAGTGAATATTTGGATCGGAATTTTAGCCGGAATTTTGTCGCTCGTTATTGTTGAGAAACTAAAATCAGGAAAAGCCGTATCTCATATAGCTGCTGTGCAAGCGGCTCAGGTTAAGATTGACGGGCCGGATTTGTTCGTCGGAGACGTTTATATTATGAATGTGGGCTTGAAATCAAATCAAGAAATTATTGCTGAGCGAGGAATGGGATACATATTGACTCCCTTCAATTCAAACGGAAAGGTTACATTGAGCAATCTAGGTCAGCGTCAAGCGATCCTGTACGATTTGGCTACTATTCTCGGCGTATACCGGGACGACGGGGAACCTGCACTAATACCGATGGCCAAGCTTGACATCAAGGATGGGCGGTTAGCCGTGTTCATTTTGCCGCAGGAGCTTGATTCGGTTAAAGGCAAAGAAGTTATTTTGCGGGTACCGATATTGGAATCTGCCGTTCGCATGCCGTCTGAAGCATCCGTAAACAAGAAGGAGGCAGGCGAGAATGGCTAAAATCGTAGCTGTCGTATCCTTGAGGGCTGAGTCGGTTGGGGGTGGAGCGCCTATTTTTATTGCGGAAAATGAAAATAAATTAGAGGAAACCTCCTTTCTTTTGGAGAAGATTTTGGATGCAAGCGCGCATGATTTAAAGAATGGCACAATCATACTGGTCGATCATCGATAATATGAAAAGTTAGCCAAGAACGTACTTTTTTGCTATGATGGTTATCGTGAGTATTTTTGAAGGAGTGGAAAACAAACTATGGCAAGACCCGTTATCGCTATCGTCGGTCGTCCGAATGTGGGTAAGTCCACCATATTCAATCGGGTTATCGGCGACCGTCTAGCAATTGTTGAGGATAAACCGGGAGTCACTCGTGACAGGCTTTACGGAACCGGAGAATGGAATGGAAAATCGTTCAGCATTATTGATACCGGTGGTATCGAGATTGATGGCGAAGATGAAATTATGAAATCTGTTCGTATGCAGGCCGAGCTTGCCATTGAAGAGGCAGACGTGATTATCTTTATGGCCGATGCGAAAACTGGCTTGACGCATGCGGATGATGAAGTTGCTCAAATGCTGTTTCGTTCTGGCAAGCCTGTCGTACTGGCAGTTAATAAAGTGGATAATGAAGGCCGTATGGACGAGGTTTACGAGTTCTATGGACTTGGCTTTGGCCAGCCAATCGCAATATCCGGCTCGCATGGACTTGGAATCGGCGATTTGCTTGATGCTGCTGTCGAGCTTTTGCCGGAGCTGACAGATGACGGCTATGACGAGGATGTCATTCGTGTTGCCCTTATTGGACGTCCGAATGTCGGAAAGTCATCGCTAGTCAATGCCTTGCTTGGCGAAGATCGTGTAATCGTAAGCGACGTTGCAGGCACGACGCGCGATGCAATTGATACGCCTTTCGAGCGCGATGGACAGCGATATGTTCTGATCGATACGGCAGGCATGCGCAAACGCGGCAAGGTGTATGAATCAACTGAGAAGTACAGCGTTATGCGTGCGATGAAAGCGATCGAGCGCGCAGATGTCGTTCTTGTTCTTATTAATGGAGAAGAGGGCATCATCGAGCAGGACAAGCATATCGCAGGTTATGCGCATGAAGCAGGAAAAGCATCGATATTTGTTGTGAACAAATGGGATATCGTCGATAAGGATGAGAAAACGATGCAAAATTTCTCGCAAAATATCCGCGATCATTTCTTGTTTATGTCCTACGCGCCAATCGTTTATCTATCTGCCTTGACGAAACAGCGCTTACAAAAGCTGCTGCCTGTCGTTAAGCATGTATCCGAGCAGCATGCTATGCGTATTCAGACGCATCTGCTTAATGATGTTGTTTCCGATGCTGTGGCGATCAATCCGCCTCCATCCGACAAGGGCAAGCGTCTGCGCATCAACTACGTTACACAGGTAGCTACGAAACCGCCGACGATCGTTGTTTTTGTTAACGATCCGGAAATTATGCATTTCTCGTATGAGCGCTATTTGGAAAATAAGATTCGTGCTGCATTTAATTTTGAGGGGACACCGATACGAATATTCTCACGTCGTAAGTCCGAAGAAGATTAGGGGAGAAGTAGCTTGTTATACGGAGTAATCGCGGTTGCTTTAAGCTATTTGTTAGGTTCAGTTTCATTCAGCATCGTTATCGCAAAATGGGTAAAGGGTATCGACATACGCCAGCATGGCAGCGGTAATGCTGGCGCGACGAATACATTGCGGGTGCTCGGCAAAGGGCCGGGCATACTCGTATTTGTACTCGATATCGCCAAAGGCATCGCAGCCGTATTAATCGGCCGCGTTCTTGGCGATAACGAATGGATTCCAGTACTATGCGGTCTTGCGGCCATCATAGGACATAATTGGCCCATTTGGTTCCGCTTCAAGGGAGGCAAGGGAATTGCCACAACGGTTGGCGTTGTGGCGACGCTTGCATTTTTGCCGGCGCTATGCGCTGGTATTATTGCTATTGTGACGATTGCTTTAACGAGGTACGTGTCCCTCGGCTCATTGCTGTTTGCTGCTCTAACGCCATTATTCATCTCTATCTTTTATTTTTCCGTACCTTTACTTTGTGCAAGTGTTCTGATTTGTATTTTTGCTTTCGTACGTCATCGGACGAATATCGTAAAGCTGTTCAAAGGAACGGAAAACAAGCTAGGTGCTAAGAAAGGATAGTGAGCGTCGGATGACAATGAGCAACCCATCAACAACGAAAATTGCGGCTGTGCTGGTTGCGGGAAGCTGGGGAACGGCGCTTGCTTCTGTGCTCGCAAATAATGGCTATCAGGTTAAGCTTTGGACGCGAAGCGCGGAGCAGGCGGCAGGCATTAATCAAAACCATGAGAACAGCAAGTTTTTGCCAGGCGTAAAGCTGCCTGAGCTTATCCATGCTACGACGGATTTGAAGCATGCGCTGCAGGATGCTGAGCTCGCCTTGTTCGTTGCGCCATCGGGTGCAATGCGCGAGGTAGCGAAGCAAGCTGCACCGTTCCTGCACAGCGACACGCTTGTCGTACATGCAACCAAGGGCTTTGAAACGGATACGCTGAAGAGGATGACGACCGTACTCTCAGAAGAGTTAGGGCGTCCGCTCGATCAGCTTGTTGTGCTGTCAGGCCCAAGCCATGCGGAAGAAGTGATTTTGAAGCAGCCTACGACAGTCGTTGTTGCTTCAACTGATATTCAAGCGGCGGAGCAAGCACAGGATGCGCTCATGAATACGCATTTCCGGGTTTATACGAACAATGATGTCGTTGGCGTAGAGGTAGCTGGGGCGATCAAAAACATCATTGCGCTTGGAGCGGGATTGTCGGACGGCCTTCAGTTTGGCGATAATGCCAAGGCAGCCCTCCTTACCCGAGGTTTGGCCGAGATCGGCAGACTAGGTGCAGCAATGGGGGCGAATCCGCTTACCTTTGCGGGTCTAGCAGGCGTTGGCGACCTTGTCGTAACGTGCACGAGCAAGCATAGCCGTAATTGGCGTGCGGGCTATATGCTGGCTGACGGTTCGCCTTTGGATGAGGTGCTCACCCGCATGGGAATGGTTGTCGAAGGCGTTCGAACGACGCGCGCCGCATTTGATCTGGCGAAGCAGTATGAGGTAGAGATGCCGATCACGTTCGAGCTCTATGATGTTTTATTCGCGAATAAAGCACCGCGAACGGCTGTCGAGCATTTAATGGGAAGGCTTCGCACGCATGAAATCGAAGAAATAGGCTAAGGACCAGCGCCTACACCAAACCTACGTCCACCTCATATGATGCATGGAGCAAGACACTAGCGCATCCTGGAGGTGTAGGGCATGGCGAAGGACTTTTCCAAAGACATCCTTAATTCGATTAACAAAAAAACCGGCAAGAATATAACGGAAAACTCGGTCAAAAAACTGGCAAGCGGCGTTACTGCAGAAACGATAAAAGACGAAGCCGAGCTGCGCAAGCTGATCAAGCAGGTATCGGATATGGCTAATGTCAAGGTTACCGAATCGACGGTCAACGATATTGTCAAAGCAGTCAAGGCCAGCGGCATGAGCGCAAACAGCATGGAAACTCTCATGAAAATGATGATCAAAAAATAAAGCTTATCGGCAAAAGCTAGGGGTACTTCCGAATTTTCGCATTCGGTGATGTACCTTGTCAGCTTTTGTCCTTTTTTTTATGCGATGTTATAATGGGTGAGAATTCATTATGATATAGATTAGGAGAATGGAATTACTATGGATGCAATGACAAAAATGTGGGTTTCGCTATTCGGCATTGGGATGATGGCGGTTGCGGCCCTTTTAATTACGTTTGCTCGCTTGAAAACGAAGGGTGTACTGAAATTTGTCCTTTCGCTGATTGCCTTTATTGTGTTAATCATCGGATTTATTTGCGGCCTTATTTCCATTATTTAGTCCAACATACATACGAGGGTACAAAGAAGCTAACAGAAAGGGAGACTTTGACATATAATGATTGAGTTAAAAGGTCGGACAAAAACAGCAGTAGTAGAAGGGGAAGCAGGCTTGTCGCTGCTTGATCTTGCGCTGAAGCATAACGTCGATTGGAGCTTTTCATGCGCTCGGGGAACCTGCGCCCGCTGTCGCTGCTTGATAACCGAAGGGGCAGACCAGCTGGAAGGCATAACGGACGAGGAATGGGATCGGCTTGAGCCGGAGGAGTTCGAAGAGGGCTATCGCCTCGGCTGCCAAGCGATTGTCAAACAGGCTGATGCAAAGATAGCAGCTGCTAACAAGCCTTATTTTTAATGGAATATTACGCTTGAATAAAAAGGATGTGCCGGCGATGACAGAACATGATCGCATTCATAAGGCGCTGGCTGCCGTCATGAAAGCCACGGAATCAAGCAAGGCGAAATGGATTGTCGGCGGGAGCGCAAGCTTAATGCTTCGAGGACTTCCATTATCCGCAGAGCCGCGAGATTTGGACATTTATTGCGATGAACGGGATGTTGCATCCCTATATGAATCGCTTAAGACTTTTGCGATTGATGAGCCAACGTTAAGCATAACGGACATGTACCGTTCTAACTTGAGCCATTATCTCATACATGACGTTCAAGTTGAGCTGGTCGGAGGATTTCATGTGCATGCTCGCGGCAATCATTATGAGACTATGGTTCGCGAGCTGCTTATTCCGCATGCCGAGCAAATACAATGGATTGAACGGGCAAATCCAGCATTTATCGCTCCTCTCGCGCACGAGCTTTGGTTTAATTTTCTCCGCAGCCGATTGGACCGGGTAGAGCTTATTATTCAAGCTTTTGCGGAGGCGCCAGCAAGACATGAAGCTGCGCTTCAAGCCATTGAAGCAAGCAATGCATTAACTTTAGAAGCGAAGCGGAGCCTGCATCATTTGATGTCGGTTCGAGAGGCTGGTGGCTTGTAATGGACGGTGAGGTTACGTTCTGGCCTTCTGGCCGTAAAATTAAGGTTAAACCAGGTACGACGCTGCTAGACGCCGCCAGACGCGCCAATATACCGATTCGCACGCGCTGCGGGGGCAAAGCAGCCTGCTTCATGTGCAAGGTCACTGTGATGCCTGGAAGCGAGCTGCAGCCAATTGGAGACAATGAGAAACATAAGCTCTCTGGCTTGGACGGCGATCATATCAGGCTGTCCTGTCAAGCGAGAGTGGCAGGCAAGGTTGATGTGGAGATTCCGCTTGATCCCCTTCGCGCGGCGGTTGCGAGACAGCTCGCACGGCAAGCGGAGGAAGACGATCGTTTATGGTAACGTGAGGAGGAAAGATATGAATCGCTTTAATAAGAGGGGGCTGCGCCGTCATACACGCCAAACGGCGGCGTTTGTTGCTTTATTCATCATGCTGCTTTCTTTGTCTGGATGCCTTTATCCGAAGGACCAGCTCAAGCAAAACCAAGTCGTACCCAAAGAGGCTGTTCGCAATGTTCAGGCCGCGATTGATCAATATCAAGCGGAGACGGGTATGCTTCCGATCAAAAACAGTACAGCAGAAACGCCGAGATACGAAAAGTTTTACGTTGATTTCGCTAAACTCGGCCGGACAGGCTATTTAACCGATATTCCAACCGCAGCATTTGAGAACGGCGGAAACTTTAGTTTCCTTGTCATCGATGAAGAGACGAAGCCAAGCGTAAAGCTGCTTGACATCTTAGCCTTCCAGAAGATCAACGATATCCAGAGCTGGGTTACGGCCTATGTTCAAACGAATAGCGTGCTTCCGAAGGGGGAGCAAATGTATCCAGGCTTTTATCAGCTCGATTACAAGGCGATGAAGAAGGAAGCGCCGGTTATCCGCAGCGTGTTCTCAGGTCAAACCATTCAAGCCTTAGTGGATGAAAATGGCGTTGTCTACTCCGATTATGGTATAGATATTATGCAATTCGTGCAAAAAAGCGGCAAATTCGATTACGATGCGAATTTTGATTTGCGGAAATTGCTGGTCGATGGATCGGATTTTGTTCCCGTTAAAGCGCCGTCCTATCATTTGGTGAACAATGAGCCCCAGGCCGTGAAGCAGTAGGACAAGCCAGAATAAATCTATCCTTTTCATGTTTCCTTTCCTTGACTATTCGTCTTGGAGAGGTTTTTTTTTGCCTATTGGGGTCATAGATATGCTCTTATTCTCATATATTTCAATCTTGGAAGGGAAGCTCGCAGACGAACAAAAAAAGATTTCGCAGAAGGAATCGGCATAATCGGAAAGCCGGCACATAAGATGTTACTAGTCCACAAAGCATGTACGAGTTGCGTCGCTGGCCTGCCCTATTGACCGGTGGATGGCGGCGAACCGGAAAAATCAATTGGGAGGGGATATTCAGTGGAGAAAGTAGATATTTTCAAGGATATAGCCGAAAGAACCGGCGGGGATATTTACCTCGGGGTTGTCGGGGCTGTCCGGACGGGCAAATCAACATTCATTAAACGGTTTATGGAGACGGTTGTTCTTCCGAACATCGCTAACGAATCAGACCGCGTGAGAGCCATTGACGAGCTTCCTCAAAGTGCCGCAGGCAAGACGATTATGACAACAGAGCCTAAATTCGTTCCGAATCAAGCGGTACAGCTCAGGGTTACCGATGGACTTGAGGTAAACGTGAGACTGGTCGATTGCGTAGGATATGCAGTTGAAGGCGCGAAAGGCTATGAGGACGAAAACGGTCCGCGCATGATTACGACTCCATGGTTCGATGAGCCGATTCCTTTCCAAGAGGCGGCTGAGATTGGAACGCGTAAAGTTATCCAAGAGCATTCTACACTCGGTGTTGTAGTCACAACAGACGGCTCAATCGCTGAGATTCCGCGCAACTCTTATGTTGTTGCTGAAGAGCGTGTCATCAACGAGCTGAAGGAAGTCGGCAAGCCATTTGTGCTCGTCATAAACTCCACTCGCCCTAAGAGTGAAGAAGCGCTTCAATTGCGCAGCGAGCTTCAGGCGAAATACGATATTCCAGTTATGACGCTAAGCGTGGCGACGATGGGGGAAGAGGAGGTTATTTCCGTTCTGCGGGAAGTCCTCTACGAGTTCCCTGTTCATGAGGTGAATGTCAACTTGCCGAGCTGGGTTATGGTGCTGAACGACAATCACTGGCTTCGCAGCAACTATGAAAGCTCAGTACGCGACACGGTTAAAGATATTCGAAGACTGCGGGACGTCGATCGCGTAGTTACCCAGTTCATGGAATATGATTTCATTGCTCGGGCAGGACTCAGCGGCATGAATATGGGGCAGGGTGTTGCAGAAATCGACTTGTACGCTCCAGATGAGCTGTACGACCGCATCCTTATGGAGGTCGTTGGTGTCGAAATTCGGGGCAAAGACCATTTATTGCAGCTTATGCAGGACTTCTCTCATGCCAAAAGAGAGTATGACCGTTTTGCAGAGGCGCTGGAAATGGTCAAAACGACCGGATACGGCATCGCGGCACCGTCCCTTGCGGAAATGGCGCTCGACGAGCCGGAACTCATTCGCCAAGGCTCGCGCTTTGGGGTCAGACTGAAGGCTACAGCACCGTCCATCCATATGATCCGCGTCGATGTGGAATCGGAATTTGCTCCGATAATCGGCACGGAGAAGCAAAGCGAAGAGCTGGTTAGATACTTAATGCAAGACTTCGAGAATGATCCAATCAAGATTTGGGAGTCTGATATATTCGGTCGCTCCCTTCATTCCATCGTGCGAGAGGGCATTCAAGGGAAAATTGCGATGATGCCGGACAACGCGCGCTACAAGCTCCAAGAGACGCTTGGACGCATTATCAACGAGGGCTCAGGCGGGTTGATTGCGATCATCCTGTAAGTATTGAATCTAGCATATCGAATAAGCCGCTGCCAAACAGGGAGCGGCTTATTTGTTTTGGAGGAATTGCCGGTTAGTACTTGAAATTGGCAAACGGCTGTATTACTATAGGTTTGTTCGGTCAAAAGGTATATTTTTGAAGATTTCCGTTAATAAGAGGGATAAGATGAGAGTTTATATGCTTATAACAAAATGATGCTATACAGCACTTTGGAGGAGGTGAAACAATGAACAAAACAGATTTGATTAGCAAAGTAGCTGAATTGACTGATCTTTCGAAGAAAGATGCAACAAAAGCGGTTGATGCTGTTTTTGATGCGATTTCCGATGCCTTGCAAAGCGGAGATAAAGTGCAGTTGGTTGGATTTGGAAACTTCGAAGTTCGCGAGCGTCAAGCCCGTAAAGGCCGCAACCCGCAAACGGGAGATCCAATCGAGATTGCAGCTAGCAAAACGCCTGCTTTTAAACCAGGAAAATCACTTAAGGACCTCGTATCCAATTAAGCATAGGAAAGCGTAAACGGCTGATGCTGACGGACTTCGGCGGCAAAGGCAATTTGCACATCGAAATATAAGCAATAGATAAGGGTCAACCTTATAAATGGTTATATTTTGATTATGAGACGCTCGGACGGTCCACCGTTCGGGCGTCTTTTGCTGCTCCGCAGGCGGGAAGAGATTGCACAAATGTCGTACTTCCACTATAATTCACATGGATAGTTGGAATTTCGGAAGCGGAGGGATAATGGTGGAGCCTACACAAAGCGAGTATATTGTTATAAAAGCAAAGGACCAAGGCGTTCAAGTCATCGGTTTAACACGCGGACTGGACACAAAATTTCATCATACGGAAAAATTGGACAAAAACGAAATCTTGATTTGCCAATTTACTGATCATACTTCAGCTATTAAAATACGGGGTAAAGCGGTCGTCATGACGAAATACGGGACGATGGAAACCGATCAGTAGCAGCAAACGTGCAAGGCAGGCTAAGCCTGCTTTTTTTTTGCCTGTTGCGTTCCGAATAAACATACACAAACGCTCGTACAATGAAGTATGAGTCTCTTTTCTGTGGATGGGCTACTATTTGGAGGTGCAGGGTGAAAATCGGAAAACCACTCTTAACCGCATGCGTGACTGCTCTAGCTGTCACATTAATATTGACCTGGCTGCCTCATCTGGCATCGAAGCGTTCAGCAGATGGCCATGAGATAGCCGTGTTTCGAACAACGCCGGCCGTTCGGCTTACAAACAGCAACTTAGTGGATGTACTAATTGCTGCTCAGCTAAATGAACGAATGAATAAGGCCGAGTGGAGCAACGGGATATTGTCCGTTGACATGCGCATCATTACAAGCAAGGGGAGGCCAACCGTCTGGTTTGCAGATGTAGAGAAGCTGGTGCGCGTATCGTTCCTGCAGCTTGAAAATGTGAAGCGGGTGCTCATCCGAATGGTTGAGGATAGGCAAGATGGCGAAGCTCTGCTTGCTGCTGTCGATGTGAGGAAGACGGATGAATGGCTCATCCACGAGATGGATGGGCTTGCTCAGGCTGATCCCATCCATGACGAGCTATGGCGAAAAAGACTAAGGGTAAGCTTTACCTCGGCTTGGGAAGATCGGTTTGGACCAGTATCTGGTTTTACAGTAAAGCCTTCGTCTATTTCGCAAGATTAGATGGCATGGATGTTGCAATTTGTTGAACAAGCAGGTTGAATCGTATGCTCTTTAGAAAAAGTTGTGCTATAATAGTTTAGATTATTGAGCGGCGATTTGCGCTTCTCTGTTCGGAGGCTTACCCCATGAAAACGTACCGTATACCTGAAATAGCTCAAAAGTATGTAGATTATGACATGATTAAAGCGCATACGGCGCTGCCTGACTTATCGGACGCAAGATTGCGAATGCTTCATGCTTTCCTAAACGAGCAGCAGTCCTTGAGGCCAAACAGCGAGCTCTATACACTAGTCATATCTCTGGTTCAGTTAGGAATGGATACGCATGATTTAATCGATACGGATGTAGAGCAGCGTACTGAGCCGGAGATGCGGTCAAGACAGCTCAAGGTGCTGGCAGGGGATTACTTTAGCGCGACTTTTTATCAATTGCTCTCGCAAGCCGGCCAAATTGATATGATATCCAAAATCAGCAGCGCGGTTTCCGAGGTTAACAGACTGAAAGTGAATTTATACGTTCGGATGAGGCAGCTCAAAATGACCGCAGAAGAATTATTGAGCAGCACGGTGCAGATTAGAAGCACATTGTTTTACATTTTTACTGACGTGCTGGAAGGGACCCTCGCAAAGGCCTGGTCAGAAATTTTGATGGGCATCAGCCGCTGCGAGGTTGTACGGGATGAGATAGCACGCAGTGAAGGTTCGGCTCGGTTCGATAAGAGCTGGGCCTACTGGCATCTCATGCAGGAGGGAACCGACGATGAACGGCAGCAGCTCTCCCAGCGCATGCAGGAGCCTGCATTCGTTCAGAGCTTGACAGAAAAATATAAGGTGCGCAGCAAGCTTATGACTAAGCTGAAGCAGTCGGCTGATGCCGTAAAGGCTTTGGCTGGGAAGCTGGAATCGGACAAGTTGCTCGGTGAATTGACATCTATCGTCGATGCTCTGTTAAACGAAATGCCCGGTTACACGCCTGCACTCAACGAGACGAGGTGACTTGAGGGATGGATACGAATTCTAAAAGCCATGTACATGGCGTATTTGAGAAGATAGCTCCAAAATACGATTTGATGAACGATCTGATCAGCTTTCGCAGGCACAAAGCTTGGCGGAAATTTACGATGAAGAAAATGAACGTATTACCTGGGCAAACTGCGCTGGATTTATGCTGCGGCACCTGTGATTGGACGATCGCGCTGGCGGACGCCAGCGGCACCGGGGAAATTGTTGGCCTTGATTTTAGCCAAAACATGCTCGATGTCGGTGCCCTCAAAATTGAAAAGCTTGGCTTGAATAAGCAAATTAAATTAGTCCAAGGCAATGCGATGAGCCTGCCCTTCGCGGACAGCTCCTTCGATTTCGTAACGATCGGCTTCGGCCTTCGCAATGTGCCCGACTATTTGCAGGTTCTTAAGGAAATGCAGCGTGTCGTGAAGCCTGGCGGCCTTGTCGTATGCTTAGAGGTATCCAAGCCTACCTGGCAGCCGTTTAAAGCGATGTACAACTTATATTTCGAGCGTATTTTGCCGCAAATGGGCAAGCTTGTAGCGAAGAGCTTTCAAGAATACAAATGGCTTCCGGAGTCGCTTAAAATGTTCCCCGGTCGGCAGCAGCTTGCTGAGCTGTTTGAAGATGCGGGTCTTGATCAGGTGAAGGCATATCCTCTGACCGGCGGAGTAGCTGCGCTGCATATGGGGACAAAGGAGAAGAAATAGCAATGATTCGCAAATTACGTATTATTTTAGAAATGATTAAGTTTGAGCACACCATCTTTGCACTGCCCTTCGCCTTTATGGGGTCAATTCTGGGAGCGGTGATGATGGAGCAGCGTTTGCCTTCTTGGAGCGAGATCGGATGGGTTACGCTTGCGATGTTCGGCGCTCGCAGCGCGGCAATGAGCCTCAACCGGCTTATCGATAAGGCGATTGACCTGAGCAACCCGAGAACAGAGAAGCGGGCGCTGCCGGCTGGATTGCTAAAATCAGCTGAGGTTTTACTGTTTATTATCGTTTCATTCGTTCTTCTCTTCATAGCAACCGCGAATTTGGAGCCTATTTCGCTTAAATTAATGCCGATTGCCGTAGTCATGCTTGTCCTATATTCTTACACGAAGCGCTTTACATGGTTATGCCATATTTTCCTTGGCTTTACGATTGCACTGTCTCCGCTTGGCGGCTGGGTTGCGATTACCGGCGGCTTTGATCCGGCTGCATGGATTTTGTATATAACGGTAGCTTTATGGATCGCTGGCTTTGACATCATCTACGCTACGCAAGATTTCGAGTATGACCGAAATGTCGGCTTGCATTCCATCCCGGCTCGCTTTGGCATCGCAGGCGCCCTTTGGATTGCGCGTGCCCTGCATATCGTGACGGCAATCGGCTTTGTTATATTGTTCTGGCTCACGGACTTAAGCTGGATGTATCTGCTTGGGACGTTAATATCGATTTCCTTATTGTTCTACCAGCACTGGCTCGTACGTCCAAACGATCTGTCACGTGTCCAAACCGCGTTTTTTGGCATGAATGGCACACTGAGTGTCGTGCTGTTCTTATTTACAATCGTTGATTTGTTGGTCATTCACGAATGGTAGAAGGAAGCTTGGCTGTCAGCCCATCGAATTGGACGAATCGATGGGTGGTCGGCATCACAGGAGCTAGCGGCTCGATTTATGGCATTAGGCTTATCGAGGTGCTGCTTCAAATGGATTATGAGGTTCATCTAGTCGTTACAGAAGCAGGCTGGAGGGTGCTGAAGGAAGAGCTTGGCTGGGAGACAACGCGTCGCTCAGCGGCTCTAGAGGCACGCTTTGGCGATGCTATTTCGACTAACAGGCTTGTGTTCCATCCGAATGCGGATATCGGCGCAAGCATTGCAAGCGGCTCTTACCGCGTACAAGGAATGGTTATTGTGCCGTGCTCGATGGGGACGCTTGCCTCAATCTCGCACGGCATTTCCGATGATTTGATGACTCGAGCAGCGGATGTGATGATAAAGGAGAATCGGAAGCTGTTAATCGTACCTAGAGAAACGCCGCTTCACGCGATTCATCTTGAGAACATGCTGACGCTTGCGCGCCTTGGCGTTCGAATGATTCCGGCAATGCCGGCTTTTTATTACAAACCGCAGTCAATGGATGAAATGATTGATTTTTTGGTCGGCAAGGTGCTTGATAATATGGCAATCGACCATGATTTGTACAGAAGATGGGGAGATGAGCATAATGGGCATGAGTAATCGCCCAATCACCATTGGAAGAATTGATTACGCAAATGCTTGGCCGCTATTCCATCAGTTCGAGGAACGAGCTGATCGGGATAGCTTTGAAGTGATAAAGCGCGTACCTTCTGAGTTAAACCGAATGCTTCAGGTTGGTGAACTGGATATATCGGCAATATCGTCCTTCTCTTATGGACAAAACGCGAATGACTATGTACTTTTGCCGGAATTATCGGTAGGCTCTGTTGGAGCGGTAAACTCGATCCTTTTGTTCTTGAAGGAGCCAATTGAGCGCAAACGGCCTGAACGAATTGCCGTAACGACCACTTCGGCTACTTCAGTCAATTTGTTGAAAATCATGATGGCTTTGCATTTTGAGTGCAATCCAACTTATTTTACCGCAGCACCCGAGCTTGATCGTATGCTGGAAACAGCCGATGGCGCGCTTATTATTGGCGACCAGGCTATCCAAGCCTCTTGGCGAGAACACGGGCTTCATGTCATTGACTTGGGGCAATTGTGGAATGAGTGGACGGGACTAGGAATGACTTATGCCGTAGTTGCGGCACGCAAGGAAGCAGCTTTATCAGCACCAGAAGCCGTTCAGGCTGTATATAAGACGTTAATTGCGAGCAAACAATATAATAAGGCTCATCTTGATCCACTAATTGAACAAGCCTGTTCACAGCTTGGGGGAGTATCGACATACTGGGAGATGTACTTTCATTCGCTTCAATATGATTTTGGGAGCAAGCTGCAAGAAGGACTTAAGTTATATTTCGATTATTCAAAGCAGTTAGGATTGCTGTCGAATGACGTGGAGCTTACTTTTTTTGAAGACCAATCTGCCCAATAGGTGAAAGAATGAAACTACTAGACTTGTATGCAAAGATGAAAGGCGACCTAAATCAGATCGAGCAGGAGCTCGAGCGGAGCGTGTCAGATGACCACTTGCTGCTCGGTGAGGCTTCTTTGCACTTGCTCAAAGCTGGAGGGAAACGGATCAGACCCGTTTTCGTCCTGCTTGCCGGCAAGTTTGGCGATTATCGACTTGATGTGATGAAGCGGGTTGCAGTACCTCTTGAACTTATACATATGGCTTCACTCGTACACGATGATGTCATTGACGATGCGGAAACTAGGCGCGGTCAGCTAACCGTCAAATCCAAGTGGGACAATCGCATTGCGATGTACACGGGTGATTTCATTCACGGCAAAGCATTAACGATTGCAGCCCAGCTGCCCGATCCACAGATTCATCAAATTTTGTCAAATGCGCTCGTACAGATGTGTATCGGTGAAATGGAGCAAATTCGCGATTTCTTTAATACCGAGCAAACGATTCGGAACTATTTGCTTCGTATAAGACGCAAAACGGCTTTGCTGATCGCAATCAGCTGTCAGCTTGGGGCAGTAGCCGCAAGCGCCGATAGCCAGACCTCGAATCGTTTGTACCGATACGGCTATAATGTTGGCATGGCTTTTCAGATTGGCGACGATTTGCTTGATCTTTATGGTACCGAGAAGCAAATCGGAAAGCCGCCTGGCTCTGATATGCGTCAAGGCAACATTACGCTTCCAGTGCTGCTTGCTCTGCAGGACACTAGCATACGTGATCCTCTGTTAAGGGAAATCGCAATCATCAGAGAGCATGGGGGCAAAAAGGACGCGGGGCGTGCCATTGAATTAATTCGGAAAAGCGATGGCGGAGAGCTTGCAGATCAGCTCGCAAATAGGTATATTAAAAAAGCTCTACAAGCATTAGAGGGTTTACCGAATGTTGCAGCGAAAAAGAACTTGATCGATCTCGCTCACTTTATTGGCAAACGTAATTATTAATTATGCGAATTCGAAAGGAATGGATGTAGATGGAAAGAACTTTTCTAATGATTAAACCGGATGGCGTTCAACGGGGCTTGATTGGTGAAATCATCTCAAGGTTTGAAAGAAAGGGACTGCAGCTGTCAGCAGCCAAATTTATGATGATCAATCAGGAGCTTGCGGAGCGTCACTATGAAGAGCATAAGGGCAAGGTGTTTTATGAGCCGCTTCTTGAATTCATTGCATCCGGTCCAGTATTTGCTATGGTATGGCAAGGCGATAACGTTATCGCGCTCACTCGTGCGCTAATTGGCAAAACCGATGCTCTCGAAGCCTTTCCAGGTACGATCCGTTCAGACTTTGCTGTACATACGAATTTTAATTTGATTCATGGCTCGGATTCAGCAGCAAACGCTGAAAGAGAGATCGGCCTATACTTCTCGCCATCCGAGCTAGTTAATTATGAACATACTATTCAACGGTGGGTTTAATTTAACCACCTAACGATGGAGGCACCTATGCTTGAGGATCGTGATTTTGCACAGTTTATAGCTCGGATAAAGCAAAAGACCGACATCGATTTGTCGCAGTACAAGGAAGCCCAAATGAAGCGCAGGCTGATTACACTGCGAATGAAGCACGGTTTTCAAACGTTCGAGGAGTATTGGAAAGCGATCGAGCAAAATCGCAGCATGCTGAATGAGTTTTTGGATCGCATGACAATCAATGTATCCGAATTTTGGAGAAACCCATCAAGGTGGGAGGTTCTGCAAAAACGATTTTTTCCAGAGATGCTGAGTGCCTCAAATCGCCTTAAAGTGTGGAGCGCAGCCTGCTCGACTGGAGAAGAGCCTTATACGCTAGCTATGATTTTATCGGAGCTTGGCGCACTTCAGCGGTCCTCGCTCCTCGCGACGGATTTGGATTCAAATGTGCTGCAGAAGGCAATGGAAGGCAGTTACTTGGAGCGCTCGCTGCGCGACGTTCCGCCGGCATGCCGGGGAAAATATTTTAAGCAAGAGGACGGCGCTTATCTCATCTCGGACACATTAAAGCAATTTATACAATTCAAGCAGCAAAATTTGCTACATGATACATTCGACAGCTCATTTGACTTAATCGTATGCCGAAATGTTATGATTTATTTTACGGAAGAAGCCAAGCATTTGCTGTATCACAAATTTTCTAAGGCGCTAAAGACTGGCGGATTGCTTTTTGTTGGAAGCACGGAGCAGATTTTCTCGCCAGCCCAATACAGCTTTGAGACTGCAGATACCTTTTTTTACCGCAAAGTCTAAACGGAATGTATACCGTTTTCTATCTTCTCCTATACTAATGGTAATGTGTACGACTTGGAGGATGAAGCAACAGATGGATAAGCGTAAGGTAATTGCCGCCTACAAGCGTGGTTTTATTTCGATTCAAGAATGCGCGCAAATTATTGGAGTAGACAGTGGACAAATGGCAAGGCTCGTTATAGACCCGATGCTAACGAATGATAGTGCGTCGCTGCTCGAGAAAAAATCAGTTAATAGTTAACAGGCGGCATGCAGAACAGGCTGTAGGAATTGTCTTTCATGAGGACAATTGCTGCAGCCTGTTTTTATGTTGCGGATCCAACATCCGCGGGGTTCAAATTCTTGTCAAACCGGTAGGGCTGTACTATAATGAGCAAAGATGTTTAGTGCTGTAAAGCATAGCAGGCCGCTTATAGGCTTGCCCCAGAAGGAGGAGCTTTGCTTGAGTTTAAGATATTTGACAGCGGGCGAGACACATGGCCCCCAATTAACCGCTATAATTGAAGGTTTGCCAAGTAATTTGACTATTGATTTTGAGGAACTGAATTTCCAGCTGCACCGCCGCCAGAAGGGTCACGGTCGTGGACGCCGGATGCAAATCGAGAAAGACACCGCTGACATTGTCGGCGGCGTGCGTCACGGCAGAACGACTGGCGCTCCGGTAGCGCTTATCGTTGCGAACAATGACTGGAAGCATTGGACTTCCGTTATGAATATTGAGCCAATTGAAGGCAGCGATGAGGAGAAGCGCCGCGTCCATCGCCCGCGTCCAGGTCATGCGGATCTGAACGGCGGCTTGAAATATGATCTGAAGGATTTGCGCAATGTATTGGAGCGCTCAAGCGCCCGCGAGACGGCCGCGCGTGTAGCTGTTGGTGCAGTTGCGCGTCAATTGCTGGCGGAGTTCGGCATTAAAGTAGCTGGGCAAGTTATTCGCATCGGCGAGATTGAAGCACCTGCCAATCAGCTGCCAGTTGATGAATTGATCCGATTGACCGAGGAGTCTTCCGTTCGTGTCGTAGACAAGGAAACCGAGCAGAAGATGACAGATTATATCGATCAAATTAAAGCAGAGGGCGATTCCATCGGCGGGATCGTGGAATGCATCATCGAGGGCGTGCCGATCGGACTTGGCAGCCACGTTCAGTGGGACCGCAAGCTGGATGGACGGATTGCGCAGGCGGTCGTGTCCATCAATGCATTCAAAGGCTGCGAGATCGGCATCGGCTTTGAAGCAGCTAAGCTCCGCGGCTCGCAGGTGCATGATGAGATTATGTATGAGGCTGAACGCGGCTATCATCGGGCAACGAATCGTTTAGGCGGCTTTGAGGGCGGTATGACCAATGGCGAGCAAATTGTCGTTCGAGGCGTAATGAAGCCGATTCCGACGCTTTATAAGCCGCTTCGAAGTGTAGATATCGATACGAAGGAACCGTTTACCGCTCAGGTTGAGCGTTCAGACAGCTGTGCGGTGCCTGCTGCCAGCGTCGTAATGGAGCATGTTGTCGCATGGGAAGTTGCCAAAGCGTTTCTTGAGAAGTTCGGCGGCGATTCGATCGAGGAAATTCGCGCTAACTTGAACAATTACCTTGAACAGCTAGGCCGGTACTAAGGATGCGTGAGCTTACAGTCGAATTAGGTGACCGCTCTTATCCTATTTATATCGGGGAAGGCCTTCTGAAGGAGGCTTCCTCCTATTTCGTCAAGCATGGAATAAGCAAGAAATCTCCTCTCTTGATCATTACGGATAGCCATGTAGCCGATCTTCATTTGCATACGCTTGAATCGGAGCTAAGAAGCGCAGGCTTCCAGACATCGAGCATCGTCGTTCCCGCAGGGGAGAGCTCGAAATCGCTAACGATGCTGGAGTCGCTTGTTACCAAAGCATTGGAGGAAGGACTGGACCGTAAATCGGCGATCGTTGCTCTTGGCGGAGGCGTTGTTGGCGACCTTGCCGGATTTGCAGCAGCATCGTACATGCGAGGCATAAAATTCGTACAGGTTCCAACTACGATACTGGCGCATGACAGCAGCGTGGGCGGCAAAGTCGCTGTTAATCATCCGCTTGCCAAAAATATTATCGGAGCTTTCCATCAGCCTGAGCTTGTCTTATATGATTTGCATACGCTCCAAACGCTGCCACCTAGAGATGTAAGCGGCGGGCTTTCAGAGATGGTTAAGCATGGACTCATATGGGATGAAGCATTTGCAGTTTGGTGCGAGGAGAATGCGGAGAAGCTGTTGGCGCTTGATCCAGAGGCGCTTGGCTATGGGCTTTACAAAGGCTGCAGCGTGAAGGCGGCTGTCGTTTCGAAGGACGAGAGGGAAAACGATCTGCGAGCGATCTTGAATTTAGGCCATACGATTGGGCATGCGATCGAAGCGGTTGCCGGTTATGGCGAGTTCACGCATGGCGAAGCGATATCAATCGGAATGATTGGCTCAGCTAAGCTTGGCCTCCGCTATGGCGCTCCGGAAGAGGTATATGCTGCAACGAAGAGGGTTCTTGCGAAATGCGGGCTGCCTGTACGTTTACCGGAGCACATTGACGTAGACAAGATTATGGAAGCGATGATGCATGATAAGAAATTCACGGAGGGTACGATGGTTTTTGTAGTGCCAACTGCAATCGGCGTTGTCGAAATAAAACCCAATGTTCCCGTGGAATGGGTACGAGAAATTGTGGAGCAATTAAAACAGGAGGCGGAGCTGTAATGAGTGTAAGAGGAATTCGCGGTGCGATTACGGTAGATGCAAACGAAGAGCAGCCGATTTTGACAGCGACGATTGAGATGTTGAATGCGATTGTAGCTGACAATGAGATCGTGCCGGACGATATTTGCAGTGTTTTCGTGA
This sequence comes from Paenibacillus sp. Y660, assembly GCF_057221575.1. Taxonomy (NCBI): domain Bacteria; kingdom Bacillati; phylum Bacillota; class Bacilli; order Caryophanales; family Paenibacillaceae; genus Paenibacillus; species Paenibacillus sp. Y660. The sequence continues at coordinate 127,640 of NZ_JBXBBJ010000002.1, read as the reverse complement.
CGGTTACAAGCGATCTTGACGAGACGTTTCCGGCTCGTGCGATTCGTCAAATGAACGGCTGGGAGCTCGTGCCCCTTATGTGCGCGCTGGAGGTGCCGGTTAAAGGCAGTCTGGAGCGCTGCATCAGACTGATGGTACTGATTAACACGGACAAAACACAAGCGGAAATTCGTCATGTTTATTTAAGCGGCGCGAAAGCGCTTCGTCCTGACTTGTCCAATGCTTAAGGTCTCATATGCCCATATTCAATTAAATCTCTGTGTTGACGTACGGCCGTTCGTTGTTGTATATTTAGTAACGTAAGTGAGAGTAGCAGAGCTGAGTAATGAGTTTAGTTGAGATGAGTATAGACTAGTTGAGAGAAGCAGAGTAGAGCAGTTATTTGTACGGAAAGATGGAAAGAGCTGAATGGTTCTTTGCGCATAGGCGCATAGAATTGTAAAAGTGCTGTTTCGCCGTACCTACAATTGTATCTTTTTCCGCTTACACACTTCCGTCATCATCTAAACCAACGCTCCTGCTCATGCAGGAGCTTTTTTTTGTGCACATTAATGGCTATATCTATAAAACAGGGGGTTGTGCGGATGTCAGATGAGCTTCAGCAAGTAACGCGTCTTGCCAGTCAATACAATTTAATTCCGATCGTTCGTCACATGATGGCTGACACGGAAACACCAATCCGGCTGTTTCAGCATTTTGCGAAGGAGGATCATGCCTTTCTGCTGGAGAGCGTGGAGGGCGGCGCGAAATGGGCGAGATATTCGTTCATCGGAACAGATCCTTTTATGATGCTTTATGGTAAAAATGGCGAGATGGTGCTGGAGCACAGAGGCGAGAAGCATGTGCTTAACGATAAGCCGATAGAGCTGCTCAAAGCTCATTTGCGTTCCTTCCGCAGTCCGTCGCTTCCAGAGGTTCCGCCCTTCACAGGCGGTGCAATCGGGTTTTTCGGATACGATTTGCTGCAATATTATGAGAAGCTTCCTGCACACCGTATCGACGACTTGAAGATGAATGACATGCAATTTATGTTCTGTGATCAAATTATCGTATTTGACCATTTTAAGCAGCAGCTGCAAATTGTCGGCAACGTTCATATTGCTGACGGTGCAACCGATGCAGAAATTGCACGAAGCTACGAAGCGACAGTTGCCAAAATTGAAGCGACGATCGAGCGATTGCAGCAGCCTGTAACGATTCCAGTAACGGCAGGCGGATCCATCTCGTTTGATCAAGAGCTTGGAGATATTCAATCGAATGTAACGAAGGAGCAGTTCATCTCGAATATCGATCAGGCGAAGCAGTATATTCGTGCCGGCGACATCTTCCAGGTGGTGCTGTCCCAGCGCTTCAGCATCGATACCGATATTGATCCGCTTCATGTGTACCGAGTGCTGCGCACGATGAATCCATCACCTTATATGTATTATTTAAAAATGGGCGAAGAGGTTATCGTGGGCACGTCGCCTGAAGCGCTAGTGAAGGTTAACGGCGATCGCGTGGAGACTCGGCCAATTGCTGGAACAAGGCCTCGCGGCAAAACCCCGGAAGAGGATAAAGCGTTAGAGCTCGAGCTGCTTGCAGATGAGAAGGAGCGCGCAGAGCATTTGATGCTTGTGGACCTCGGCCGTAATGATATAGGACGCGTATCGGAGTTTGGTACCGTTAAATGCGATTCGTTTATGGAAATTGAAAGATACTCGCATGTTATGCATATCGTTTCCAACGTTTCAGGCAAGCTCCATCAGGACAAGGACTTCTTTGATGCATTTGTATCCTGTCTGCCTGCCGGCACCGTCTCGGGCGCACCGAAGCTCAGAGCGATGGAAATTATAGCGGAGCTGGAAAATGAAGCGCGCGGCGCGTATGCGGGAGCAATCGGATACTTAGGCTTCGGTGGATCGATGGATACTTGCATTACGATTCGGACGATTATTTTCAAACACGGCAAAGCTTATGTACAGGCTGGAGCGGGCATCGTTTGGGATTCTGTGCCGGAGAGCGAATATTTGGAGACGGTGAACAAAGCCAAAGGGATGCTTAAAGCGATCCGTGCGGCGGAAGCGATTTTCGGACAGCCTAAGAGCCCGCAGGAAAGTTTCAATTCCATTAATATGGATTATTACGTCAAGGCCGGAGAGGGGCTTGGTCAATAATGCAAGCGATTGAAGCGATAACGATGCAGCGTGCGCTTAGTCAGCTAATTGGCGGATCGGATCTCACAAGAGAGCAAGCAAATGCGGTCATGAACATCATCATGAGCGGGGAAGCGACAGAAGCTCAAATTGCCGGCGTCGTAACCGCAATGCGAATGAAGGGCGAGACAAAGGATGAAATAACTGGATTCGCTGAGGCGATGCGTACACATTCAAGCCATCTCCATACGGAGCAGGAGGGATTGCTCGATACATGCGGAACCGGCGGATCGGGTATTCATAAATTCAATATCTCTACGGCATCCTCCATCATCGCAGCAGCAGCAGGCATTCGAGTAGCCAAGCATGGCAATCGCGCCATGTCGGGCAAAACAGGCAGTGCCGATGTGCTGGAAGCGCTTGGCGTTCAAATCACGATCTCACCGGAGCAAGCAGCGCAATGCTTGAATGACATCGGAATTTGCTTTATGTTCGCGCAGCTGTACCATCCATCGCTTCGCCATGCGGCCGTCCCTCGCCGCGAGCTTGGCATTCGGACTATTTTTAATATGCTTGGGCCGCTTACAAATCCTGCAGGAGCAGACAGACAGCTTCTAGGCTTGTACGACCGCGCCCGAACCTCGACCGTAGCTGAGGTGCTTAGGGAGCTCGGATTGAAGCGGGCGCTGGTCGTGAGCAGCCATGACGGACTCGACGAAATAAGTATTTCTGCTCCAACGCAAATTTCAGAATTGTTAAATGGCAAGGTACACACTTATGATATTACGCCTGAAGAGCTGGGACTTGACCGCTGGCCGATCGCGGACGTGATGGGCGGTGAACCGGAAGTGAACGCAGCACTGATTCGTGCGATCTTCTCCGGTGAACAGCAAGGAGCTTATCGAGATATCGTACTCGCGAATGCGGGTGCTTGCATCTATGTAGGCGGGCTGGCAGCTTCGCTCAGCGAGGGTGTAACGATAGCAGCCAAAGTAATCGATTCTGGAGAGGCGCAGCAAAAGCTTGTTCGTCTTATTCAAACGACAGGAGAGTTGGCACATGTTTCTAGATAAAATTGTAGCAACAAAAAGGGCAGAGGTTGAAGAGCTCGCTGCTCGCTTTGAGCTGGCAGAGGTTGAGAAGCAAATTGCAGCTATGGCAGCTTGTAAGGGATTTGAGCTTGCACTGTCGGACGCTGGCCGCAACAGAAGCATGGGTCTTATCGCGGAGGTTAAGAAGGCATCGCCGTCCAAAGGCTTGATCCGCAGCGATTTTGAGCCGACTACGCTTGCTGCAGCCTATGAGGCCGCTGGAGCCGATTGCATTTCTGTATTGACTGACCGTGACTATTTCCAAGGATCGAATGAATTTTTGAGCGCCGTACGCGAGACAGTTAAGGCTCCTCTTTTGCGCAAGGATTTTACGATCGATCACCGTCAAATTTATGAGGCACGCTTGATCGGCGCCGATGCGATTTTGCTCATCGCTGCCATATTGACGCCTGCACAGCTTGGCGAGTTTCATGATCTTGCTAAGTCTATCGGAATGGATGTGCTCGTAGAGGTTCATAACCTTGAGGAGCTTGAAGGCGTTCTTGCGCTTAATAAGGCTACGCTGATCGGCATCAATAATCGTGACTTGAAATCATTCGTTACCGATTTGAAAACTACCGAGTCGCTTATAGGACATATACCCAAAAATGTGACCGTAATCAGCGAAAGCGGCATTGCCGGCAAATCCGATATGGACTATCTGCAATCAATAGGCGCGCACGGCGTACTGATTGGCGAGCATTTTATGCGCCATGAGAATGTGGGCCAAGCAGTAGACGACCTGATGGGCGCAGTGGGGGCGCGATGAAGCTGCAGCCGCGTATTAAGATATGCGGACTAAAGGATGTCCAAACCATCGAAGCAATGGATGGCTTGCCCATTCACGAAATCGGCTTCGTGTTTGCCCCGAGCAAGCGGCAGGTAGATAAGGCGACTGCAGCGCAGCTTATTGAAGCCGTTGCTGCTTTGCAGGCTGCAGGCGGGGTACGCCCGAGGACGGTAGGCGTGTTCGTCAATGAAACGCTCGAGAATCTGCAAGAGATTATAGCAGAAGCTCCGCTTGACGTCGTTCAGCTGCACGGCAGTGAATCGGCTGAGTTTTGCAAGGCGGTACGCGATAAGCTGAAGGTGCAAGTATGGAAAGTGTTTTCCGTAAAGCAGGATGCTGATGGAAATGAGCTTGATTCTGCGATAGAGCGTTTATCACCCTACAAAGGAGCTGTCGATGCGGCGCTTATTGATGCTCCAGGCGGTGGAACAGGCCAAACGTTCAACTGGGAAGCGATAGAAGACTATAATAAAGCAGCGGAAGAGCTTGGCTTAACGCTTTATGTAGCAGGCGGATTGCATGAGGGCAATGTGCAGGAGCTGCTTAGAACCTACGCTCCTGGCGGAATTGATGTTTCAAGCGGAGTAGAGACGGATGGTCGCAAGGATATCGACAAGATCCGATTATTTGTAAGAAGGGTGATGGAAGCATGACACATGTACCAGATAAAAATGGACGCTTTGGAGCTTTTGGCGGAAGATATGTACCGGAAACATTAATGACAGCATTGCTTGAGCTGGAGGAAGCTTATGCTCATTATTCGAAGGACCAAGCCTTTCAGGACGAGGTTCGTTATTTATTGCACAAATATTCGGGAAGACCAACTTCGCTGTATTATGCAGAGCGTCTAACCGAGCATCTTGGCGGAGCCAAAATATACTTAAAACGTGAAGACCTGAACCATACGGGCGCACATAAAATCAACAATACGATTGGACAAGGTGTCCTTGCAAAACGCATGGGCAAGCCTAAAATTATTGCAGAGACCGGCGCTGGACAGCATGGTGTAGCATCTGCTACAATCGCTGCTTTGCTTGGCCTTGAATGCAAAGTTTTTATGGGCGAGGAGGACATGAAGCGTCAGCAGCTCAACGTGTTCCGCATGCAGCTTCTCGGCTCCGAGGTAGTACCCGTATTATCCGGTACAAGAACGCTTAAGGATGCTTGCAATGAAACGCTTCGCTACTGGGTTAGTCACGTTGACGATACGTATTATATTTTAGGCTCGGTTACAGGTCCCCATCCTTATCCGATGATGGTTCGTGATTTCCAGCGTATTATCGGGGATGAAGCTCGTCAGCAGATTTTGACTGAAGAAGGCAGATTGCCGGATTACATTGTAGCTGCAGTAGGCGGCGGCAGCAACGCGATGGGCATCTTCTATCCCTTCGTTAACGATGACAGCGTAAAGCTGCTTGGCGTTGAAGCAGCAGGCCGCGGTGTCGACACGATTGAGCACGCTGCAACGATGACTAAAGGACGTCACGGCATATTCCAAGGCTCCATGAGCTACGTCCTGCAAGACGAGCATGGACAGGTTCAGCCTGCACATTCGATATCCGCTGGGCTTGATTATCCGGGTATCGGACCGGAGCATGCTTACTTAAAAGATTCTGGACGCGCCGAATATGTGCCTATAACCGATGCAGAGGCACTCGAAGCGCTTCAACTGCTGTCACGCACCGAGGGCATTATTCCGGCTCTTGAATCTGCGCACGCCATTGCTCAGACGATTAAGCTTGCTCCAACGCTTGATAAAGACAAGGTTGTCGTTGTGAGCCTGTCCGGCCGCGGCGACAAGGACGTAGAGGCGATTATGGGTTATCTGGGGGTAGAGAAGCATGAATCACATTGATACGGCGTTTGCACGCTTGAAAGCAGAAGGCAAGACGGCGCTTATTCCTTTTTTGACGATGGGAGACCCTGATCTGGACACGTCCGTCGCGATCATCCAAACGCTGGAGAAAGCTGGCGCAGATATGATCGAGCTTGGCGTTCCATATTCCGATCCGCTTGCAGACGGTCCTGTTATTCAGCGTGCATCCGAGCGCGCCTTGCTCCATAACAGCATCACATTAAAGGACTGCATTCACGTTGCAGAGCGGGCTCGCGAAGTCGGCGTCACCATTCCTTTTATATTGTTTACTTACTATAATCCCGTATTCCAGTTTGGATTGAAGGCTTTCTTCGAGCTCGTCCAAAGCAAAGGGATCAGCGGTCTCATCATACCTGATTTGCCGATCGAAGAGGATGAGGAAGTGCGGCAGCTTGCGGAAGCAGCAGATGTTCATCTCATCCCGCTGGTGGCTCCAACCTCGAAGGATCGCGTTACTCGCATATCGCGCAAAGCAAGAGGCTTCGTTTATTGCGTTTCATCGCTTGGCGTAACGGGTGTTAGAGCAGATTTTCATACTGGCATTGATGAGTTTCTTGCTACGGTTCGTGAGGCGACTGATTTGCCGATTGCGGTTGGTTTTGGTATCTCAAACCGCGAGCAGGTATCACGCTTCGAGAAGCAATGCGATGGCGTGATCGTAGGCAGCGCTATCGTACGTACGATTGAGGAAGCTATTCCGCTTCTGCAAGATCCAAACAAACGTGAAGCAGGACTTAAGCAAATCGGTGATTTTGTCGCTCAGCTTAAGGGCTGAGGGAAAGACTATTAGAAGAAGAGCCTCTTGCATTTTGCGCGGGGCTTTTCTGACGTAAAAAAACTTTAAAACCTTAAACAGATATGAGACAATGGTTCAAGTAATTAGACTAGTCCATAATAAAAGAGGTGAGCGGCTCATGCAGCCCAAAGGTAATATCGTCCACCTTCCCGTTTATCAACCAGGAAAGCCGGTTGAGGATGTTAAGAGGGAGCTGGGATTAAAGGAAGTTATTAAGCTTGCATCGAATGAAAATCCGTTCGGTTGCTCCGAACAGGCTAAAACTGCGATTATTGAAGAATTATCACATTTAAATATTTATCCCGATGGCGCGAGCGTTGAGCTTACAGCTGCGCTAGCAGAAGAGCTTGGCGTGGAGTCGAATCAAATTATTTTTGGTACAGGCTCCAGCGAAATCATACTTATGATTAATAGAGCGTTTATCGTTCCTGGCGATGAAACGATTATGGCGAATGAAACATTCCCTCAATACAAGCATAACGCAGAAATCGAGAATGCCCGTATCGTAGAGGTTCCTCTAAAAGAGGGGAAGCATGATTTGCCTGCGATGCTGGCTAAAGTGAACAGCCGTACCAAAATCATTTGGATTTGCAATCCAAATAATCCGACTGGAACGATTGTAACCTTGCCGGAATTGTCCGCATTTTTAACGCAGGTTCCTGCGAATGTGCTGGTTGTGCTGGATGAAGCTTATGGTGAATACATTGACGATCCTGCTTTCCCGGATGGCATCAAGCTGCTTAAAGAGCACCGCAATCTGATCGTTTTACGTACTTTTTCGAAAATATATGGCTTGGCGGCACTGCGGATTGGCTATGGAATCGGTCATCCCGATGTTATTCGCTTCACGAATCAAGTGCGTGAGCCATTCAACACCTCACGTGCAGCGCAAGCAGCAGCGAAAGCAGCACTAGCGGATAAATCTTTTATTTCCTACTGCAGGGAGCAAAACAAGCAAGGCATTGCGTATTTGTCCGAGCAATTCGACCGCCTTGGCTTAACCTACTTCCCAGCATACGGAAACTTTATGATGGTCGATACGAAGCGCTCGTCACCAGAGGTATTTGATGGATTGCTGCGCAAAGGAATTATTTCAAGACCTCGCTGGACTTATTATCCGAATCATATTCGGATTACAGTAGGCACTCAGGAGCAAAATGCAAAGTTTATCGCGGCGCTTGAGCAGGTTTTGCAGGAAGCGGCGGTGCAAGGATAAAGTTATGACTACTGTAGCGATTTTTGGGGTAGGGCTGATCGGCGGTTCGATCGCTCTCTGCTTTAAAGGAAAACCAGATATAACCGTAATCGGCCATTCGAATCGGCAGTCTCAGGTTGAGAAGTATTTGCAGCGCGGCGTCGTTGACTATGCGACTACTTCAATGCAAGAGGCTGCGGAGCAAGCCGACTTTATTTTTGTATGCGTACCGGTAGGAAATATCGAGGAATATATGGAGAAGCTGAGCAATTTCAATTTAAAGCCGGGCTGCATTGTCACGGATGCAGGCAGCACGAAAGCTTCTGTTATGGCCTGTGCAAAATCGCTTGATTTTGGCGAAGCTACATTTATTGGCGGGCATCCGATGGCCGGATCTGAGCGTACTGGCGTTGAAGCTGCATCCTCGCATTTATATGAGAATGCCTTCTACGTATTGACGCCAGATCAGGATACGCCAGAGGAAGCTGTTGGACGATTAGTAGAGCTTCTTAGCTATACGAAAGCGAACATTGTAAAGGTCGACGCGAAGGAGCATGATGAAATTGCGGGTGCAATCAGTCATTTGCCGCATATCATTGCCGTTTCGCTTGTGAACCAGATTCGCGGCTATAATGAGGAAAATGGGCTTTATGAATCGCTTGCTGCAGGGGGCTTCCGTGATATTACACGTATTGCTTCGGGCGATCCGATTATATGGCGTGACATATTAATTAATAATCGCAAGGTCGTGCTTGAGCTGCTCCGCGATTGGAGCAAGGAAACGGATAAATTTGTTGCGATGCTGGAGAGCCTCGATGGGGATGCGATAGCTGCTGCTTTCGAAACAGCAGGCGAATTCCGCAGCAAGATGCCTGAGCGCCGCAAAGGGATGATTCAGTCCGCCTTTGATTGTTATGTCGATATTCCGGATCACCCAGGTATTATCGGTAAAATAACGAGCGAGCTAGGGAACAGCCTAATCAACCTCAGCAATATCCATATTATCGAGAGCAGGGAAGACGTGCCGGGCGTATTACGGCTTTCGTTCCGCAGCCAGGAGTATTTGGACCAGGCGATTGCCGTGCTTTCGGCAAAAGGCTATGACGTTCACCTTTAACCGGGTGTTCTTTTTTTAATATATAAGCGCTTTCAATTTAATTAAAACAAAAATGAAAACGCTTATTGACAATTTGGAAGCGTATACATATAATAAAGGTACAGTATGGTTTCTCTCCACTCCTATCCAAATCCTATAGTACTCATCATGAGTGCGGACCACCCTTCGGGGTGGTTTTTTTTTTGTTGGTTTATGGAATCTGGATTAACGTCATGGATGCTTGCTTTTCACATCAGTCGTTTCTTCTCTTTCAGGAGTGATAGGACAGAGGGCAGCGAGTTGTTGTCGATTCTAAAAAAATCCTTCATCGGGCAATCCCCGTTTGCAAGTCGATCTAATACATAAGGAATGTTGAATTTCTCGACGCTTAATTGTTCATTCACTTCATGCCAATACAAGGGGGCTGCTACCGTCGCTTCATGATTTCCTCTTGTGGAGTAAGGGCAGATGATCGTTTTACCGGCTGCATGCTGGACGTAGTCGATGTAGAGCCTTGCACCTCGGTTTTTTTTCAGCCTTTCAATCGTAAAATCATCCGGATGCTTTTGTACCAAAAATTCGGCCAGAAAGGACGTCAAAATTTTTGTGTCGTCGTAGGTTAATGAAGCGCCCTTTGGAATCGGGATATGGATTTGCAGACCTTTTCCGCCAGACAGCTTGGGGAAGCTAACGATCCCGAAGCTATCGAACACAGCTTTCAATTCTAAAGCCGCCTTCACGGCAAGCGGAAAATGATCCCGGCTTGGCGGGTCCAGATCGATAACAACTTCCAGGGGCAGGTCCGTTTCAACCGTTTGGAAGGGGATATGATATTCGATTGCCAATTGGTTGCCCAGCCAGATCAGTGTCGACAAATCATCGCATACGATATAAGTAATCCCGTTCCTCTCCACAGTTTTAATGAAATCCGGAGCATAATCCGGACAATTACGCTGGTAGAAGGATTCTCCAGCTATGCCTTTTGGATAACGAATCGTCGTTAACGTTCTTTCCTGCAAAAAGGGAAGCATAAACTTTGAGACTTGTATCAAATAGGAAATGAAGCTTTCTTTATCGATTCTAGGCGAATCCCAAATGATTTTATCGGGATGTGTGAGTTTGACCTGAACGGGAACAGGTGCATTCTCAACTATCAATCTACTCCACGTACACGCCTTCCAATCGATGGAGAAACGGAACGCTTGAAAGGTAGGTTTAACAAGTCGGTCGTTTATGATTGCATCAAAGGTCAGTTCGACACAAATGCCGGGGGTGACCCAAATCATCGGATGTTGGGTTCGCAGGGGATTGGACTGAATAATTTCCAGCAATGATTGTTGCTCTTCCTTGTTCATACCGTGGATAAAGGTTCCGATTGGATGAACTTCACCTTCGATGTTCAAGCCGGCCATAAAGCTATTATCGAAGGTATGAAAGCCTAATACGAAAAAATCCCCCTTATACGGTCGCTGCGTTCTAGAAGGTAGAAGTTCCAACATTCGGTTTCCGTCCATATTTCTACTCCTCAACCATTTTGTGTACGAAGAATATGATTCCCTTCAAGGTGAGATATATTCCATAACCGATGGCTTCTTACATTGAAATTGAATGGGAGTAATTGCCCCCACCCTAAGTCATCATGATTTTTTTTAAAATTGAAAATCGATGATATTCCTGTCGAATATGCATATAAAAATCGCGTTTTTGTAAAAAAATAACCTTGTTTTCTATTTTTTTGGATAAAGCGCAGATCACCCATTTATTTTATTTTTAATTTGAGCTATGATGCAAAAATAGAAGAAATATATGCTAGTTACAATATTGAAATAGGGTGATATCTATTAAAGATTTTTTTTCAACTATAAATAAATCCAGACTATTTTTATCTTTCCTAAATATTACCTCCGACGGTGTAGTTATTGTTGATAGAGAAGGAAGGGTCCTAGGTATCAACAAGAAATTCGAGGAACTTCATGGCTGGTCCGAGAAAGAAATCATTGGAAAAATTTTGCCGATGACGCCAGAGAATCGTAGGGCCGGGGTATTTGAATTATATGAGCGTATTATTCTAGGGGAAGAATACAACGGTCGTGAGCTTATAAAGCTAAGAAAGGATGGGAGTACTTTTTATGCAAATGTAACCATTTCTGCAATGAGGAATGATTGGGGAGAGGTTGTTGCATTCGTTGGCGTTGAGAGGGATATAACCGAAAAGAAGCTGGCAGTAGAGCAGTTAAAAGAAAGTGAGGAGCGTTATCGAATATTGATCGAAAACTCTCCAGAGCCTATTGTGGTTTTTCAGGACCATATCATTACTTTCGTAAATCCTGCAGCCATGATTCTTATTGGCGTTTCGAAGCCGGATGAACTTATTGGTGAAAACGTTGCTCGTTTTTTTCATCCAGATGATTTAGATATGCTGCTTGGCGAAATGAATCAGTTGTTTACATCAAATCAAGCCGCTTCAATTTTGGATAAAAGGCTAATAAAGTTGGATGGAGAAATTATCCATATCGAAGTCAAGGCCGTACCATTTCAATTTCAAGGCAATAGATCGGTGCAGCTATTATTTCGAGACATAACAGAAAGAAAAAAAGCAGTTTTTGAGCTTGCTCAAAGAGAGCGCGAATATAGTCGTGTACTGAAGCTATCTCCTGAGCCTATTGTACTGCATAGGAACTCGATCATTACTTTCGTCAATGATATGGGATTAAAATTGTTTAACGGCCAAACAACAGATGATCTTGTAGGACGATCCATTTACGAATTTATATGTCCCAGTTACCATGAGACGCTTAGGGGAAGATTAAATCTAGTTATGGAAACAGATGGCTTTATGGAGTTTACAAGTCTTGAACTGAAACGCTTGGACGGGACATTATTAGACGCCGAGGTTTCTTCTATCTATATACATAAACATGTTGGAGATCCCGTCATCCAAACCGTCATTAGAGATATGTCAGAACGTAAAAAGTCCGAGGACATTATTCGTAGAGCAGAAAAACTTTCAATTGTGGGTGAATTAGCTGCTGGAATAGCACACGAGATACGCAACCCATTAACGGCGATAAAAGGGTTTTTACAGCTTTTGAGATCAAAAGAAATAGCTTACGTCGATATTATGCTAGTGGAAATCGATCGAATAAATCAGATCGTAAATGAATTTATGAGTATGGCCAAGCCTCATGCTGATAAGTTTGTAGAAACGGATCTAAAAGAGCTGATTGAAAACGTCTTATTTATGATGCAGCCTCAGGCCATATTATATAATGTTCAAGTGAACTTCAAGATGGATACGATGGATTCACATGTGTTTTGCGAGCCCAATCAGCTTAAGCAAGTTTTTATAAATCTGATCAAAAATTCAATCGAAGCAATGTCATCCGGGGGAACCATTAATTTGAAGGTTATTGCCAAGGATGCTTCATTTTTGCAAATTGTGTTGAGTGATGATGGCTCGGGCATCCACGAAGAGCATCTAGCGAATATTGGAAAACCATTTTTCACCACGAAAGAAAAAGGTACTGGTCTAGGCTTGATGGTTTGTTTCAAAATTATTGAAGCTCATCATGGACATATGGACATTCAAAGTGAACTTGGTGAAGGAACCATTATGACAATCACATTGCCGTATTTGCCTAACTCATAACATATATTCTACCATAATTCGCCCATTTCATATCGATATACCGCAGGCACAGCTTGATGATCTCCAATATCGTTTAACGAATACGCGCTGGGCAAATACCATGCAGGATGTCTGGTACTTATACGGTTATTGCCTCACGAGATCCGATATTCGCGTATTCCGGCTCTCCCGCATGCTTCATATAAGCAGCTTATCGGATACCTTTATTCGTCGTCCCTACACCCTGCAGGACGTTGAACAGCAATTTATGGGGAAAGCTAATTTTCAAAAGGTGAGGGCAGTACTTCGCTTCCAGCCTGAAATGAAGACGAGGGTAAGAGATGAATTTGGCTTTGATGAGATTTCAGACGAACCAGACGGCACTTTAACGGTCGTTGCCCACTATTCCTCTAAGGAGCGGGCGGTTCGCAGTATTTTAAGCTATAGCAGCTATGTTATGGTTGTAGAGCCCGCTGAATTAATCGAGGAGCTTGCCGGGCATATAAGGCAAATGGCTAGAAACGATAACGTAAACTAATCATTCATTTGGAAATAAGAGACCCACAGCAATCGGTGCTGTGGGTCTTCACTATATATCACATACCTAATTTTATTAAAAATAGTTTCCAACCTAACTTTCCTTGATTTATAGTCCATACCTCAGACAGATCGTATCATATCATATATAGATTATTTTAATGGGGGTTGATTTAGCTTGGGTAGAACAATGTCTACAAAGATGAAAATTCGGACAAGAAATCAACTACTTAAAGAGAAATTATGTGCACCTTCCGGGCTCAAATGGAAATACTCTACTCCAGTTCGTAGAAAAAAATCTAAAAAGAAAAAAATGGCTGCTTGTCCGCTAAAAAGAAAGAAAGAACATAAAAAGATCATTATTTTCAAAAAGAAGACTAGCGATTCACATCCTCAAGGAGTACAGGGATCTCAAGGGCCGCAAGGAATGCAAGGTCTAGGTACGCAAGGTGTACAAGGAGCGGAGGGCATTCAAGGACATTCAGGCAGACAAGGGCCGCAAGGAGAACAAGGTATTCAAGGGTTTCCAGGAATACAAGGACTGCAAGGACCTCCTGGCAGTGCGGGATCTGTCATCATCCCTGACATCATCATTTTACCTGCTGCACAAAGATTTTTTTATATTACGAGCTCAGATGCTCAGTCTCAAGTAACGATTCCAGCTGATGTTTTTACAAATGATGATGGATCGTTCATTTCCGCATTTTCTGACATGGGTCAAAATAGCTATAGCAATCTTTATATTAATGGGATATTACAAGAAGGCAGCGTATATTTTTTAACTGAAAATGCTTTGAATATTAATTCCAACAATCAGACTATATTTTCGGGGACGTCAATTATTGTGGAAATCATCACATTTTCCGCTAAAATCGAGCTTTGATCATATTAATATGGTAAATAATTGAATATGGCCCTTCCCTTTCTCTATCATTTGCATAAGCTACTTGAGAGAAGAGAGGTGATATAAATGCCAATTACAAAACCCTTTATGGCATCCAGAAAATTTAGTGCTACTATTGCAGACGGAACGGGAGTAGGTGTTGCATTTAATATTCTTGCCACTGCTACTACCAATGACGCCGGAGTTGCTGCCACAGCTTTTCCAACTGCGCCAGCTTACTACAATCTTTATATTAATGGGCAGATTCAAACAGCAGACACTTCAACTGTTACAACAACGGCTATTACCATTCCTGATGGTGATACGCTCGATCTTGGGACGCCAATTGTCATCGAATTTGTCGTAAACTAATCACTTTATGAGAGAGATGCCGACAATTATTATTTTTGAGTTGTCGGCATTATCTTGTTGTTAAATAAGATTTACATAATTAAAGATGAATTTTCACTTTACGGTTAGCATAGTTGAATAATCCGCCATTTTTATTTAAATTTAATGAATGGGTAGAATAAAACAATGGAAAGGATATAATGAATGGGCAGAAGCAAGCACGAAAAGGGCTGCCATAAGTTGATATATAAAGTAGATAGCTAATTTAACATCATGCCTATGACTATCTTTTGATGCAAAAAATACGATGTAACAGAAAGAAAAAAGGAGATAAGATGACGGAGAAAAAACCACTAACTGAAGCAGGATGGAATTTCGACAATAGCTATGCTTGTCTGCCTGAAATCATGTTTGCAAGGATGGCTCTAAACCCTGTACGCTCACCGAAGCTGATCATTTTTAATGATTCATTGGCAGCATCGTTGGGGTTGAACGCCCTCGCACTGCAAAGTCAGGATGGCGTAGAAATGCTTGCTGGCAATCAGATTCCTCAAGGAGCTTTGCCGCTCGCTCAAGCATACGCTGGGCATCAATTCGGACATTTTAACAGATTAGGGGACGGTCGCGCGCTGCTGCTTAGTGAACAGATTACTCCTCAAGGCGAGCGGGTAGATATTCAGCTCAAAGGTTCAGGAAGAACGCCTTATTCCCGCGGAGGCGATGGACGTGCTGCGCTTGGGCCGATGCTGCGTGAATACATCATCAGCGAAGCTATGCATGCGCTTGGCATTCCTTCCACCCGAAGCTTAGCGGTGGTCACAACCGGTGAGGCAATCCGCCGGGAAACCGAGCAGCCTGGTGCCATATTGACACGCGTGGCTGCCAGTCATATTCGAGTGGGCACCTTTCAATATGTTTCAAGTTGGGGCACTACCGAGGATCTTCAGGCACTGGCTGATTACACTTTGCAACGACATTTCCCAGAAGCTGCTGATAGCGGGAACCGTTATCTTTCACTGCTTCAAGAAGTGATCAAGCGCCAGGCAGAGCTTATTGCCAAATGGCAGCTCGTTGGTTTTATACATGGGGTGATGAATACCGATAACATGGCACTCAGCGGGGAAACGATTGATTACGGTCCTTGCGCTTTCATGGATAACTTCGATCCAGCAACGGTATTTAGTTCAATTGATGTTCATGGACGCTATGCATATGGCAATCAGCCGAATATAGCTGTGTGGAATCTCGCGAGATTTGCTGAAACGCTATTGCCGCTGCTGCATGACGACGAGTCACAGGCTGTCAGCCTGGCAGAGGATGCGATATCCGATTTTATCGAATTATTTCACCGTAACTGGATTTCGGGAATGAGGGGGAAGCTGGGAATCTTTAATGAAGAGGCTGAGGATGAAGCTCTTATTAAAGGGCTGCTCACGATCATGCAGAAGTACGGTGCAGACTATACAAATACATTCCGCGCGCTAACTTTTGAAAGGCAGGAGGATACGGTTCTGTACGGTACACCGGAATGGTCTCCATGGTACGAGCTCTGGCAAGCGAGGTTGAACAGACAGCAGGAAGCAAAAGCCTCCTCGCTTCAGCTAATGCGAAGCAGCAATCCTGCCTTAATTCCGCGCAACCACAGGGTAGAAGAGGCACTAGAGGCAGCCGTGAAACATGAAGACTACAGCGTGATGGAGCGGCTTCTTAATGTTCTTTCGTGCCCCTATGCTCACTCCTCTGAGCAGGCTGATTATTCCACCTTGCCTGCGCAAGCAAACGGTTCATACCGAACCTTTTGCGGAACCTAGAGTCATTAGGCTAACTAATTAATTGTAAAATATATGGTTACAGCAAGGGGCAAACTTATTTGCCCTTTTTTCTTTTGCGGTTATGTAATAACCTATTGTTGTAATTAGCGATGACATCTGAAATATCAGATGTTTCAATATCGACCTTAGTCTAGGTAAAAACCTAGTCTAAAGTCGATTCTCGAAATATGGATTATTTTGGTATGCTAATGTCGGAAAAAGGGGGGAGTTCATATGAAAGCTATGAATAGCGAATTTTCAACTGAAACGAAGCCTGCAAGTCCACCTTTTTGGAAAAAGGGGGTTGTATTGTGCTTGCTAATCCTTGTTCCGATCCTGATTGGATTGCTGCAAATACAAGCACCCCGAAGCGTTCAATCGGATGCCCCGCTTGAGCTTTTTTCGTCTGAAAGGGCGATGAAGAAGCTGGAAGTGATTGCAAAGGAGCCTCATCCAGTCGGAAGTCTGGCACATCATGAAGTACGTGATTATCTTATTTTGGAGCTTAAAGGTCTCGGCTTAAATCCTGAACTTCAAAAAGCAGCTGTTGATTCACCTCTATCGGGGGAAATTGAAAATATTATTACGCGAATCCCAGGTACAGCTAATAGTAAAGCAGTCATGATTGCTGCACATTACGATAGTGAAACGAATACTCCGGGGGCTGCAGACGATGGAGCGGGAATTGCAGCGATGCTGGAGACGATACGTGCGCTGAAAGTATCGGGTCCGTTAAAAAATGATCTTATCTTTCTCATGACAGACGGCGAAGAAACGGGGCTGTTTGGAGCAAAAGCTTTTATGGAGGATCACCCTTGGGCTCATGATGTGGGAATTGTCCTTAACTTTGAAGCGAGGGGGAATAAAGGCCCATCCTTTATGTTTGAGACAAGTGACCAGAATGGCTGGCTGATCAAAGAGTTCATCAAGGCTGCTCCTGATCCTGTTGCTTACTCCGTCATTTATAACTTATATAAACTGATGCCCAATGACACGGATTTGACGGTGTTCAGAGAGGAAGGACTATCAGGATTAAATTTTGCATTTGGCATGGGGTTTAACGCCTATCATCAGCCTATTGATACTCCGGAAAATCTCGATATGTCGAGCTTGCAGCATCATGGGGAATACATGTTAAGCTTGTCCCAGCACTTTGGCCAGTTGGATTTAAAACAGGTACAGCAGGAGGATCGGATATATTTCAACCTATTTGGCAGTCATATGGTCAGCTATCCCCAATCCTGGGGCATGTGGTTGATGATCGTTGGTGCTTTGTTCTTTATTGCTACAATGGTGCATGGCATACGACGCAAAAGAGTGACGGTTAAGGGGACGATCGGTGGTTTTTTTATCACGCTTATTAGTTTGCTTATCGTGTTTGGATTAATCACCCTGACATGGCGTTTATTGCGCTCCGCCGTATCTTACGAGCAGCTAAAGATCATTTTGCTTGATCCACAAGTGAGTATAACTATTTTGCTTGGATGCATTGTAGCTACGGTGATGATTATCGGTCTATTGGTGCGGTGGATTTCAAAAAAGATACGAATGGAAAATATGTGGGCCGGAATACTTCTGCTATGGACATTAATAAGTATTTTCATGGCGCTATATCTGCCTGGAGGAAGCTATCTTACCCTCTGGCCGTTGCTTTCCAGCCTTATTGGGTTAAATCTTTCTATCCGAATGAGGACAGATGAGCGAAAATGGGGAGCGGTATTTTTTGCGATGCCGGGTTTGCTGCTGTTTGCTCCAATCTGTTATTTGATTTATGTATTGTTGACGCTCCAATTAGCAGCTGCACTGCTGTCGGTCGTTGCGCTTGCGTTCACATTGATTTATCCGGTGTTTTGTACGAGGAGCAGCCGCGAGTATTCTAGAACACTGTGAATGACTTGAGAGGCCTTTGCTATTGCGCAGGGGCCTCTTTGTATATGCATTAACTTGAATGTCATACCTGTCATGCCGAAAACTACAAGTATATTGAGTGTAATTTATGTAAAATATTAACTATGATTCATTGTTGTAGATTGCTCCTAATGGATTGTAATTTGTTGAGAATAGGTATAGGTTATGATTCCCTCAAAGGTTGGTGTGTGAAGATGGTTAACCCATTTAAAAAGGAAGCGGGTAAGGAACTTGTATTGAAGTCCTATCAAAGATTGCTTAACCAATGGGGAGTTTCTTATCAGGAAGAGAAGTTCCGACAACCTTTGGTCAGACGCATGTCATTATTGCAGGAGAATCACAAAAACCTCCGCTTTTATTATTTCATGGGGTCGGTGATAATTCTGCTTTGATGTGGATTTATAATATCGCTGAATTGTCTAAGCATTTTTATATTTTTGCAGTTGATACCATTGGAGGACCTGGAAAAAGCCAACCGAACAACAACTACAATAGCAGCTTTGACCAAGCCACATGGATTGACGAATTACTTCAGTATTTTAGTCTTGATATGATTCATATCGCAGGCGTTTCCAATGGTCCTATCTTGCCAGTTATTATACGATCACTAATCCGAATAAGGTTAATAGGATAGTTGCGATGGCAGGGGGAGTCAAAGTAAATATGATCAGGATGCTTCTGCTTTTTCTGCCTGAAGCACTGTTTCCTGTATCCGAAAAAACAACGAAAAAATTACTCAGAAAGCTAAGTGCTCCCAATACTTCTATGGTGTTTGAAAATAATGAGGATATCATGGTTCATTGGACTTACCTGCTAAAATATTTTAACAATAGATCGATGATGTATCATAAGTATAGAAATTTCACGAAGGATGAGCTTTTGATCTTGAAGAAAAAAGCTCTTTTTTTAATTGGAGAGTACGACCGATTGTCTTATTACCCTGCAGCTATTAAGGAACTGGAGATGAACCAAATTTCTTATAAAATTATTCCAAATGCAGGGCACGGCATTAATCATGAGCAAGCGAGTCGCATTAACCATGAAATCATAAGTTATCTAAATGGCAGCCATGAACATTGAATTTCGTACAACAAGCCATTCCCTAGGGAATGGCTTGTTGTACGTATCCAAGTCTATTTTATTTTAGCAGTGTCTACAGTCTGCTTCTCGATTGCCGCAATCGTCGAATTAATACGGCGGATCAATTCAGGATTGAATTTATGATGACGATCGTATGTGAGGAGGCCGTTTACTTCCTGCTCGACATCGTAGAGCTGTGTGTAGCAAAATGCGCAGATGTATGGATTTTCTAACAGCGTTAAAGTTAAGCCTTCATAGCGAGAAAGAAATTCTTCTTCTGATTTCGGACGGTCGCCATAGCCCCAGCTCTTCTGATCAGCTTGACCTGGATTCCACCAAATGCCGCCGTATTCACTAACGAAGTAGGGCTGACCGTCGTATTTCTGTCGGTTTTGGAAGGTGACGAACCGTTCTCCGCCAGTACGCATAGCCTTGTAATTTTGGGCGAATTTTTCTGGATTTTGCTCATAATCATGTACATCGAATATATCAGTAATGACATGGAAGTTGCCGCTTGTATCAATGACAGGACGAGTTGCGTCAAGTGACTTGGTCACCTGATAAGTGATCCGCAGCACCTCATCATTTTGGCGGGCTCCCTGTGGTCCATCCCAGGTTTCATTGAACGGGCACCAGCCTACTAAAGCAGGACTATTATAATCTCGTTTTACAATTTCAATCCACTCCGGCAAAAATTGCTGCAGCCCTCGTGCGTTTGTAATATCGAGTCCCCAGTTCGCATGTTCGCCCCAAACGATGTACCCCAATTGGTCAGCCCAATACAAGAAACGAGCTTCAAACACCTTCTCATGCAGACGTGCGCCGTTGAAGCCAAGACTCATAGACAATTCAATGTCCCGCTTTAAATCCTCGTCAGTAGGAGCGGTATAAATTCCTTCCGGGTAAAAGCCTTGATCCAGCACCAAACGTTGGAAAACGGGTTTACCGTTAATGAGAATCGCATTGTTATCCCATTTCACGGAGCGAAGACCAAAGTAGCTTTCTACGGAATCGATTGCTTTCCCGTTATACTGTAAGGATAATGTAAGGTCGTAAAGGTTGGGCGATCCGATTTCCCATAAATGGCTTACTGAGAGCTTCACCGACAATCGACCTTGTTTGCCATTCACTACAGCAGTCTGTAAACCTACCCTTTTGCCGCCGAACTGTGCTCCTACAGAAAAAGTTAATCCGTCAGCTCCGACGAATTCACCCTCAACATGGAGGGACTGGTTATCAGAATCCGGTGTCAATTTGAAGGACTGAATATACTGCTCGGGCACGGATTCCAGCCATACGGTCTGCCAGATTCCTGTCGTTCTCGTATAATCGCATCCGTGTGAATGATACAAACCAGACTGTTTGCCTCGAGGCTGCAAGCCGGATCGTTGATCATCTTCAGCACATACAGTCAATACATTCATGCCGGCTTGAAGCAGGTGAGTGATTTCTAACGAAAAGGAGGCATAACCACCGCGATGGGTGCCTGCGGAAATACCATTTATCCAAACCTCCGTTTCGTAGTCAACTGCGCCAAAATGTACGAGGATACGGCTGCCATGCCATTCGGCAGGAATTTCTATTTCCCTACGATACCAGACCGCAGGCATGAAATCTTTGTTCTCAATGCCGGATAGCTTGCTCTCCGGACAGAAAGGAACGAGTATTTTCTCCTTTAAGGCTGAGGCCTCAAACAAATTGCGATGCTTTCCGCTTTTTCCATGATCGATTTCAAATTCCCATTCCCCGTTCAGGTTCATCCACTCGGAGCGAACCATCTGCGGACGCGGATATTCTGGACGTTGGATGGACTGTTTTGCTGTTGTCATTATAATCCTCCTCTGAAAATGATTAATTAAAAAGTTAACTATATTAGATTTATTTAAAGATTTTGATTCAAAAATAGTATATGAAAACGATTGTATAGTTGTCAACATGCTGCATTTAGTCTGGGTAATAGATTATTAATAACTTTTAAGTTAAATATTATAATGTGTAGCGATCATGCTAGTAAGCGAATAGGAGAACGAATATTGATGTTAAATGTTCAAGTGTAATATGATTTCAACCAACGAAATAATAAAAGTCAAATAAAGCTCTTCAAGCTGGGAGCTTGTCAGAGCTTTTATTTAGGTTTATTTCACGGATAGTAGACTTTCCGAGATGTAACTAAGCTGAGCTTGTAATGATACCGGGTCATTGTACGTATCTGCTTTTGGATTTAACTGAAACACGTTGCCTGCTTTAACCGCAGGAAGGCCGTGCCATATAGGGTTATCATATACGATTTTATGATCGCTGGTATCACTTGACCAAGGACAAGTGAAGATAACCCCTAGACTAAAGAAAAAAGACGACTTCTCCCCCAAAAAAAGTGGAGTAAAGTCGTCTTTTTCTATACAGCATTGAACTGGGATGAAAAAACAATAGTTTTTCAGTGGCCTCCTTTTTACACGGGGTATTTTTTGGCACTCGGAGCTAAGCCGATTGGTATTTCAGATAGTGCCATGAGTAACCCGTATTTTGATGGCATGCTGGATGGAGTCAAAAACATAGGTAACGAAGTGTCACCTGAGAAAATCCATGAACTTAATCCAGACTTAATGATCGTGTACACAGGTACTGAAGGAATTGAAAAGCTTGAAGAGATAGCGCCTGTTGTAGCTACGGATTACGGAAAGAAAAACTATAAAGATCAGATGCTGGATTTCGGCAAACTGAATGGAAAAGAAGATGAGGCAAAGGCTTGGGTTAAACAGTGGGAGAAAAAAATTAACGAGTTAAAGCCTCAGATTCAAGCTGCAGTCGGTGACAAAACCGTTTCTATTCTGAACCCATATGCTAAGAGCCTGTATGTGTTTGGTCACAATTACGGCCGCGGGGGCGAAATCATTTATGGTGAATTCGGTTTGAAGGCACCGGCGGATGCTCAGAAAGAAGCAATCGATAGTGTAACGGGCTGGGCCTCTATTTCCTTAGAGAAGCTTCCTGGATTCTCTGGGGACCGTTTTCCCAATAAGCATGTCCAGTACATTCAAATCTTTGAGCCGCAACTTGCGAAACTTGGTTAGGGAACTTGAATCGATGACTGAATCTTCCGGAGCCATGTCCAGAAAATATTTGAACGACATGTCGTACCTGGAGCGCTCCACGATATCCACGTCCGATAGTTCAAAGATCGCTTTCAGTAGCAGATATTTAAACATTCGAATCGGGTCAATAGCATTTCTGCCATTTTCCAAACAGTAGCGTTCTTTTAGTTCGTCGAACACAAATGAGAAGTCGACCAACTCATTGATTTGGCGCAACATATTATCCTTAGGAATGATTATATTGTAGAGCTCTATATATGGACTAAACGTCATGGATTGCTGTTGTTGAATCAATACACTCACCTACTCAAGATTGATACCCTAATCATACCGAAAAAAAGGTACAGCTTCCTCATTTTTTTGAGTGGGCTGTACCTTTGATGTATTTAAGGGACTTTTTCAGTGGCCTCGTAAAAAGCGGTAGTATCAACAATTCTTTTAGAATTTTTCGGCACTTGAATGTCACCGTTGTTCGCCTGGAAAGTGAATGTATCACCTTCGCCAGCAGATACTTCGTTACCAGATAATGATGTCGATGAGGAGGGGGATGATGAAGACGAATGGTTTGCCGTTCCCTCAGCGACTCAGCCTGTCTTAGACATGTTAGAAGCTAATGGTATAAAATATATTATTGAGACAGTTTATAAATGAGGAGGTTACTTTTATGAATTATCCCCTTTTAATACCACCAATTGAATTCAAAGATTTCAGGGAAATGAGTAAAAAGGAAGCAGAATTTCATTTTAAATGGTTTATTGAACAGATTCCTATGCGGTGTGAAGTGCTAAATATATATAGTGAAGTCAAGTTGGATTTCAGTATTACGTCATTAATATCTATTTGGACATGGTATCTGAGCCAAATTGAAGTTGTGGATAAATCGACAAAAGAACTAGAGGATGAGTATCTGCTTAAAAGTGGGTGGCTTCAAGAATATATTTCACCTCAAAAAGCGAGTATTAAATCACTGGCCATAGTATTTGATATTGCCATATATTTAGGTGAAGTAATGAAAGAAAGTCATAAAACAATTGAATGGGGGATTGTCTATAAACCAAAATCATATGTTAGTGTAAATCGACCACTATTAAATGGATTTAATAAAAAAAATGATATGGATGTAATTATGATTATTTCAAATATGATGCGATCAGTAATAAAGGGAGAAAGAAATACAAACGCACTTTTGGATATTTATCAAATCTGGAATGAATATGTCTAAATATATAAGTATTTTTATTTGAAGTAAAACATCAGATAAAGAAGTAGTAGCACTATTGAAATTGTAATAAATAAGAAGTTTATAACTAAATTGATCTTAAAGCAGAGCCGAAAATTTTATTTATAACATTTCTTTTGCCACATGAGAGTATACACTCCATGTGGCTTTTTTTAATGAAATATTTATATTCAAACTATTGACGTATCGGAATTTCAAAGATGTATTTACACCAAGACGTAATGATAAGTCATTGTTTTGGAGGGATATTTATGATCGGTTTAGAATTCATCGTAAAGTTATACAACGGAACGTATAAAAAATTAGCTGAGGATATGGAGATTACACTATCTACGGTTACGGACTGGCTGAGTAAGCGTAGACCCATCCTAAAAGCCAAGCTAGAAGCCCTGTCTAAGATATTCAATCTGGATGCAGAATACTTTCAAAAAGATTATCGAAAATAGAAGAGATTGGGCTGAGACTAGACTATCTGAATCGAATTTCTAACCGTGATTCTTTTGAAATACCTGACTATTTTAACGATACGGATGGAAATGAACATGAATACACAAGGTCAATTGTTCCTTATCAAGAAGAGGAACGAATAATGCATGATGAATTGAAAATGGAAAGGACTATTCTTACACTGCAAGGTGCTTTATACCAGGAACTCTACGCTGTTGATAAGGGAAATAAGGCACATGAGATATTGGAAAGGACATCTAACCTGTTAAATGAATCTGTTCCAAATCAATTAGATGCTGAGCAGCAGTTACAACGGGAAAGAAAGCATGACAAGCGTATTGAAGCATTGTGTTCCATGATGTATTTCATGGGTATTACAGGATTTTCGGTATGGGACGAAGAGAAAGAAAGCTTTCATAACGAATTGTTTAAGCTTCTGAAAAAACATGATTTACTGTGGATGAAAGAGTAAGGCGAGTACGATTAAAGTGAGGTGATTACGACGTAGACATTTTGTCTTTTTTTATAACTTAGTTTATTTGGTCCAGAATATTAAACCATCCAGAAAACAGAATGAAGGAATTGAATGTATGATGCGGTTGTGATAAAAGCAAGACCGATGCACCTTGTATCAGATACATTGTTAAGCATGGAGAACTGTAAGTCAGTTACATTTCTAATCAAGGAAACTGGTTTACTTCAAACGAGGAATGAAATAAATGATGAGCAGTTGTCGTACATCAAGTATCCTGATGGCAATCAGACGTTGCACAATCAAGTTCATCAGCAAGTGGTGTTTCAGGCAGTTTGGGAGCTTTAGTGACGTAACCAGCATTTAGTTTTGCGGAAAAAGCATAGGAGTAATATTAAATGACAAATGAAATATCTATTAAATGGATAGACGCTGGTAAAGTGATTTCCTCAAATCCAAATCAATTGATAAGTTGTCCCGAAAGTAATGAGAGTTTTCTAGTTGGATTATCTAAACGATATCGACTCTAATTCATTCGAGAGAAAAATATCTTGTCCAAGTTGCCAAGCTTAAAACTATTTAAGGATGATGAGGTAGTAAAAAAGACCTTATGAGAATGACACGGTAATAAATGATATTATTTTTTCAATAAAAACAAAAAAGAGCGCAAACCAAGCGCTCTTCGTATAATTCCATCCAGATGATTATGACCTGGATGATCATATCTCACATTCCTCCAACTATAGAAGCGTTTCTACACCATCAATAAATATCTCAGTACCTGAAATATGGCTCGATTCCTGCGATGCAAGGAATAAAACCAAATCAGCAACCTGCTCAGGCTGTCCCGGTCCATGCTCTAGCGGCTGGCTGCCTTCAGGATATTTAACTGGAATTTTGATTTTATCCAATTGTGGCGTCTCTTTCGTGCTTTCGCCGATATTGGTTTGGATAGCTCCCGGACAGATGACATTAACCCGAATTTTATAGTTCGCTAATTCAAGTGCAGCCATTTTGGCAAAAGCAATCTGGCCTGCTTTAGAGGAGCTGTAAGCTGACATGCCGAACCCGGAAAATTTACGGCTGCCGTTAATTGAGCTGGTAATGAT
The DNA here is from genome assembly GCF_057221575.1 of Paenibacillus sp. Y660. Lineage (NCBI taxonomy): Bacteria > Bacillati > Bacillota > Bacilli > Caryophanales > Paenibacillaceae > Paenibacillus > Paenibacillus sp. Y660. The sequence continues at coordinate 102,103 of NZ_JBXBBJ010000002.1, read as the reverse complement.
GATGCTTCCACCGTTTTTTTTCATATGCGGAATGGCATATTTAACGGTCAGGAATGTTCCTTTTAAATTGGTCGTCAGCGTGTGATCCCATGCTTCCGGCGTTAGGTCCTCAATAGGAGAGACGACGCCATTGATTCCTGCATTTGCAAATACGATGTCAATGCGGCCCCATTGTTTCATTGCTGACTGAATCGCCTGATTTACGCGATCGGGGTCTGACACATCGGTATCAATAAATAACGATTCTCCGCCGAGTTCATTGATTTGATTCTCAACTGATTCACTGCGGTTGTTGTTTAAATCGATAAGGCATACTTTAGCTCCGTGCTTGGCCAAGAGCAATGCAGCTGCTCGGCCGATGCCAGAACCAGCCCCGGTAATAATCGCAACCTTATCTTTTACACGAAGCGTGTTTGCCGTTTGTTGCTGTTTTTCTTCAGTAACGTTCATTAATAAATCCCTCCTAAGTATAGAATTATCCGAATTAGTGTTCCATGGAATGGTTTATTTATTCTAATTATCCCAATCCGAATGAATCAAGGATAAATAGCGAGCGTCATCTGATATACTAATTAGATATCCAAACAAACTATACATTATCTGAGGTGCTTTATATTTCATGAATGCATTAAAATGGTTGCGAAGCTTTAACTTTTTGTACTTTGCACTGCTCTCTATGTTTATTACATTTCTCCCCGTTTACCTTGCAGAACAGGGCTTACAGCCCTCACAAATTGGTTTCATTATTGGAACCGGTGGTTTTATAACTATTATTACCCAGCCTTTATGGGGCATGATCAGCGATAAAACGAGGACCATTCGTAAAATACTTCTCCTATTGGTATTAATCTCAAGCGTGACCGGTTATTTTTTGTACAACTCCAGTACTTTTTTTATGCTTATCTTATTCGCTATGCTTCTGTACTTCTTTCTTATGCCGATCGACCCGTTGCTGGAGAGCCTGAATTTCTCGATATCCGAAGCTTCTGGTGTGAGCTATGGATCAATCCGTACATATGGAGCATTAGGCTATGCTGTCACCTCACTGCTCACAGGATACGTTATGTCTTATTTCGGCGCGCATAGTTTATCAATGCTCTTTGTAGGCATTGGTCTCATCAGTTTGTTTATTAGCTGGAAAATGTCGGATGTACCGGTTACAGGGAAGCCGGTTTCTTTAAGCAGCCTCAAACATTTTATAAGCAATAAGGAGACACACATGTTTCTTTTGCTTGTTTTTGTTTGTTCGGTACCCGCTCGGATGAACGACACGTTTCTCGGCATATATATTCGCGAGCTTGGAGGGACTCCTGAGCTGATCGGACAATCCTTTTTTTTGGCGGCTGGCAGTGAGATTATTGTATTTGCTTTAAGCTTCTGGTGGCTGCGCAAAGGCAAGGAAATGCTGCTCATTTCATTCGCGTCCATTTTCTTTTTCATTCGCTTTTTTCTGTCAGCCTGGATTACTGATCCGCATCTGCTTGCTTATTTGCAAATCATGCAAGTGCTTACTTTCCCGATCTTCTATTCAGCGGCGATTCAATACCTTTATCGCATCGTTCCTATAGAATGGCGGGCCACTGGCCAGACGGTGCTAGCGCTTCTGTTCTTCGGAATTTCAGGAATACTCGCTTCCTACTTAGGAGGGTTTATTTACGGGTCTTTTGGTGCAAAAACACTTTATCTAACGATATCTGCGATTTCTTTCCTTGGCATGTTGTTTGGCTTTATCCTAAATCGGATATATGGGAAAACGCATATCGTTAGCAACGAAGCCGTTTAGAATGATTATATGGATGCGAAAAAAGCAGGTAATCCATGAAACAAAGCTAGAACTATTTATGTAGGGGAAAATCGCATGTTTTTCATACAGCTTCTGAATAGTTTTAAAAAGAAAAAGACCCAGACAAGGGGTCTTTTTCTGCGTTCTATTTAAAAGAAGTTGTGCAATCTGAATGCACGGATGACATTCAGTGGTTTAATTAGTAGCCTTTGCCGTATGGGCCAACGCCTGCGCCGCCGACGTTGTTGCCATAACCGCCACAGCTGCTGCCGCCAACTACTCCACAGCTACAAGCGATAATCACCAATAATATGAAAAGCACCAGAATAACCCCAAGGTTTGTAAAAGCACCACCTACTTGACCGGACATTTCATTGCACCTCCTTACGTATTGGGTACTCTGTAACTTATGCATGAGTGTATCGAATGGATTGGGTGTTTGTTACAGAGATATTTGGTTACTGTCATTAGCCCAAAGCGGGATTAATATTTATTTATCGATTAGCAACCGCCAAACCCACCAAACCCACCAATTCCACAGCTACAAGCGATAATCACAAGCAAGATGAAGAGGACAAGGATAAAACCAATACTATTATTTGCACCACCAACGAATCCAGACATTAAACTTTCACCTCCCTGATACTGAGTACCCTGTAGATTATGCTGAATGGGTTAGCGATGATTGGATGTTTGTACCCTATACATTTAATCAAGGTCATATGCCCATGCAGCCGTTTTGCCTCGTACAAAGGGAATCGGCTACGAACTTCAAGCATAAGGAAGGGGTTATGAAATGAAAAAAATGCTATTGCTCGCTCTTTTTGGCAAGACTGATAATGAATGAGATCAATCTAAAGGAAGCTTCGATTTCTGGCGGTCATTCGCAGATATTCCCGTTGTCGTAGCAATCAAGATGGCGCCCCAGCCGGCTTTCATAGGAGGTATTGAATGTGATATGCGTTTTAAGGATGTGTTTTCCATCATTGGACCTGGCATGATCGGACCTTCTAGCTCGCATACGGCGGGTGCCGTCCGATTGGGCAGAGTGGCACGCGGGCTGTTTGATGAACAGCCTGAGCAAGCAGATATATTATTCTACGGCTCATTGGCAGCAACTTACAGCGGCCACGGAACGGATTTGGCGGTAATTGCGGGACTGCTTCAGTTCAGTACGGATGACGATCGGATTCCAGTTTCGCTTGAGCTAGCCGATTCGCTTGGGATGAAGGTCACTTTTCAGACGGGCAGCGGGCCTGCCGTTCATCCGAACACCTTGTCGATTAAGCTGCTTTCAGGAACGAAATGTTCTCAAATGACAGGCTGCTCAATCGGCGGCGGAAATATTGAAGTGGTAGAAGTTAACGGTTTTGATCTCAAATTTACCGCTAATTATCCGACACTTATCATCTATCATCTCGACCATTCCGGTGTGCTTGCGAACATCACGCGGCTGCTGAGCGAGGCCAATGTCAATATAGGCTATATGGATGTGGACCGCAAAGGCAGGCTCGGGCAAGCCGCGACCGTTATCGAGACAGATGGCGAATTGCGGGAGGATCTGCTTGTGAGGATCAACCGTCTGGATTATGTGAATAGCCTTAATTACATCGATTTGAATGGTGGTGTTCCGCTTTGAGATTCAGAACCTTAAAGGAACTGGCGCTCGTATGCGAAAATGAAGGCAAGCCGATCTACCGGATCATGCTGGAGGACCAGGCGAAGGAATCCGGCCGGACGGAGGAGCAGGAATGGGACAAAATGATGAAGTATTACGGCATCATGAAGGATGCCGCAGTGAAAGGAATCTCATCGGAAAAAACGTCCCGCAGCGGTCTGACTGGCGGAGACGCGAAACGGGTGTATGCATATACACGAAAGCCAGTGGCTTCTTTGGAGCCGTTCGCTGGATCAGCAATGGCATATGCCCTTGCGGTCTCTGAAGTGAATGCTTCAATGGGGCGTATCGTCGCCACGCCGACTGCCGGGTCTTGCGGCGTCATTCCCGGCGTATTCGTCAGCAGCCAGGAGCGGTTTGGCTGGGAAGACGATCATATGGTGAACGGATTGTTTTGTGCCGGAGCGATAGGCTATATCATCGCGAACAACTCTTTTATATCCGGAGCAGAAGGCGGATGCCAGGCAGAGATCGGCTCTGCAATCGGCATGGCAGCGGGTGCTCTTGTTGAGCTGAAAGGAGGGACGCCAGCACAAGCGGTTCACGCAGTCGGTCTCGCTTTAAAAAACACGCTTGGCCTGATTTGCGATCCGGTTGGCGGCTTGGTGGAAATCCCATGTATTGTCCGCAATGGGTTTGGGGCAGTGAATGCGCTAGCTGCCGCCGATATGGCGCTTGCAGGCGTAAGAAGCGTCATTCCCTCGGACGAGGTCATACAAGTTATGCTTGAAGTAGGGAGCGCCATGCCGGACATTCATCGTGAAACGGCTGGAGGAGGGTTGGAACAAACGCCAACTGGGAAACAAATCATCGAACAGCTGGCAAAGGATAGAAAGAACTCTCATGCTGTTATGAAGGAGAAGGATGATGGCTATTAACGCTAAATATGATCTCCTTCATGCGGGTAGAGCAATCGAGAACGAGATAATCGATCTACGAAGAAAGCTTCATCAGTATCGTGAGCTCAGCTTTGAGGAAGGAGAGACATCAACTGCTGTTGCTGACTTATCAGAGCGAAAACGTGTGTCCTTTGACCATAGCGGTCAGGGGGCATTTTTTATCGAATTATTACAACTTTTTTGAAAGCGTAAATAACATATTCATTCGGTGATCGAACAAATTACATATTTGTACCCTAACCATCTGTCCAATCGGAATAGGTAAAACTGGAATATATTACCAAGATACTGGACGATTAAACAAATTTTTACAGGTTCGTCTGAGAAAACACTATTAAGATTTGGGAGGAAATCGATGTCAGATCCGAAAGTAGTTGACAGCTAATTACTCTAATGTTAGGATAAATATTATCCTAAACATAAGATATATAATATTAGTATATCTACTAGTAGGAAAATAATAAGGAGTGAGATAAAATGAATATGGTATCGATTGTGCTTCAAATTGTTTTAGGTTTAGGTTTTTTGGTTTTTGGAGCTTCTAAGCTCGGTTCCAAGCAAATGGTTGATGAATTTAAGCGTTATGGCTTGCCTCAATGGTTTAGAATGTTAACAGGCTTGCTCGAAATAGGCGGTGCTGCACTCATCATAGCAGGAATTTGGAATCACATGCTGGCAGCTATCGCTGGAATAGTGCTAGCCATTATTATGGTTGGAGCTATTGTTACGCATTTACGAGTAAAGGATCCGATAGCCAAAACGGGTATGCCCATCATTTTGATGATTTTATCCTTAATTGTCCTCATTTTGAATTGGAATGCATCTTTTGGATAAGGATTAAGCAACTAATCTCTCCTTATCCGATCAGATGATGAATAGGTTAAAGGAGGTATTCTAATGTACCAAGGAGACGAACAAAGCGAGCTCGATTTAAGACTCTTCCGGGTTTGGACTAAAGCATCCAAAGCAATATTTGATAATGTACAGCGGGATATTGAAAGTCACGGAATCAGTCCTGACCATTTTATGATACTTGAACTTCTCTACAACAAAGGGCCGCATCCTATCCAAAAAATTAGTGAAATTTTCTCGATTCCAAGCGGAAGTATTACTTATGTGGTAGATAAGCTGGAAAAAAACGACTTTGTAAAACGACTGCCAAGTCCCACGGATCGAAGGACTTCAAATGTCACCCTTACGGAGAAGGGTGAAGCGTTATTTAATGAGATTTTCCCCAAGCATGTTGAGATTATATCCAAAAACATTTCATTTATCGATAACGAGGAGAAGCTTCAGTTGATCCAACTTCTCAAGAAAATTGGGCTTGGTGCACAGGGGCTTTGAAAAAGCTGAGATCCGAAGAGTTGAATGCGATTAAGAAAATTTGCACAAGAAAATGCATAGGGAATATATGCCAGTCGTAGCCTATATACGGCATATTCGCAAGTTGAATATGCCCGTCAAGTGCATTTGCGCTTGGCGGGCTGTTGTTTGGAATCAGCTATACAATCGTATTTTTTTAATTGATTTATTGAATCACGCAAAGAACCCATACTCTTCCATTCCTTTTCGCATAAAATAAGATGTGCATAGAACCTCTTTTTGATGACTTCTTCCTTATTGGGAGGTCATTTTTTTTTATCTATAAAATAGGATGCATGGCTTGAGGGTACTGAAACAAAGGTTATTACGTTAAGTTTCTTCATTAAAACATCCATGAAACCCAATACGACAAGAGGACTAAAGTGATAATGACGGTAATGGGGATGACGAGCGCAGTGACCTTCAAATATTGACCCCAGGTTATTTTTACTCCGCCTTTTCTAACGATGTGAATCCACATTAAAGTAGCAAGCGTTCCGATTGGCAATAGAAGTGAACCGATATCGCTGCCCACTACACTCGCTAAATAAGCGATTTTTAGCGTTAATGGATCAAGTCCCATATCCATCAAGGTTAACGTTCCCACCATTAAAGCAGGATGATTGTTAAATAGATTCGATAGAATACTTAACAAAATACCCATAAATACACTAGCATTCAGCAAACTGCTTGATACAAATGGCTGTAAAAGCCCAACAAGCCACTCTGTTAATCCGATATTGTTTAAGCCGAAAATGATTACATACATGCTAAAGGCGAAGAGGAGAATATACCATGGTGTTTTTTTCAGCATATCGGATGGTGGGATTTTCAAATAGTACCAGCGCCATATTAACAACAAGGATGATCCGACTACTGCCATTAACGAGATCGGGAAGTGGAGATAGGAGGCAACAAATAGGCTAATTCGAACACAAAATACGAAAATGAGGATGTTGCGCATAAATTTGTTGCGGTTCTCAAGTTGGACGACTTCTTTTAAAGGATGGCTTCCAGGGATCAAATTCCATTTCTTAACCTCTGGCAGTTTTTTGGGGAGAATGCGGTAAAACGTAAGAAAGAGCAGCAAGGTCAAAAGGATAAGCCCTAAAGATGCTGGGACAAACATCATCGCTGTGTGCATGTAAAGGTCCATATGAACGATTTTTAATGCGATCAAATTTACGATATTACTAACGCCGATGGGAGCGCTTGATGCTGTCGCAATTAAAGCGCCTGATAATAGATAAGGTATTTTTTGCGCATTTTTTAGTCCCATATTTTTAAGCAAAAGCAATAAAATAGGTGTTGTAATTAATATGCTTCCGTCATTGTTGACAAAGAGGGTCATGAGAAAACAAAATAGATTCGTTAACCAAAACAGACGAATGCCGGACCCTTTTGCTTTTCTCGTAAGAAGCTCTGCCGCCCAATAAAAGAAGCCAAAGCTCTCTAATACAATAGCCATAACAATGGTTGCCATAATGGTAATAGCGGCTCCGCTTATCGTTTCTGTAATTTGTCCAAGATCTGCTAGAGAAACACTGCCGCTGAGAAGAACAAAAAAAGCGCCAATCGTTGCTGGAATCGCTTCGTTAACATGGGGACGCCAAAATATAAAGCCAATCGTTAAGAGGAAGGAACAAAGTGTGATGATAATCATTAAATCGTGCATGCTTAAACCTCATTTCGTGGATAGAAGTTTTCTCTCTAGGTAGTTAATCACGCTTACTTCCGTCCCAGTTGCTTTGCTAGGGAATAGGCATAACCTCCTCTATCGTTGTATTTAATAGTATTAATATAATGTATGTATACGTACAAGACAGATCATTCGTACTGGCCAATGTCCCTATTCCTATTAAAATGCGCGAGTATCAATTGAAGATATTTGTCTCGTAATGATAGTTACCGACAATGGATAGATGACTATTTTCATCATTGGATGTCATTCATAAATATCATTAAAAAAGACATTTTCAACCAGTTTACTTTGTGATACACTTTGTATCGAAAGCGCTTAAATGAATGGGAAGAGAAAAAAAGCACAGTAAGAATGCTTTTATTTTTAACCAAAGTTAAAGCGCTTAAATTATTGAAGGAGGCGAAATGATGTACAAAAACGTTTTTCGTTTGGGTAGTACGATTAAGAAGGCGGCAGTAATCGGGCTTGCAACGATCATCGTGGCAGGGATGTCTCAGGTTCCTTCATCGTTCAAAGAAACCGTACGGGCTGCTGGAGAATTGAGACCGTTCCCACAGCAGGTCAGCTATCCAGGTATTATCAAACCTAACCATGTCAGTCAATCATCAATGAACTCTTCAGTCTCATCGTATTATAATTACTGGAAAGGCAAGTACGTCAAAAACAACTTGTCATCTCTTCCTGGTGGATATTACGTAAAAGGAGACATTACAGGCAGTGCGGATGGCTTCAATCCGCTGGGTACCTCTGAGGGTCAGGGCTTCGGAATGGTTATCACCGTATTGATGGCAGGACATGATTCAAATGCAAAGACTATCTTTGACGGAATGTTCAAAACTGCAAGAGCGTTCAAAAGCTCTGGCAATTCAAGCTTAATGGGCTGGGTAGTTGCGGACAGCAAAAATGCGCAAGGCCATTTCGGCTCCGCAACGGATGGAGATTTGGACATCGCTTACTCACTCGTTTTGGCGCATAATCAATGGGGCTCAAGCGGCTCTGTCCATTATTTGAATGAAGCCAAGAAAATGATTAATGCAATCAAATCCAGCAACGTTACAAACGGCAATCGGCTGAATCTTGGTGATTGGGATACGAAGAGCGCAACAAATTCAAGACCATCTGATTGGATGCTGAGTCATCTTCGCGCATTTTATGATGTTACAGGCGATCAAACCTGGATAAATGTTATTAACAGCTTGTATACGGCTTATTCGCAAGTCAGCAATACGTATTCACCGTCTACGGGTTTGATTTCTGATTTTATTGTAGGTAATCCAGCTAAGCCGGCACCTGAGAATTATTTGGATGAATTTAAAGAAACGAATCAGTTCTATTATAATGCTTCTCGCGTACCACTGCGGATCGTAATGGATTACGCTCTTTATGGAGACACAAGGTCCAAAACAATCGCTAATAAAATGGCGGTATGGATCAAAGGCAAGACAGGCGGTTCTCCATCAGGAGTTAAAGCAGGCTATACGTTAAGCGGTACAGCTCTCAACTCGTATAGTGAAGCCGTATTTACCGCGCCATTGATTTCTGCTGCGACAACGAGCACAAGTCATCAGGCATGGGTCAACGCAGGCTGGGACTGGATGAAGAATGCGAAATCCAGCTATTTTAGCGATTCTTTTAACTTGCTTAACCTGCTCTATATCTCAGGCAACTGGTGGAAACCAGGAAGCGGAGGGCCTAGTCCAACGAATACACCTACCCCAACGGCAACACCGACTCCAAAACCAACCGCAACACCAACACCGACTGCAACACCAAGTCCAACCACTACTCCAGGTCCTAACAATCCAGGCGCAAGCCTTGCGGTGACGGAAGATAGCTTTGTACGAGGCGGCACATATAGCGGAGATAATTATGGCACTCAAGCGACCCTCACCATTAAGAAAAGAACAACGAATGCATCCTTTGATCGAAACGCGTATTTGAAATTTAATAAATCAACCATTACAGGTGCAGTGAACTCTGCTGTATTGAGGGTATATGTGAACAGTCTTCATAGCAATACTAGCTCGTTCCCATTGCAGGCAATAGGAATAACGACGAATTCTTGGACGGAATCAACGATTAATTATTCGAATCAGCCAACAACGTCAGGTACGGCCTTAGGATCAGCAACAGCGAGCTCAGGAGGGACTTATGTCGATTTGGATGTTACCTCCTTCGTTAAGAGTTCATCAGGCACTATTATATCGTTCCGAATAATCGGACTGACCGAGGATGCGGGAGCTGATATCGCTTCTAAAGAGAATACGACAGCGTCACGGCGTCCGGTTCTTATCATCAACGGAGGCTAACAGTTCAACTGACTTCAGGCAAATACGTTCAAATTGTAAACATTCGTAAATCGAAATGGAAATTGTACTAAAAAAGGGCAGCCCGTTTCATTTTGCGGAGCTGCCCTTTATCGGTTTATATTGAAATGGCAGCGTGATTCCAATCGTCTGAATGGTCGGATTTTATAAGCGGTCAGCATGCATTAATGCTTCTCCGGTTTCAAACGAAGAGGTTTGCCGATTTGCCCCGTCTTCCTAATGACTATATTCGCGGTAACCTCAATCTTTGCTCGGCCAAACGTTTGTTTCCAATCTTTTTGCATCGTTTTCCAGCGATGCGGGTATTTTCGATGTACGATTTGACCGAACCCGAAAACATCAGCATTTAACTTTTGCGCTTTTTGGACCGCCTTCAACGCTTCCTTTTCGATATCTTTGTTTAAAGCTTTTTGCATGAGCAAAATATTGGAAGACTTAGCGAGATCCAGATCCGTGTTGTTCTCGAGTATATTTCCGTTGCCAGAAAGCCGAATTTTGATGGTAGCGTTATCTCCATTAAGTGCAACTGAGACATCACTCTTTAATTGCCTAGAGTCGACGGACATGTTGCCATTTTGTTCTGGAACGTCAGGCGTCAAAGATAAATCCTTTATATTCCCCATAATCCAATGCCGCATTGCGTTAGTTTTAGCATCCAGATATCCGATTAATTTCAACTCATCATCAAATGCTGCGATCCCGGCAAAAAGAATAGTTGATTCATTCGCTTTATTTTTTTTATTTTCTTTTTCTACATTTTTCAATATCTGGAGCACCGGCAATACCGGGGTACTTCCTTCCGATGAAGCGGCAATCAAAAAATCCCGCAAAGCGGTTTCGGCTCCTGCGACGAGATGAGAGTGGATCTTGAAAATACCTAAAACAGGAACCCGTTCGAATGGATATTGCTGTTTAAGTATATCGTTAGCGGTTCCGCCCTTTACGATAAATATATCGGTACGCAAGCGCACGATAATATAGCGCGAATATTCGTCGATAACTTTAGCAATTCCATGCTTAGCAAGATCTTCACCAATCAAGATCGATCTCCGATGTCCCGCAAACAAAGAACGAGACAGCCTTAAATCCATATCGTCAGCGGCAGATCTAATATTTTTTCCTTTTCCAACCGAAGTGACAAATGAGCTTCCTTTACCTGCTCCTCCTTGTTCTGCACTGAATTGAGATGTTGTCGCTAGCTGAGCTGTAGCATGGTAACTGCCATCCTTGTAGTCCATTCCCCATCCCAGTAGGATTGCACGATCGTTAAGCTCCTTGCGATCCCAGCAGCCGGTTAAAGAGATCATAGATATGCAGAGAAGCAGCTTGGCGAATCCCATGACTTTTCTCAAGCAGGTCAACCTCCTTCTTTTGCCGTTTTTTTGCGAAAAAGGCTCACCACAAGCAGTAGAACAGGGATGGCGATTGCCGTAATTGGAAAATCAAATGGGATTCTGTACATAGTCGGATAATCGATGGAGGATTGATCGACATTTTTGAAAGAGACCGCAATAACATAGCCGACCGCTACGACGAACCATATTACCGCTCTCCAATTTTTAATGCCCAGCCATTGCGCCGTACCGTAGCTTGCAGCGAAAACATACAAGGCCAATTTAATAAATACACTGAAGAACCAAATAATTACAACGTAAGCGTCAATATTTTGAATAAACTCCATGGTTGAAATAAAGCCGGTCATTACAAAAAAAGGATACCTCATTCCTCCAGCCAATTGGGCAAATGAAATGACAACAGATATCGTAATGATCCATATCATCATAAAGGCGACAATTGAACCACGAAGTGCTTTTGACATAGAAGCAGCTGGTTTGGTCATAAATGCAATCAACATGGTCAGAATAGTGGACTCGGCAAAAAAACTCATCGGAGGCAGCGATCCCTTCCAAATATCGATAGCCTTGTTATCAACCAAGACCGGGAGCAGCTTGTGCCAATCCATGTACTTGAAGGAAAGGATAAAAATAATTAACAAGGTTACGATCAGGAGAGGCCCAATGACTTCTGCACATCTCGCGATGGTTTCTACACCTCTTGTGATCGTAACGTATACGAGCAGTATTACGATCATTAAGATCAAAACCCAAAAGGGAGTTCTATCAAACAACATCAAATGCAGGAAGTCGGAACATTGCCGCAAAATAGCGCCTAAAATAGAATACCATTTGATCAAGTAAGGAATGACAATCAAGCTTCCTAACCACTTTCCGAGTATGGTGCGGCTAAATTCGATCAGTGTTAAATTCGGATAGCGCATGCACAGCGTGACTGTAATCCAGGTTACGATTAATGATCCTAAGCCTGCGACCAAAACGGAAATCCAAGCATCTTGATGAGCATGACTGATGGTCGGTGTGATGCTAAGCAGCAGACACATTCCCGTTTGCATCGTAAAGATCAACCAAAAAAGCTGGTTTCCAGATAAACTCATATTCTTCACTTTTATTCCTTCTCTCCTGTAGTGAGATGCATCATTCGTTGTCTTGAGCAGGCTTCGTATTTGGCATCGGACTTGGCGAAAGACGTTTTTTGTTTTTTCTTGAGAATGCCGGACGTTTAAACATAGCCCAGCGCGGCGCGCGAACGAGTACATCCTTCAAATCGCCATTATACCTGGGAGCAACCGGAGAGAAGTACGGTACGCCGTATGAATTTAAGTTGACAAGATGAATCAGCACAAAAAGTATTCCGAATGCAATGCCGAAAAACCCCATCATTCCCGATAAAATCAGGAGCGGAAAACGGAGCAAACGGAACGAGGTTCCAAAGTTGTAGCGCGGAATTGTAAATGATGCAATACCAGTAGCCGCTACAACGATAACCATAGGTGCAGAGACGATGCCTGCTTGTACAGCAGCCTGCCCGATGACCAGCGCACCAACTATGCTGACTGCTGAGCCGGCAGCTCTTGGCAATCTAACTCCTGCCTCACGCAAGGCTTCGAATGTAAATTCCATAATAAACGCCTCAATAACGGCTGGAAATGGACTTGGTTCCCTTGCGACGGCGATGCTGAGCAGTAGATTTGTCGGCATCAGCTGCGGATGATAGGAAATGATCGCTACATAAGTTGAAGGCAATAACAGCGAGATTAATAATAGAACATAGCGGATCCAGCGAATGGCCGTCGAATAGAAGAACCGCTCATAGTAATCGTCAGCCGATTGCAGCGACACCCAGAACGTCATTGGAACGATTAGCGTAAAAGGAGAGCCATCCTCCATAATAGCAACTTTACCTTCCAGCAGGGCGGCCGCAGTCACATCGGGCCGTTCCGTATTTTGCACCTGCGGGAACGGGGAGAAAGGGGCATCCTCAATAAATTCTTCAATGTATCCTGACCCAAGAAGGGCATCAATTTCAATTTTAGACAGTCTTTCCCGCACCTCATCAATGATTGATTCCTGGGCAATCCCCTCAATATAAGCGATTGAGACAACCGTCTGGGATAGCTCTCCGATAATGATGGATTCCAATTTCAGGCGCGGTGATTGAATTCTTCTTCGGACAAGACTTGTGTTCACCCGCAGTGACTCTGTAAACCCCTCCCTCGGTCCGCGGAGAGTTACCTCGGAGCTTGGCTCTTGAATAGCTCGCTTCTCAGAGCTTGCGATATCAGCAAGCAATGCGGTTGCTTCACCATCAATCAGAATGGCAACATTTCCTTTTAAGATCGCTTTAATGATTTCGGATGTCGTTGCTGCTGTTTTGGTTGAAGCAATTGCGGTCGCTTCCTTCTTTATTTCTTCAGCGATATCACCTTGCATCTTATCTTGGAATAAATGCGGTTTTTGAATGATTTTATCCAGAGTCTGAACGTCAATTAGACCTTCTACAAAAATGATCAAGATCTTCAACTGTTCATGGATCTGAATAGGGCGGAGCTGGATGTCGGAGCAATTGCGAAATACATCTTTAAAGAGCGTCTCATTCTCAACAATATTTTGGCTTAAATACTCAACAGGGCTATCAAAATCTAATGTTGTGGCAGACTGAGGGATCATTTTTTTTTGTTTATTCTTAAAGAAACGGATAATGGTAATCTTCCTTCTCTCCAAAGAAATGTATTAGATTTCCTTGGTATTATTGATTTATTACGTCTAATTTATGCAAAATAATTAATCATCTTTGTAAGGATTTGTAATCCGTTAGGTATGATTCCTTACATTTTGAATTGCTCGGATGATCGCTGATCCCGCGGCGACTGACAGGTCTCAGGGTCGTCAAGCTCCTCATGAACGTTTTTTTATCTTTACAAAGGCATACATAGGTTGTAAGGCTATTATACTTTTTAAGGGTAATGCGTCTGCCTGAGGGGGAAGGAAATGAACAAAAGCTAATCGTTTTTTGTAAAAATATTGTATTTTATCCTTTTGTCGAATGAAGCAGGAATTTGCCTTTGAGACACGAATAATATGTATACTCGTATTTTTAGAATTTTTTATGATAATGACCGCAACTTTTCGTTCCCCGGCCGGTACAATGTAATATGGCGGTCCGGGAATAATCCGCAGGTGGAGGAGGTTCGCCTGTCATGACTGATTCCCAATTAATACGTGAGATAAAGGATGGCAATGTCGAGCTGTATTCCGAGCTTATGCGGCGCTATCAACGTAAAATATTAGCTTTTATATATCATATGCTGAAGAGTGCGAAGCTTGAGCTGCTGGCTGAGGATTTGTGCTCCGAAACCTTTTATAAAGCCTATCGCAGTCTACATTCGTTTCGTGAGCTGGATGCTTCTTTTTCGACATGGCTATATACGATAGCTCGAAATACGGTGCTCAGCGAGCTCCGCAAGCAAAAATCAGCACATGTATCGCTCGATGAATCCGGATTCGAGCCTGTTGCTGCGCTTGATGCGGTACCGGAGCAGCATGTTTTGCGGAATGAACGAATGGCAATGGTACGCGAAGCGATAAACAATCTGCCAGAGAAACAACGCTCAGCACTTATTCTTCGGGAATATGACCAGCTGGACTATCAAGAAATCGCTAATATTTTGGGGCAAACGGTCAGTTCTGTTAAATCATTGCTTTTCCGAGCCAGAGCAAGCGTAAAGACGCAGCTAGAGCCATATTTCGGACAAACGCCGATGATGGAAGAATTCGAAGGGATGAATACGAGATGAATTGCAACGATGCGCAAGACAAATTCGGCGAATATTGGGATTTATCTGAGCATGATGAAGATCGTCTGGCGATAGACACTCATCTGCAGGAATGCACGGAATGTGCGGAACAGTTCCGTCTTTGGGAAGAGAGCGAAGATATGATCCGCTTTCTTTCGGAGGAAGAGGATACTTTAGGTCCGACCGAGCATGTAAATCGCAGCGTAATGGATCGCATTTATGCGGAGGAATCCTGGTTGATGCCTGTTTCGCACAAAAGCTATCATTTCTCCAAATCATTCCGTCGAAATCTTGCGTTAATCATTGCAGCTTGCATGGCTATGTTTGCGAGTGCATTTTTTGTATTCATATTTGATAACCAGGGAGGCTCTCTAGCGGAAGTTGCCGAGCTAAGCGGGTTGATGGATACGGCGAACGCTTCTGGCGAAGGGGTAGTGACTGCTGGATTTTATGCTGAGGTTCCAGTTGCCAGCATCAGTGATCCATTTGTTCTAAAGGTTATGCCCGCCTTTCCGCAATACTACGTGGCATTGTCATTGCTCGGCATTATTATGACGCTGCTTATTTTAAATTGGCTGTCAAGAACACGCAGTTAATGGTGTTTTTCGTAAAGCTCCTTCGGGAGCTTTTTGTTGTATCTATCATGATAAGGAGCTGGATATAGAATTGTTGATTGGATTAGTACGTCATGGCAAGACGGATTGGAATGCCGAAGGGAAAATTCAAGGACAGACCGATATACCGCTTAATAAAGAGGGAATAGCGCAAGCCATCGCATTAGCAGAGCGGCTTAGCGGTGAAGAACGAATTTGGGATGCTGTCGTGTCCAGCGATCTATTGCGCGCATACGCGACCGCGCAGATCATAGCGGAGAAGCTGGAGCTGCCATTGCTGGATAGCGATCCGCGACTTAGAGAACGTTACTTTGGTGAGGTTGAAGGAACGAAGGAGCAGGAGCGCCATGCTCGCTGGGGCAAGGATTGGCGAAACGCAGCTGAGGGTGTTGAGCCGGATGCTGATGTTAGAGCCCGCGGCATATGCGCACTACAACAATGGCAGGTTGAGCAACCTGACCGGAACTTGCTCGTTGTATCTCATGGCAGCTTCCTTGCGCAATTGCTGGCAGAGCTTTGCACAGAGCTTGAAGATCAGCATTTATCCAACCTTTCTTACTCGATTTTAGAGCATAGGAATGAGAAATGGCATCCGCAGCTCTACAACTGCACCTTGCATTTAAATCCATAAACGGATCGTCAAAGAGTTTCGACTTCATCACTATGAAGGCGAGACTCTTTTTTTTGTTCAAACTCCGCGCAAACTAGGTTATAAAAAAATAGATATTTTCCCATAATGATATTAATTGACGCTTATCCATTACACATTACGCTTACGATTCGGGCCAATAGCAGCAGATAAAGCGGCTTTTGCAGAAAGGAGAGAGCTATGAATTTATCGGATATGCTAGGTTATGCAGACATTCAACAGCTTAGCAGAATTGCTGATGTTTACCGTTGCGAGTGCAACGGAAATTCCAAAAACGATTTGATACAGTCCATTCTCTCTACCGTAAGTCGGAATGATGTCTTTGAAGCGCAAATAAGCAGCATGAAGCTGGAGGATTTACGTTTCCTGAATTCCTTGCTGTTCGAAGCGCGAAACTCCTTTAGTCTGGAGGACTTGATCGCTCGTGTTCAGCAAAGCAGATTCGGGGAAGAAACTGTTAAACCGGAGCCAGAGCCGCCCAAAAAATCCAAACGAGCAAAAAAACAGGCGGAAGCAGTCGATAAACCGCTTAGTCCAAGGGAAATGATTGCAAAGTTTAAGCACCAGGGCTGGTTGTTTAACGGATTCAGTGGTCCGAGCAGGTATTTGTTCCAAGTGCCCATCGATATGAAAGCCAGGTTTCGCAATACGCTGGCAAAGCGATTTGCCGCGAACCTGCAATACACCGACGAGCCGCCTGTTTACCGGGATGAGCAAATGCTGCTTCAAGAAGATATGACACAATTGCTTCATTACATACGGCACAATGAAGTTCAGCTAACGGCAGATGGCTCGATGTACAAAAGATTTACGATTCAGCTGCTTGATCAGTTCGGCGTTCAGGAGGAGCTTCCGGCCAAAGGAGCTTGGCGCTTTGGCTATGGCAGGCACTTCAACCAGTATCCGAATCGAATGTCTTTCATCTACGATTATTGCTATTACGCTAATTATATTAGCGAGAATGAATCGATACTGACGGTCACCGGTGCTGGAGAGGAACGCATATTAAACAAGCCTTCTGGCGAAGGAGAGCATATCTATCGGTTTTGGCTGAAGCTATATAAGTCACCGATTACGCATCTGCTATCACTCGTACATTGGATCCACGCACTTGCAGACGAATGGGTGACTGTGGAATCGCTGCGAAGCGTGCTCGTTCCGTTCATTAAGCCTTACTATTATGACGATGCAAATACGATCCTGGAACAGCGCGTCATGACGATGATGGTTCATTTAGGACTGCTGCGGCTTGGCGAGCATCCCGTCTATGGGACTGTTGTGAAAATGACGAAAGCGGGCAGAGCCATCGTGTCTGGCGTCAGCATAGAGGAATCCGGACCGATAACGCTGCGATGACTTTTTTATCCGCTCTTGGTGTACACTCAAATATAAGCTAGAGTTTAGGATAAAGCTTGGCGTACTACTTATATTTGAAGGAGCAGAGGAGCGGATAAAAAGATGTTGATACCTTACAAAGGCATAATGCCAAACATTCATGATGATGTGTACATAGCAGAAGGCGCCAAGATTATTGGCGATGTTTCGATCGGGGAGAAAAGCACCGTTTGGTTTAATGCGGTGCTGCGGGGAGATCTCGCTCCTATAAAGATTGGTCACAGCTGCAACATACAAGATAGTGTCGTCGGTCACTTGAATACAAATCAGCCTTTAATACTAGATAATGAGGTATCTATCGGACATGCCGCTATTATACACGGCTGCACGATAGGCAAAGGCACATTAATTGGAATGGGGGCAATCGTACTTAACGGCGCAGACATTGGTGAATATGCTTTAATAGGAGCCGGTTCGATTGTTACAGAGAATAAAAAAATACCACCCTATACTCTATCTATCGGTTCACCCGCCAAAGTCGTAAGAGAATTGACAGAGGACGATCTACAGCGCATGAGAAAGACGATGGAGAGCTACGTGACAAAGGGAATAGAATATAGGATCTCTTAACGCCGGTTTGGAGGTGTATCCTATGGACAAAATGAAAGTAGCGTATGAAGCGATGCTAGGTTTGGCCGCAGAATTTGTGCTGGACGATGCGGTATTGAAATTTCAAACCAATCAAATCTATACGGCAATAGACAAAGCACTGGCCGCAGGTGACGAGGATACGTTTTACCGTCTCGCGAAACAGTTGAATGCTCTCAAAAAATAGCGTTCGTCGTACTAGACTATTTTTTGGCGATGATCGCAATAAGCTTTCCTTCCTAAGTGAACGTATTCGTTCACTTCATGGGCAGGAAAGCTTTTTTTTCGGAATATAGCATTTGGCAATCCACAGAAATAAAGTTAACATAGAAGCAGTCATGTTGGTGAATGCTGTTATTATGTAAGGAGTGAGTGTTAAAGGATGAAGTTCAGTGAAATTTCGAAGGAGCAGTGGGAGGAGCTTAGTCCCTATTTGGACACCTGCCTGCTGCCGGTAACCGGAATGGTTGACCCTATGCAGCCTTACGAGGCGACAGAGCGGCTTGAGCGGCTTAGGGATTTGCTCGATTTAATTGAAATACCGTTTAAAGGACGAGTGGTCACTTATCCAGCCTGGCATTACGTTTGCGATAGCGAAAATTTTGCAGCTCATGTCGAGCAGTGGTGCGCATCGGTGAAGCAGGCAGGCTTCCGTTACGTCATCGTAGTTACGCCAAATATGGAGCTCGTCGTCGTTAGTCCGTCTGTTGATCTATGCTTTCGGCCGACAGATGAAGGCCAATTGCCGCTTCAAGCGGATGTATCGAATAGTATTCGATCATTATGGAGCGGACAAGCTACATAAACTTCTTGAATTTGCCGTATAATATGATCAAAATTTGGGGAAAACAAATGCCAGACAAGGTCAAATGTGACAAAATGATAACAAATTATTGAACGATAAATTGATAAACGTTCAAATATGAAGCCATATTCTTGACGCTCCCAAGCACCTAGGCTATTATAAGTTATGTCCTAGTTCGTCATGTGTTTTTGCCCTGCGGCAAGACGCGAGATATGGTTGGCAAAGGGGGTTAGAACAGAAGATGAGTAACCATGAACAACACGAGACCGCGCATCGACCGGTTCAGCGCAAAGAAATGTCCCGGCGTCAATTTTTGTCATATACGCTCGGCGGCACAACTGCATTTATGATGGGTGGCGCGGTATTGCCAATGGTTCGTTTTGCAGTGGACCCACTCCTTGTGAAGAAGGGTGAGGGTACTTACGTAAAAGTTGTGGAAGAGAGCAAAATTACGAACGAACCGCAAGAATTTAAATTTAAAATTCATCAGGTCGATGGTTGGTACGTAAGTGATCCTGAGCTTGCAGCTTGGATTTCAAAGGATGCTAATGGTAAAATTTTTGCACTTTCTCCAGTTTGTAAGCACTTGGGCTGTACAATTGGCTGGAACACGAAGGGTCAAAATGAATACGATTGTCCTTGTCACGATGCCCGCTACACGAAAGATGGGAAAAACATTACGGTTGCACCAAATCCATTGGATGAATACGAAGTGAAGGTTGAAGACGGATTCGTATACTTGGGTCCAGTAATGCCGAATACAAGAACGTAAGGAGGGCGTATTGCAGATGTTTAAAAGTGTATACAACTGGATCGACGAACGTCTTGACATTACGCCGCTATGGAGAGATGTAGCTGACCATGAAGTGCCTGAGCACGTCAACCCGGCGCATCATTTCTCTGCGTTCGTTTATTGTTTCGGCGGCTTGACGTTTTTCATCACAGTTATTCAAATTTTGTCCGGCATGTTCTTGACGATGTATTATGTTCCAGACATCATTAACGCTTATGCGAGCGTTGATTACCTGCAGCACAAGGTTGCATTCGGTCAAATCGTTCGAGGCATGCACCATTTTGGGGCAAGCTTAGTTATTGTAATGATGTTCCTACATACCCTTCGAGTATTTTTTACCGGTTCTTACAAGGCACCGCGCGAGATGAACTGGGTTGTCGGAATGCTGATCTTCTTCATTATGTTAGGCCTTGGGTTCACAGGCTACCTGCTGCCTTGGGATAACAAAGCTTACTACGCAACAAAAGTTGGTGTCCAAATTGCTGAATCCGTACCGGTAATCGGACCATATCTCGCTTCCTTCCTATACGGGGGCGATATCGTAGGCGCGCAGACGCTAACTCGTTTCTTCGCGATCCATGTATTCTTCTTGCCTGGCGCGTTGATTGCCATGTTGGCAGCGCACTTTATCATGATTCGGAAACAAGGTATTTCGGGACCACTTTAAGCGAAGGGAGGCTTACTTATGGCGCATGGTCATAATTCGAATGAGAAGGTTGTCTTTGTAGGCGACTCGCGTGTTAAGAAAAGCAACCATCCGAATATTCCTCCGGACTATACATCGTTCCCAGGTAAATCGGAAGCATTTATTCCGAACTTCCTGCTTAAGGAATGGATGGTTGGCTGCGTTGTGTTGGTCGGCTTTCTAGTATGGGTTATTGCAGAGCCGGCTCCGCTTGGCTATCCAGCAGATCCAACGAATGCGGCTTTCATACCGATGCCGGACTGGTATTTCTTGTTCTTGTATCAATTTTTGAAATACCCATATGTATCGCAAGATTACATTTTGCTTGGTACGGTAGGTATACCGGGTGTTATGTTCGGCGCATTGCTGCTTGCACCGTTTTTGGACACAGGCAAGGAGCGTCGCTTCTACCGTCGTCCAATAGCATCCTCATTAATGGGGCTAACGCTTATCGCATGCGTGTACTTGACAGTTATTTCTTGGGACCACTACCAGCACCAGCTGGAAATCAACGGTCAAGTGCCAGAGCATCATGAACGTGAAGAGAAAGCTCGCGAAGCTGCAGAAGCAGGTAAAGAGCGTCCTAACTACACGAAACCAGCAGTTGAAGCTTCACTTGTTGATGCGAATGATCCAGCAATGGACATCGCTAAGCAAGCACAATGCATTGGCTGTCACGCTCCTGATCTGAAAGGTCAAGGCAATGCACCAAGCTTAGTTGGCGTTGGCGATGTACTATCTAAAGAGCAGCTCGTTGATACGATTACGAATGGTCGCGGCAATGGCGCGATGCCTTCATTTAAAGAAAAGTTGTCTGCTGAAGAAATCGACCAGCTAGCGACTTGGCTTTCCAAACAAAAAGCGGCTGCAGAATAAACCGTTTATAAAAACCTGATCGTATTAAACGGTCAGGTTTTTTTCTCGAATTGATCAATCCAGCTTATGTCGAAGGAGTAGTGGTTCATCTTGCTCAGTTATTTCTGGAGCCGCGAATTTTTGCTTAGCCGTCCTTTTTTATGGCTGCTTTTTCTTGTCAATTTAGGCGGGACGATCTATGGATACATATGGTACGAAGCTCAACTTATAGATACGCTGGATAACCATCCGCTATGGCAAATTGTGTTCGTTCCCGATTCCCCGACGGCAAGCTTGTTTTTCACGATTGCTCTTCTCTATTTATTGTTTCCGCCTCATAAGCCATATGGTGTTGTACGGATCGGCCGCAGTATTATAGAAGCATTGGCTGTCGTATGCTCTGTTAAATACGGCATATGGGCTGTCTCCATGATCGCAGCGGGAGCGTGGCAGGGCGCTGAACTGAACTGGCAGCATTACATGCTCATTGCCTCCCATTTGGGTATGGCTTTCGAAGCTTTGCTCTTTTTCCGTTTTATGAAAGCGGGGGTTTTGTCTCTAATCGTGGCTGCTTGCTGGCTGCTTCTAAATGATACGATGGACTATACGTTTGATATCTTCCCCTATCTAGCGAAACAATTGCATGATGATCTGCCAGCTGTACGTGCTTTTACATATGGTTTATCCCTCTTTAGCCTAGGCGCTGCTTTGCTTGTGTGGCGTTTTAGAAAGAAGGTATAACGCTCTACATCCCCTCATAGATTGATCTATGGGGGGATGTCCATGAAGATACGAATTATTGTTCCATTCGTCATATGTATCGTCATGACGATTGGTTATGCCGGTTCAGTATGGGGCAGCAGCGCATCGATTAGCCTGAATGCGCCTCTGTTATCATCAAGTCCATACAAGCAGCTGCAGCGAATGGATGAAATGGCAAGCTCATTATATGAAGCAGCTTACACAAATAACCGTCAGACAAGCTTTCAATATGTTCAGCAGCTCAAGCTCATTATTGAAGGCGGGCTAAAGCAAGCAGCAGGAAATCCAGAAGGCTGGTCAGCTGTCGCTCAGGATTTAAACGCGATCGAGCAAACGCTTGTAAGCGGTGCAGGCAGGACAAGCTGGTTAATGGAAGCGGCTCGCATAAGATTGGCTGCAGATGCGCTCATTCGGCCTGAGCATGCCTTATGGCTGCAATACGAGCGAGTCATGTTGGATGATTTATCGCGAGTAGAGAAAGCGTGGAAACGCCAATCGAACGATGGAGCGATAGCGGCTCGCGCAACACTTTCAAGCTTACAGGAGCATGCCAAGCGGATTGAACCGGCGATGGACATGCTTTATGGCAGCAAGCGGGAGACAGAGCTGACTGAACGAATACAATATACAAATAAGCTGCTGGAAGCTAATATTCATAATATTACAAACGAAGCGATGATTGACCGCTCCCTGACGGCGCTAAAGGAATCGCTCATTCGCTTGTTTGATCAGAGCGGGCGAGAGGATGCATTGCCGACTGTAGCAGCAATCCCAACCTCCAATCCTCTTAGCTGGACGCTTTTTTTAGGTGCTCTTATATCCGCCATACTCACCTATTCAGGTTGGAGGAAATATAAAGCAAATCCGTTTGGCGTAAAGAAGGTACCGAAGTAGGGAAGGTTAATCTTCTTTAAACCCTTCGCCAAGCACATCATGCACTTCATTTATAACGATAAAAGCTCTGGGGTCGATATTGCGAACAATCGTTTTTAGACGGTGAATTTCCTGCCGCTGGACGACGCAATAGACGACCTCTTTTTGCTGGCCGGAGAAAGCGCCTTTTGCTGGAATAAGAGTGACGCCGCGATCCAGCTCTATCGTAATTTTTTTGGAAATCGCTTCTCCGTGCTCAGATATGATGGAAAAGGCTTTGGCTGCATATGCGCCGTCTTGAATGAAGTCAATCAGCTTTGATGCGATAAACACGGTTACAAGCGTATAAAGGACCTTCTCGATTGTAATATAGAACAAAGAAATACCAATGATAACAGCATCAAATGACAAAATAATTTGTCCCATGCTCATTCCCTTTGACCGTGAAATGATCCGAGCGATAATGTCTACGCCGCCTGTCGTTCCGCCAAAACGAAAAACGATTCCAAGGCCGATGCCCAGCGATACGCCAGCATAGAGAGCAACGAGCATATAATCATTTGTGCTGTGGAATGGAACGATCCAGTTGCGGTTAATCAGCTGCTCAATGAGCGCGAGGAAGAAGGATAATGAGACGACCCCGATCAGAGTATACATCATTTGGCCGCGTCCAAGCGCCTTCCAGCCGAGAAAGAACAAGGGGATGTTAAGTACTAGTGTCGAGACGGAAAGAGGGAAGCCGGCCGCATAATTGAGCAGAATGGCAATGCCTGTTACGCCGCCCTCCATTAATTGATTCGGAATGACAAAATAATGCAGTCCGAAAGCATAGATTGCGGTGCCGATCATTATGGGTATTATCAAACGCAATTGCTGCAGCATTTTAGCCATTCCGGACCACTTCCTATTCCGTACAGATATGAATCCTTATCGTAACCATATGCAATTAGCGACTGGTCAACATTTACTTACAAGTAGTATGGCTTAATATCGTCATTCGAAAAACATTGATTTTAAATATGTCTTTACGTTAACATAAGGGAGTATAGCTATCGACAGAAAGGAAATGTATCGATGTCGGAAAAAACATTGTCAGATATTCAGCGAGAAGTAGATGATTACATTTCTCAATTTAAAGAAGGCTACTTCAGCCCGCTTGCCCTGATGGCCAGAATGTCAGAGGAAGTAGGAGAGCTTGCTCGCGAAGTGAACCACTTCTATGGGGAAAAGCCCAAAAAGGCCGATGAGGCGGATAATTCCGTTGAGATGGAGCTGGGCGATATATTATTTATTCTTTCTTGCTTTGCAAATTCGCTCAATATTGATTTAACGGAAGCGCATAATAAAGTTATGCATAAATTTGCGACTCGCGATGCAAATCGGTGGACGAAGAAAATAACCGAACTGTAAACAAGCTCCCAACATATGCTGTACCATCAACCTGTGTACAAGGAGGATGGGCGGATGGATGGAGAGAGCTGCATCAAGAGAGCTTATGAATTCATCTTTAACAGCGATTTCGAGCAAGCGATATATTGGTTCGAGCAAGCGATAGAAGCTGAGCCAGACAATGCTTTTTATTATCATACATGCGCCGTATCATGCGCGCGCAGCGGAAAATGGGCGAAAGCCATGCAGTACGCGGAGACTGCATTAAGGCTCGATCCCGAGCATGCCGAATACAAATATCATTTGCAAACGGTTGAAGCTAGAATCCTTCTTGCTGAAGCGGATCTTCTGTTAGCGAAGGTACCGCCTAAGCTGGTCGAAGCGGCGGAGCTTTTGGATCGTGCAAGTACGCTTGACCCCTTGAGCTTTGATGCGTTCTATACGCTTGGTGTGATATATGCTGCGCTTAATCAATATGATAAGGCGGCAAGCAACGCAAGAGAAGCGATGCGGCTTGATCCAAGCCATTCGGCAGCTAGAAGGCTGTTTGCCGACGTAAATCGAAAGCGGCGCATGCTGCATATGCGCATAAATGTTCAAAAAAGAAAAAGAAACAGGTGATAAGCATGACGACACAAAAAATACGAGTAGCAGTAGCTGGCGCAAGCGGGAGAATGGGGCGCGAGGTTGTCAAAATGGTGCTGGAGGACGAGACGCTTCAATTGGTAGCGGCTGTCGCTCCTTCAGCCGGTCCTGTTGATGCAGGTTTGTTTGCCGGAAAGGCTAATACCGGAGTTATCGTAAGCGCTACGCTTGAAGAAGCGCTCAGCAGTGCGCAAGCCGATGTGCTGGTTGATTTTACGGTACCGCAGGCAGCTTACAGCAATACTAAAACTTCAATTGGATTTGGCGTTCGTCCAATTATCGGGACAACCGGATTTACGCCTGAACAAATCGAAGAGCTGGACGAGCTTTGCCAAGAGAAAGGGATCGGCGGCTTAATCGCGCCAAATTTCTCTATCGGAGCAATATTAATGATGAAATTCGCGGCTGAGGCTTCAAAATATTTGCCGCATGTGGAAATTATCGAGTATCACGGCGATCAGAAGCTGGATGCGCCTTCAGGCACTTCCATCAAAACAGCAGAGCTGATCTCGCAGGTGCGCAAGGAGCTGCGTCAAGGCAATCCACAGGAGGAAGAAGTAATAGAAGGCGCGCGCGGCGGCTACTATAATGGATTCCGTATACATAGCGTAAGGCTTCCAGGTGTTTTTGCACAGCAGGAGGTTGTATTTGGCGGCAACGGTCAAACACTTAAGATCCGCCATGATTCATATGATCGCGCAGGATATATGCCAGGCGTCAATGTAGCGGTGAAGAAGGTTATGACTTACAGCGGTTTAATCTACGGCTTCGAACATATTATGGATTAGTTTTATCAGGCAGCAGGAGAGGGGAACGGCATGTTGAACATTGCATTTATTGCACATGATCGCAAGAAAGAGGAAATCGTAAATTTTGTAATCGCATATGAGAAAGTATTTGTGCCGCATAAGCTTTATTCGACTGGTACGACCGGTTCTCGCATTATGGAGCAAACAAGCTTGTCCATCCATCGGTTCATGTCGGGTCCGCTCGGCGGCGACCAGCAGATCGGAGCGTTAGTGGCACAGAACGAGATGGATTTAATTATATTTTTGCGCGATCCTCTAATGGCTCAGCCTCATGAGCCGGACATTATCGCTTTGCTTCGTCTATGCGACGTACAGGGCATTCCGGTTGCGACTAACGTTGCGACAGCGGAATTGCTTGTCAAGGCGCTTGAGCGCGGCGATTTCGGATGGCGCGAGCTTGTTCACAAATATAAACCCGGTATCGAAGAATGACAGAAGCGCTTGATATTCTCGTTTTTGGCGCTCATGCGGACGATGCCGAGATTGGAATGGGCGGGACAATCGCAAAGCATGTACAAGCTGGCTTCAAGGTTGGCGTGTGTGACTTAACGGAGGCCGAAATGTCCTCCAACGGTACGGTGGAGCTGCGCAAGCAAGAAGCGGCTGCCGCCGCAAGCGTACTTGGGCTTAGCATGCGGTCAAATCTTGGACTGCCGGATCGAGGCTTAGAGCCTTCCAGAAATCAAATTGAGCTAATTGTATCTGAAATTCGTACACTTAAACCGCGTGTCGTATTTGCGCCATATTGGGTGGACCGTCACCCTGATCATATGGCAGCCAGCCAATTGATTGAGGAGGCCGTCTTTAATGCTAAGCTTCGACGGTATTTGCCTGAGCTGCCTGCGGTGCAAGTCTCGCAGCTTATTTATTATTATATAAATGACGCGGACCAAGTGTCCTTAATCGTTGATATTAGTGATTTCCATGAAACTAAGCGTAACGCGCTATTAGCTTATCGTTCGCAATTTGATGCAGCAGCCGGATCAGATCGTGTGGCGACGCCGCTCACAAATCGTTATGTGGAGCGTGTGGAAGCGCGTGATTCGCTGCTTGGACAAGCAAGAGGCTGGGCGTATGCCGAGGGCTTTGCTTTGAAACGCCCTCACGCCGTACAATTTTTTTGACAATTCGTACAGCTCTTGTGTAATACAATAGTTATACGTGATGAACACAGGAGGCGCGACAACCGTGGCGAGAAAATTAAAAATAGGCATAACCTGTTATCCCACCTTGGGCGGTTCGGGAGTCGTGGCTACCGAATTAGGCAAGCTTCTGGCTGAACGCGGCCATGAAATTCATTTTATAACACACAGTATTCCTTTTCGTTTAGGTCACTTTAATAAAAATATTTTTTTCCATGAAGTTGAGGTCAATGATTATTATGTGTTCCGTTATCCGCCGTATGATTTAGCTTTGGCTAGCAAGATGGCGCAGGTGGCAAAAATGCAGCAGCTTGATCTGCTTCATGTACATTATGCAGTACCCCATGCGGTTTGTGCCTATTTGGCGAAGCAAATGAACGGGGATGGGCTTAAGACGGTGACGACGCTGCATGGTACCGATATAACTGTGCTGGCGCAGGATGAATCGTTAAAAAATCTGATTCGCCTTGCCATTCATCAAAGCGACGCTGTTACAGCCGTGTCGAAGGATCTAATCAATGAAACAAGGCAGCTGCTCGATATTACGACGCCTATCGATTTAACGTATAATTTTGTCGATAAGCGCGTGTATTATCCACGTGATGCGGTTTCGCTTCGTGCTAACTACGCGGCGCCAAACGAGAAGATTTTAATGCATATTTCTAACTTCCGCCCAGTGAAGCGTGTTGGCGATGTGGTCGATATTTTCGCCCGCGTAACGGAGAAGGTTCCGTCAAAGCTGCTGCTCGTAGGCGAAGGTCCGGAGCTGTCCAAAATTCAGCACAGGATCATGCAGCTTGGCCTTGAAGATCGGGTTCATTTCCTTGGGAAGCAGGAGGATGTTGCACAGGTCATTTCGATGGCAGATGTGCTGCTTCTTCCTTCAGAGAAGGAAAGCTTCGGCTTAGTAGCGCTTGAAGCGATGGCCTGCGGCGTTCCGACGGTCGGTTCGGATGCAGGAGGCATTCCTGAGCTTATTACGCACGGGGAGACCGGTTTCTTGTCGCCTATCGGCGACGTAGAGGATATGGCCAAAAATGTCGAGCGGCTGCTTACTGACGAGAAGCTTCATAAGCAGTTTAAACAAGCCTGCATGTTCCGAGCAAGAAATGAGTTTTGCAACGATGTCATTACTACGCAATATGAGCAAATTTATTATCGGGTGCTTGGCATTGAGGCAGACTTGCCGATTGCTGTGTGCAGCGATTAATCGATAAGCTGCTGCCAAGGAAGGTGAGTGTTATGCGGCTTTCGTTTCCAGAACCGATTTTATCCGCATTGCCCATCGTTCAGCGGCTTCGAGAGCAACATTTCGAAGCCGTCTTTGTCGGCGGCGCAGTGCGGGATACCGTATTAGGCTTGACCATTAAAGATGTCGATATCGCTACTTCAGCCCGTCCGGAGCAGGTGCTCGAGCTCTTTGAGCGCTGCATACCGACGGGCTTGCAGCATGGTACGATTACGGTTATCCAAGGCGACATTCCGTATGAAGTCACGACGTTTAGGCAGGAGTCCGCTTATGAGGCGCATCGCAAACCAGAGAGCGTGCTTTATATTACGGAGCTGGATGGCGATCTATTAAGGCGGGATTTTACGATGAACGCTATGGCGCTTGGCGAGGACGGGGAGCTTTATGATCCGTATGGCGGAATTTATGATTTGCAAAATAAAACGCTCCGCTCGGTGGGCGATCCGGAGGCTCGCTTCCAAGAGGATGCGCTGCGCATGCTTAGAGCCGTTCGTTTCATCGGTGTATATGGGCTTACGCCTGCTTTTCGAACATGGAGAGCCATCATACGCCATCGCGAATTGTTGAAATTTATCGCAATGGAACGCGTGCAGGTCGAGCTTGATAAAATGCTCGCAGGAGCCGCTCCGCAGAGAGCGCTTCATTATGCGGCTGCTAGCGGATTGCTTTTTCACATAAAGGAACCTTTGCTCGATGAAACAGCATTCGCATTGAAGGAAGCTGATCGTACAGCAGAAGCGAAGAGGCTGTATAGTAGGCTGCATGAGCTGCAGTCGGTCGATTTGCGCTGGGCTGCGATTGCTATTGGCTTGCGATTGTCAATCGATGCTGCAAGGCAAGCACTTCAAGTGCTTCGATTCTCGAATACGCGCAGCAAAGTGATTTCAACGATCGTAGAGATCCACAAGGCCATGCAAAGCATCTCACAGCAAGTAAATGAACGCGAGCTGCATGCCCGTTGGTCGGATGTCATTATCCGTTACGGGAAGCATCATGCGAGTGAATGGCTTGAGATCCTGCGCAAGGTCGATCCAGCTTCTCAGACCTTCTCAATTGACCTTCTAAGCCGTTTGAACGGCTGGCTTGAAGCAATTCCTGTATCAACGCTCAAACAGCTTAAAATAAGCGGTAGAGATTTAACGAATCATTTGCAAAGGGAAGCTGGGCCTTGGGTAAGCGATTATTTGGGTCGATTGCTGCTTATGGCAGCTCTAGAACAGCTTGATAATAATAAGGCAGCCCTTCTTCAGCAAGCAACGCTGTGGAATAAGGAGAGGGACTAAGGAGTCAGTCCTGCTGTGAATTCAATAGGAGGTGGAATAACTTGAATCATGAATCCTTGCTTCGATTGTTTGAGGACAGGCCGGGTGAGTACATATCAGGAGAGAGCATGAGCCAAGAGCTCGGCGTGAGCAGAACCGCGATTTGGAAGCAGATCCGCAAGCTAGAAGCAGCGGGATATCAATTTGAAGCGTCCAGACGGCTTGGGTATCGCCTTGTTAGCGTTCCGGATTACCTTTCAGTAGAGCAGTTGACTAATCGCTTGGAAACAAGCGTTTTTGGTAAAACGATTCATTATTTCGAAACGGTTGAGTCAACGCAAAATCTTGCGCGTGCCGCAGCTGAAGAAGGAGCGGCAGAGGGGACGCTGTTCCTCGCTGAGCAGCAATTGAGCGGACGTGGCCGGATGGGACGCAATTGGGTATCGCCCCGCGGCAAAGGGGTTTGGATGAGCATGGTGCTGCGACCATCCGTGCCGATTCATTTTGCGCCGCAGCTAACCTTGTTGACGGCTGTTGCGCTATGCAGAAGTCTTAAGCGGATTACCAGCTTGCCTATCGGCATCAAATGGCCAAACGATTTGCTCATCGAAGGCAAAAAAATTAGCGGAATTTTGCTTGAATCTGCTGCTGAGGATGAACGGCTTCGATACGTAATCGCCGGCATCGGCATTAGCGTTAATCTAGAGCAAGACGATTATCCTGCGGAATTGCTGGAGAAGGCAACGTCTCTTCGCATTAATGCTGGGCACAAGTGGATACGTGAGGATGTCATCGCCGATTTTCTGAAGGAGTGGGAGCAGCTTTATTTTCTTTACCAGGAGCAGGGCTTTAGTCCAATTATCACGCTTTGGGAAGCGTTGTCGGTATCGCTTGGCAAGCCAGCACGGCTCATAACGCCGCAAGGGGATATTACAGGCATTCCTATTGGTCTTGATGAAAGCGGCGCTATTCGAATCGAACTGTCGGATGGTACGGTGAAGCCTGTATTCTCAGCAGAAATGGGTGAACCTCTATAGTGGATTTCAGAACGTTTACGAATTGCAAAAAGTTTGGTAAACTATATTCATCAGGCGGTATTCAATGGAAGCTGCACTGATGACGAACAAAAAAATAAGTAAATGGTTGGGAATGCACACTCTGCTCTGAGCCGAAGGGACCGAGACAGAAGGAAGCACAACAAGCAAACGTTTCCTTTTCAGTTTGGGGACCTTTTTAGCAGCGGCTAAAAGGTTTTTTTGTGTTTATCCTATCATTGAACGGGGGATGAAAGCTGATGAGGAAACGACTGACAATTACGAATTTGAAGAAGATGAAGCAGGACCGCAATGCGATTTCCGTATTGACAGCTTATGATTATCCTTCAGCCAAGCTTGCTGAAGAAGCAGGAATCGATGTTATTTTGGTTGGCGATTCGCTCGGGAATGTCGTGCTTGGCTATGATACGACCATACCCGTAACGATCGACGATATCGTTTATCATACAAGAGCGGTTGCTAGGGGAGCCCAGCAAACGTTCATCGTAGCCGACATGCCGTTTATGACTTATGGCATCGGCCGCGAGTCAACGCTGCGCAATGCAGCAAAGATTATGCAAGAAGGCGGCGCTCAAGCGGTAAAGCTTGAAGGCGGCGAAGAGATCGCTTCTGACGTAGCAGCGCTCGTGAAAGCAGGCATTCCCGTAATGGGCCATATTGGTCTTACGCCTCAATCCGTCCATCAGCTGGGCGGCTATAAGGTGCAAGGCAAGCTTGATTCGGAAGCCGAGCAGCTTATCAAGGATGCGAAGGCGCTGGAGCAAGCGGGTGCTTTCAGTATCGTAATTGAGCTTGTAACCGAATCACTGGCCACCATGATCAGCGATATTCTCACCATACCGGTTATCGGAATTGGGGCAGGACGCGGCTGTGACGGCCAGGTGCTCGTATATCATGATATTTTGCAATATTCATCGCCATACTTTGAGAAAAGATTCGTGAAAACTTATGCAGATATTGGTACCACAATTAGAAATGCCATTCAAGCTTATGTCGATGAAGTAAAAACGGGTACTTTCCCTGCAGAAGAGCATGTGTTCACAGCAAAGCCTGCAGCAGCGCTACCTTCTTTATACGGCGGTGCTGACTCCAATGCGAAGAACGATGGGCAAGCTGATAACAGCCAGCCAAAGAAGGAGGTTCCACTGCCATGATCATTTGCCGAACGAAAGCAGAGCTGAAGCAGCAATTGACGAGCCTCCGCAAAGAGAATAAAAATGTTGGGCTTGTTCCAACGATGGGTTTTTTGCATGAGGGTCATGCCTCGCTATTGCGTCAAGCACGATCTGAATGTGATGTTACTGTTCTGAGTATTTTCGTTAATCCGCTGCAATTCGGGCCAAATGAGGATTTGGATCGCTATCCGCGCGATGAGAAACGGGATCTGGCTATTGCTGAGGAATGCGGTGTTGATATTGTATTTATGCCTTCCGTCGAGGAAATGTACCCTAACAAGCCGCTCACGACGGTCATCGTCAATCATGTTACAGATCGTTTATGCGGGGCGTCAAGACCAGGGCATTTTGATGGAGTAGGAACGGTTGTCAGCAAGCTCTTTCATTTGGTTTCGCCAGATCGGGCTTACTTTGGCATGAAGGATGCGCAGCAAGTAGCGGTTATTGAACAAATGGTCCATGATCTTAACTTCCCAGTCCAGATCGTACCTTGCCAAATCGTGCGCGAGCCGGATGGTCTTGCCCTAAGCTCTCGGAATGTTTACCTAAACGCCGAGCAGCGCAGTCAGGCCGTTATTTTGTCCAGAACGCTACAGGAAGCCTCTGATTGGATGGCGGAGCCGGATCTGACGGTTGAACGCCTTCAGGCAAAGGTAAAGGTTCAATTGAGCAAAGCAAGCGAAGCGGTAATCGATTATGTGGAACTGCTTTATTATCCTTCCTTGCAGGCACCGGTGGCATCTGCTCTTATCGCATCCATTAATCAGCCTTTAATATTGGCGCTTGCCGTTAAATTTGGCGCAACTCGTCTTATAGATAATCAATTACTACAGGCAGCGGAGGTGAATGAGCATGTTCAGAACGATGATGAAATCCAAGCTGCATCGGGCAACCGTTACAGAAGCGAACCTGAATTATGTAGGTAGCATTACGATCGATGAAAATTTGATGGATGCAGCCAACCTATGGGAAAATGAAAAGGTCCAGATCGTTAACAACAACAACGGTGCGCGCTTCGAGACTTACGTCATCACCGGCGAACGCGGCTCAGGCGTTATTTGCTTGAATGGAGCAGCCGCAAGGCAGGTACAGCCAGGCGATCAGGTTATTATTATTTCCTATGCGATGATGACGGATGAAGAAGCTAAGCAGCACAAGCCAATCGTCACCATTCTCGATGCCAATAATCATCCTCTGCAGATTTTGAATGAAGAACTGCATGCGACAATCCTGTAATTTGCGAAATGGCAACGTTAATCCCTCCGTTATGTAACGATTGGGACACCGTATGAAAAGCGACGTTTAAACAAAAAATGAACATAACACTCCTAAATTCTCTGGCGAAGGCGGGATGCGGTATGTTCCAGCATATGTTTTCATCCATGAACGACATGCTTGATCAAATTATTGAACAGTATGAGGGTGCAGGTGCAAAGGAAAAGCAGCATTATGAAGAACAAATGGTACAATTGAAAAAAGTTAGCGATACATTTATTGAGCAGTGGCTTGAATTCGAGGAGAAATTTGCTGTCTTCAAGGAGCAGCAAAGTGATCTTGCCACAGCTCCGAAGCCACAGATGGAAGCTGCAGAGCAAAGCCTGCCTGCTTCATCAGCAGTACCCTGTAGTTTAGCCGAATTAGAAATACCAAATGAGCTTGCAGCAATTATATCCAAAGGTCAAGGCTATTATAAGTTATTTATGTTCTCGCACGCAGCGGTACAATTTCAAACGGCTATTTTGCAATCGCCGGAATGTAATTTGGCTAGACTATTTTTGGGGATGACCCAGATGCATCTTCAAAATTGGAGTGAAGCACAGCGCCATTTTCAATTGCTGATTGCGTTGACGGACTTCCCCAAATGGCTGGCTATGGGCTATAATGCGCTAGGGTGCATTCAAGCGGTGCATATGAATTTGGCGCAAGCGGAGCAATTATTCATGAAGGCTTACGATGTATGTCCAAGCTTCAAAGATCCGCTTAACAATTTGAAGTCTTGCCAAGAAACACCCAAGCAATTATCGTTATATTTCGGAAGCACGGAGCTGTGCTGTTTGTGAGAGGATCGGGGAATGAATGAAATTTGCAGTATTGGACTTAGAAACGACGGGAAATGGCTCGGAGGATGACATTTTGCAGGTTGGGCTGGTCATCGTTTCTGATGAGCTTGAAATCATCGATACGTTTAGCTCCTTTGTTCGGCCTAACATCCCAATACCGACTTTCATTACACAATTAACAGGCATTGATGAAACGGTCGTTGCGGATGCGCCAACGCTTAAAGAGGTCATCGCCAAGCTTGTTCCGTTATTGGATGATGCAGTGCTAGTTGCTCATAATGTCGGCTTCGATGCCGGCTTTTTGAATCAAGCGCTAGCCCGCTGCGGCATGCGTGCCCTTAACGGCCGAAGGCTGGATACGATTGAATTGCTTCGCATTTTATATCCTACAATAAATACGTATCAGCTCGGAGCCGTTTCTGAGCTCTTCGGAATACCGCATGATCAGCATCATCGTGCCGATAGCGATGCAAGGGCAACCGCGCTATTGCTTATCGAAACGATTACAAAGCTTCGCAAACTGCCGCTGCTCACTTTGCAGCGGCTATCTGCGCTTGTAGACGATGGCAGCGATTTGTGCTGGTTTATTAAGCATACGCAGCAGCAGATGGAGTATCGTACCGTCTTTGAATCGAATGAATACGATTACTTCAATCAATTTGCGATGAAGGTAAGAGAATGGAGCGATGAGCAGCCTGCCCGTACAGGCAGCAGCGACGCTTTGCCATTAACGGATGTATCTTTCGACAATTATTTGGCTGACGTCAGGCAGCGCTTTGAGCAAAAGTTCGAAAATTATGAAGAGCGTGAAGCGCAGGTATCGATGTTTAAAGAAGTGTTCGGCGCGCTCAATCAAAATCAGCATTTGCTTATCGAAGCGGGAACAGGTACAGGAAAATCGCTCGGTTATTTAATTCCTGCCCTTTACTATGGCATTCAGAACGGCAAGAAGGTTGTCGTCAGTACGCATACGATCAACTTGCAGGAGCAGCTGAGACAGCGTGATTTGCCGCTTCTCGAGGACATTTTGCCATTCGAATTTAGAGCTTCTATCTTCAAGGGCAGAGGCAACTACTTATGTCTGCGCAAATTCGAAGGAAAAGTAAATACCAAAGACCTTGTTTCGCCAATTGAGGACACGGTCACTGCAGCACAGATGGTTGTCTGGCTTGGCGAGACGGAGACAGGCGATCAGGAGGAGCTTAACTTTGGCAACAAAGGCGCCGAATTTTGGTCAACGGTAGCAAGCGACACGGATTCTTGCTTGAATCGGGCTTGTCCATGGTTCAAGCGATGCTTCTATCACCGTGCTAAGCATGAAGCGAATATTGCGGACGTTACGATAACGAATCATTCGATGCTGTTTACGGACGTTCAAGCCGATCATCGTTTGCTTCCGGCCTATTCTCATCTTATTATTGATGAAGCGCATCATGTTGAAGAGGTGGCTGGCAAGCATCTCGGCATGCAAATCAATTATTTTTCTTTGACACAGGCTGTGCTTCGCTTGTTCAAGGACAATCGTTCAGGGCTTTTGCCTGCGCTGCGTCAGAAGCTTATGTACGAGGATGACGCTCACCAAGCTTCCTGGCTGGAGACGATTGATACGGTTATTCCTATTTTTCAAGAGATTAAGGAGCACTGGGATAAACTATTTGAAATGCTTTATAGCTTTACGTCTACCTCTTCGGATAGTCCAACCGAGAATGGGCAGTCTGTGTGCCGCCTTAAGAAAAACGAGCTTCCAGCAAGCTGGGAAGATGGCGTTACAGTTGAAGAGAATTTACATACCGAGCTTAACCGTGTAGTTCGCACTGTCGACAAGATGGTTACCGATATTAAAGACCGAGTAGACGATTCTGGCGTACAGGCGATCATTACCGATCTTAACGGAGCCGTTCGCGATTTATCGCGTCTTAAGGATGAGCTGCGGACCTTTATAAAGCTTGATCTTGCGGATTCGGTATTTTGGATCGAGGCGAGCAGCACTTACCGTCATCGGTCTGTACAATTGTATGGCGTTCCTGTAGATGTAAGCGCGCAGCTTCAAAAGTACTTCTTTGATGTAAAAGAGAGCATCGTATTGACGTCAGCAACGTTATCGGTGCAAAAATCATTTCAATATGCATCAGAGCAGCTCGGGCTGACTGGCTATGAAGAGCAAGGAAAGCTTAAAACCGTACAGCTTCCCTCGCCCTTCAACTATAGGGAGCAGGCACTCGTTGTCATACCTCGTAATTTTCCGGCGCTGCGAGGCGCTGCTGTAGATGATTCTTACTTGGATATGCTTGTAAAATCGCTCGCTGACGCTGCAAAGGAAACGAACGGCAGAATGCTCGTGCTGTTCACGTCCTACCGGATGCTTAAGCAGGTATATGAGCCGCTTAAGGATCAATTAAGCGCAGCAGGCATTCAAGTACTCGGACAGGGCATCGACAGCGGCAACCGTACAAAGCTCACTAGACGATTCCGCCAGACGCCTGAGTCTGTTCTTCTTGGTACGAGCAGCTTCTGGGAAGGTGTAGATATTCCTGGCGAAGCTTTGATTTGCCTGGCTATCGTTCGATTGCCATTCCAGCCGCCGAATCATCCATTAGCAGAGGCCAAGGCTGAAATGCTGCAGCGTCAAAAGCAAAACCCATTTATGAAGCTGTCTATTCCTCAAGCGGTTATACGCTTTAAACAGGGCTTCGGAAGGCTTGTAAGAACATCGCAGGATAAGGGTATTGTAATCATATATGATACGAGGGTAATTGATACGTACTATGGGAAGCATTTCTTATATTCCTTGCCGGGTCCAAAAATCGAAACGATGCATACGGATCAAATGATTGTACGGATGCGGGAATGGTTGTCGGAAGAAAAGCAGGAAGTTCCGCAGTTGAGTCAAGCTGCGTCTAGTGCTGAGGAGGAGAAGCGATGAAGCAAACGAAAATATCGGAGGCCGTAGTCAGAAGGCTCCCGATTTATCTCCAAGTATTGAACGAAATGCATAATCGCGAAATTCAAACCGTTTCATCACAAGAATTAGGCGTGAAGCTTGATCTAAATCCTGCTCAAATCCGTAAGGATCTTGCTTATTTCGGTGATTTTGGGCGCAAGGGTGTCGGCTATGACGTCGTTTATTTAATTGAAAAGATACGGCAGATTTTGAAGGTTGATCAGACGATTAAGGTTGCATTGGTGGGAGCCGGCAATTTAGGACATGCCTTATGCAATTACAATAAATACTCGAAGGACAACATGCAAATTACGGCCGTATTCGACGTGCACCCAAGCAAAATCGGAACGAGCATTAACAATTTGATCGTGCTGCCTATGAGCGAATTGGCGAATACCGTTTCGGAGCAAAAGATTAGAATTGGCATTATAACGGTGCCGGCTTTTGAAGCACAAAATGTCGCCAATCAATTCGTGGAGGCAGGCGTAGAGGGGATATTGAACTTTGCGCCTGCCATCCTGCGTGTTCCGGATGAGATTCGAATACATAACGCGGATTTCACGAAGGAGCTGCTTAGCTTAGCCTACTATTTAGTTAGAGAAGGAGAGTCCAAGGATGAGTCAGATTTGGATTGAAGATGGTTTGTTTGTTACGATGGATGATGCAAATCCAACGTTTAAGGGACATATGGTCGTTACGGATGACCGGATTACCTATATAGGTACGGAAGCGCCTGTACAGCTTTCAGAAGGCGTCCAAAAAATCGACGGAAGCAAGCTGGCATTTATGCCAGGCCTTATTAACACACATGGCCACGCGGCGATGAGCCTGCTGCGGGGATACTCCGATGATCAGAATCTGCAAGTATGGCTAGAGCAGAAAATGTGGCCGATGGAAGGAAAATATGTCGATCAGGATACGCGTGCCGGCAGCGCTCTTGCTATTGTTGAAATGCTCCGCTCGGGTACAACGGCTTTTGTCGATATGTATGATCGGATGGATCAGGTTGCACAAATGGTAGAACAGAGCGGTATCCGCGGCGTATTGACACGAGGTGTAATTGGCCTATGCCCGCCGGACGTTCAAGAGGCAAAGCTTGCTGAGGCAATCGCATTCGCGCGCGATTGGAACGGCAAAGCGGATGGCCGCATTACAACGATGATTTCTCCGCATGCGCCTTATACATGTCCGCCGGATTATATTGAACGGTTTGTCCAGGCAGCACATGATTACAACTTGCCGCTGCATACGCATATGTCCGAAACATTAGCTGAGGTTGAGCAAAATGTTAGGGATTACGGCGTTCGTCCCGTTGAGCATTTGGAGCGGCTTGGCTTCTTCTCGCGCCCAGCGCTCGTTGCGCATGCCGTGCATCTAAACGATGCTGAGATCGAGATCCTTGCTGCCAAGGGGGTAGCGGTATCGCATAACCCAGTAAGCAATCTTAAGCTTGCGAGCGGCATCGCGCGCGTACCCGACCTGCTTCGTGCCGGCGTGACCGTATCGCTTGGAACGGACAGTGTCGCAAGCAACAATAATTTGGATTTGTTTGAGGAAATTCGGTTCTCTGCTCTGCTGCACAAAGGCGTGTCAGGCGATCCAACCGCAATTCCGGCAATTGAGGCATTAAAGCTGGGTACTGTCTACGGAGCCAAATCCATTTGGCAGCAGGATCAAATCGGCAGCTTGAAAGAAGGAATGAAGGCTGATTTTATCGCTATTAACATCGAGCAGCCGCATTTCTATCCGAAGACGGATATGATCTCGCATTTGGTTTACTCCGGATCCGGACGCGACGTTGCGCATGTATGGATTGACGGGCGGCAAGTACTCAAAGACGGCGAATGCACCTTCCTCGATGAGCAGAAAATTCGTTACGAGGCGCAAGCGAGCTTCGATCGCTTGCTGCAAGCCTAATGCGCGTAATCGCTAGAAAACGTCCGCCGTTTATGACGCTGCAGAAATGGTTGTTTTTGATCGTCGCTAGTCTTTTGCTGCTGATCACCTTTTTCTTTATTTATTTTCGCGATATACAAGGTCCAGAGTGGTCAGCCATAAAGGATGCCAAGGAGCAAGCAACAAAAGCGGCTGATCTAGCTTCTATTAATAATGTATATCATCATATATGGAGCAAAGAGAGCTGGGTTGTTGAAGGCGTAAATCAAGCGGATGATAAGGTATTCGTATGGCTGACCGAAGATCAATTGCCCAAGATCATTAATGCGGATGATGCCGTGTCGGAGCAAACGCTGAAAAGTTCGTTTAATAATGAGAAGCCAGACGCGAATATTAAACGAATTCAACCTGGCCTGTTTGGTGGAAAACCGATTTGGGAAGTCTATTATGATGATGGCCAGAAGCCTCTGCATTCCTTTTACGATTTCTATAGCTTTGATGACGGAACCTTCATTGATTCTTATAAATTGCCTGCCAAAACGGAGCCCTAAGGCTCCGTTTCCTTATATTGATGGACGAATCTCGCAGCTTAACATGATATACTTTCGTATAGCGGAATTGATATACGGAAAGATCAATATATAGTTGCGGGAGGTAATTTCATTATGATAAAACCACGTGTGATGCCGGTAATCATTACCGCTGCAATTTCGGCTTCCGTTTTGTTTGGCGGCTGGGCCATTTATAATCAAGTTGCTGTAGCAGCGCCATTGGAGCAGGTTGTTAATGAAGTGCAAGGCGTAGTATCGTCTGGCAAACCGGTAATGGACAGCGAACAAGTGACTATTCAGGTGGAGTTGGCGCCAAATGCTAACATCCGAGATATATACGAGAATATTTCTGAAAACGGCAAAAACGTGTTTGGTGACCGCAAGCTAGTGCTGGATATAAAAGAAAAATCCAGCAAGCAGCTGGATGATCTATGGTATTCCTCGATGTTCGAGGTTGCAGAAGCGATGGAAACAAAAACGTATTCGAGCATTCCAGAAGCAATGAACAAAGCAGCAAAAGCGATGAAGGATGTAACAATTGCAACAGTGATGGATGACAACAACGTATATATAACGATTACGAATAAAGAAGCAGTAAAATATGTTGTGCTTCCACGTACGCCAGCTCAATTGGAGGCATGGTAATATGAGAAAATACGGAGTGGAAATCGCAATCGGAATTGTACCTGTACTCATTGCTTTTTTAATTTTTATTGGCCAAAATGTCTTTCCCATACTGATGCTTGGCGTATTGGGCTTTGTGGTAGTCTATGCAGCGCGAGGCAAAGGCAAGCTAACGGCTATGTCGAGCCAAAAGCGAAGCACTGAGGCGAAGTCGACACCACTAACCTTCGATCAAATTGGAGGGCAGGAGCGGGCAAAGCAGGAGCTTGTAGAGGCGCTTGATTTTCTTGTCCATCAAGAGCAGATTGCTAAGCTCGGCATCCGGCCTCTGAAAGGCATTTTGCTTTCAGGTCCTCCAGGAACAGGCAAGACTCTGCTTGCAAAGGCGGCTGCGCAGTATACGGATTCGATTTATTTGGCTGCCTCGGGCAGTGAGTTCGTAGAGATGTATGTCGGCGTAGGTGCGGGACGCGTGCGTGATTTGTTCAAGGATGCCCGCACGAAGGCGAATAAAGCGAAAAAAAGCAGTGCGGTCATATTTATCGATGAGATTGAGGTTATTGGCGGCAAAAGAGACGGCGGCCAGCAGCGTGAATATGACCAAACCTTAAATCAGCTATTGACGGAGATGGACGGCATCTATGCAAATGAGTCGCCACGTATTTTGTTGATAGCGGCTACCAACCGCAAGGAAATGCTCGACAGCGCGCTTTTGCGTCCAGGCCGTTTCGACCGCCATATTGGAGTCGATTTGCCGGATAAGAAGGGCAGGCTGCATATTTTGAACATCCATGCAAAAAATAAACCAATTGACGAGAATGTTGACTTGGATCGTATTGCAAAAGAATCATTTGGTTTCTCGGGCGCTCAGCTTGAGAGCGTGATGAACGAAGCGGCGATTTATGCGATGCGGGAAAGCAGCGACAAAATAGGCGAAAACCATCTGTCCATGGCCATAGATAAAGTCATGATGGGCGAGAAGACGGATCGGGAAGCTACGAAGGAAGAACGTGAGCGCATCGCGCTCCATGAGCTTGGACATGCCATTATGGCTGAGGTTGTTCGACCAGGAAGCGTATCGCAGGTTGCGTTATCGCCGCGCGGACAAGCGCTAGGTTATGTACGCCACAACCCGCAGCAGGATCAGTATCTTTATACGAAGCAGTTCCTCAATGGTCAAATTATGATTGCGCTAGGCGGAGCTGCTGCAGAGGAAATGTTCTACGGCGGTCGAAGCACAGGCTCGCGAGGCGACTTTGAGCAATCGATGAGCATTGTCAAAACGCTGGTTGAATCCGGATTAACGGATCTTGGCATCATTGATGCATCGATGATAACCAAGGAGGCTTATGCGAACATCAACCGCGAGATTCTAGATGAGCTGATGCTGCAAACGAAAGCGACGCTTGAGTCGAAGCGTGCTATCTTTACACAATCGCTAGAAACGCTGCTTCGAGAGGAAACACTAAGCGGAGATGAGTTTAGAAGCCTCTTTAAGTCAAACTCAGCAGCATAAAGCGTTTACAATATTACAATTTGAAGGCGGAGTGTCTGTCCGCCTTCTTTTTTTGATGAAAACCGTTATAATAAGGTTGAACTATATTTGCAGAGAATGCTTCTACTTTACGAGGCAAACTCACCATTTTAAAGGAGCTATTACATTGCATATAAAAACAGTAGGCGTGGTTGGGGTAGGAACAATGGGGCAAGGCATTGCAGAGATGCTTGCTTCGAAAGGATTGGATGTTATCATCATCGAGCACTCGGATGAGCGTCTTGAGTATGGTAAACAAATGATAGAATTAAGTCTGGATAAGCAAATCGAGAAGTGGGCGCTCACGAAATCCGAGAAGAAGCTGATCATGAATAAAATTGAGGCAACAACCAGCTATGATCGATTAGCCGAGTGCGAGCTTGTCATTGAAACGATAACAGAGGATTTGGAATTGAAGAAAGCGGTATTCGAGCATATCGACCATATATGCGGACCTGCTGTTATTCTTGCAAGCAATACGTCTACGCTGAGCCTGACGGAGCTTGCCAGTGTAACGAAGCACCCTGAACGTGTTATTGGCATGCACTTTATCTATCCGGTATTCAAAATTGATCTGGTTGAAATTGTTCGAGGTCTGAAGACATCAGAGGAAACCTTTATACATACGAAGCATTTTGTAGAAGAGGTTATTAACAAAAAAGGTGTCATGGTATTCGAATCCCCGGGCTTCGTAACGTCGCGCCTCATCTGCTTATTCATTAATGAAGCGCTGCATGTGCTTGAGGAGGGCGTTGCATCTGCGGAGGATATTGACAATGCAATGCGGATCGGCTATTCGTTCCAGCATGGTCCATTTGAAATGTGCGACCGCTTTGGCCTTGATTCTGTGCTGGCAGCGCTGGACCGTATGTTCCGCGAGTATGGCGAGCTTAAATACCGTCCATCCATCGTGCTGAAAAAAATGGTCCGTGCCGGGCATCTTGGCGTCAAGTCTGGCGTCGGCTTCTTCAAATACGATAAGGATGGGGATCGGATCTAATGAAAGTATTAGTCATCAATGCAGGAAGCTCCTCGTTAAAATATCAGCTCTACGACATGCGGGATGAATCGGTGCTTGCGAGCGGCCGAGTAGAGCGCATCGGGATGGATTCCTCCATCGTCACGCATGAACCAATCGACAAGCCCGAGGTGCGCCATGTAAGTGAAATATTGGATCATGTTACCGCGGTTAAGCGCGTAGTGGATATGCTGACGCATCCAGAGTTTGGTGCTATCAGTCATTTGAATGAAATTGATGCCGTTGGCCATCGCGTCGTTCACGGCGGTGAAGTATTCAGCAACTCGGTGCTTGTTACGCAGGATGTAAAGCTTGAAATTCGCAGGCTGTTCGATCTTGCTCCGCTGCATAATCCTGCGCATATGATGGGGATTACTGCGGTAGAAACGAATCTTCCTAATGTTCCTCAAGCAGTCGTATTCGATACGGCATTTCACCAGACGATGCCGAACACGTCTTATTTGTATCCGATCCCGACGGTATTGTACCGCCGTCACAAAATTCGGAGATATGGCTTTCATGGAACCTCGCATTCTTATGTAAGCGCTCAGGCTGCCGATTATTTAAAGAAACCGTTGGAATCGCTCAAAATGATTACTTGCCATATCGGAAATGGCGCAAGCTTAGCGGCTATTTTAGACGGAAAATCATTTGATACGAGCATGGGCATGACTCCATTGGAAGGGCTAATGATGGGTACGAGAAGCGGCGATATCGATCCGGCAATTGTGCCATTCGTGATGAATAAAGAAGAATTGACATTAAATGAAGTTAATTCTATGCTTAACAAACATAGCGGGATGCTGGCTATTTCCGGTATAAGCAGCGACATGCGCGAGGTTACCGAGGCGATGCTTGACGGTGATAAGAATGCGAGGCTCGCTTTCGACATGTATGCTTATCGGGTGAAAAAATATATCGGCGCTTACTCTGCCGCGATGAACGGCGTGGACACCATCGTGTTTACAGCTGGCGTCGGCGAGAATTCAGCAGCTTTGCGCAAAGAAATATGCGAAGGCATTTCATTCCTTGGAATTGAGCTTGATGAAGAACGCAACGCTGAACGCCGCAAGGATGCGCGTGAAATTACAAAGGACAGCTCACGCGTAAAAGTGCTTGTCGTTCCTACTAACGAAGAGCTGTTAATCGCGAGAGATACGTACAATCTTGTTCGCCAAGCGAACTTGTCATAAAGGTTAGTATAGGAGGCAGCCGGCAGTGAACAACGAGATATGGAAGGCGTATTCGCATGGAATGGCCGCTGCATTGCAGGAGGGCGGCGTTCATGTATCTGCGATGCTCCTGCGCACATACCGCCAGCTTGATTTGTCGGACTCTGAGGCGATGATGCTGCTTCAAATCATGGTATATATGGAAGCGGATAGGAATGATTTTCCGACGCCGGAGGAGCTGGCAGATCGGATGGGGCTGACAGGCCGAGAGGTTGGCCAAATGCTTGGGCGGCTCATGAAGGATGATTTTCTGACGATTGATGAATATGTCGACATCGGGACAGGCATGCAGTCGGAGCGCTACAATTGGACGGGCTGGCTGCTGAAAGCTGCTGCTTTGACAGCGGAGCAGAAGCGGGAGACGAAGAAGGCTGAGCGTCAGCCTTTGAAGCCGCAAGCCGTGTCATCATCGGATTTATTTAGCGTTTTCGAGCAAGAGTTTGGGAGACTATTGTCCCCAATTGAATGCGAGACGATTTCCGGCTGGCTTGATCATGATCGTTATACCGATGAAATCATTCGTTTTGCGCTCAAAGAAGCGGTCTTCGCCGGCAAGCTAAGCTTGCGATACATTGACCGGATATTGATTGAATGGAGCCGCAATCGGGTGACGAATGCCGATGAGGCGCGCGCTCATGCGCAAAAGTTTCGCGGAGGAAGAGGCTAAGCCATGAGGCTTAGCTTTTTTATTGGAATAAATGATTCATGAGCAGAATTATGGCTTGCTGGCATATAGGAGACATGAACTCGGACTTATGCTGTTGGTAACCGTTGAATATCCTCTTTCTTCAAGCCAGTGAACAAG
Source organism: Paenibacillus sp. Y660 (assembly GCF_057221575.1). Classification (NCBI taxonomy): domain Bacteria; kingdom Bacillati; phylum Bacillota; class Bacilli; order Caryophanales; family Paenibacillaceae; genus Paenibacillus; species Paenibacillus sp. Y660. The sequence continues at coordinate 57,794 of NZ_JBXBBJ010000002.1, read as the reverse complement.
AGCTGGAGCAAAGATTTGCGTCCAGTTGGCAGGGAAAGCGGAGAGCTGATTGTTCGAATCAGACTGACATTCATTGTACTGAGCCATTAGTCCACTAATGACAAGACGCCCACCGTTTAGAAGCACTCTGTCCATCTCTTCCAGAGCCAGCAGCTGCTGAGATGGAGTCAAATGGTGCATGGCGAAGCTGCAGCCAATAAAGGCATAGCTTTGAGCAGCTAATGGAAGGGCGAGTAAATTGCCCTGCTTCGCATCGATTTGAGGCAGCCTCTCTCTCAGTATCGCGAGCATTTCTGCTGATTGCTCTACGACGGTTAGCCTTGAGCAGACTGAAGCTAATAGTACGGATAGGTTTCCGCTGCCTGCTCCTAATTCGAGGCCAAGCTCTTCTGCGCGAGGATCCAGCCATTCGACTGTTTTTAAGAGCGTTTGGTGATATTGCTCTTCTGACAGTACACCTTCAAGCGACACCATTGGCGCGTTGTAGCCGTAGCTGAGCGCCAGTTCATCATAATTCCACTGATCGCTCCAGGACGCTCGCAGAATGCGGTTATGCTTCATTTCCTCGGCAGCGCACTCCGCCTGCGTAAGAATGGCTTCGCCGCCTCTCTGCCATGCCATGATCGTTTCGTCTAGTGCTTGGAGCGATTTAGTCGTCGTAATCCATTGTTCATACAATTGGGCACGTGCTCCGTCAACTTTGCGTATAAAGGCTTCCGGCTGATGCAAGACAGATAGCGCCTCTTGAATTGCCGCTATAGGCATCCCCAGCTCTCGCAGCGAAATAATCCAGCGAAGCCGAATAAGATCTCCATCGGAGTAGGATCGATAATTATTTTCTAAAGCTTTGTTAGGACTAATTAGCCCTTTTTCTTCGTAAAACCGCAGCGTGCGCGGCGTAACGCCGAGCTGCTTGGCAGCCTCATGCACCTTCAAACCGATCAACCCCCTCATGCCATTATGAACATTTCCGTTACGTCAAAGTCAATATGTAATTATACTGAGCGAGGTTAATAATGAATATCCTTTTATTTACAACTGATTATTTCTGTCGTATTCTTTTGAGTGACATCGGTGTAAGACCTCAATTATGCATAGGATGTCAGGAAGTTAGTTAATGGAAAAGGAGAGATTGAATGACATTAGTTGCAATTGGAAAGAAGGAATTCGATTCATTGGATGATGAAAGATTGGGATGGGCATGCATGGAGCCTACTTTTCAACAAATTCGTGGAAAAGATGCTTCAGTTAAAACGGCTGCAATTTCCCAGCTCACTATGGGACAGCAGGCGTTGTGCATGTTCAGAGTGATGTATGATCATGCCAAACATTCGAGAAGTGAGTATTATGCCTGGATATCGTATTTGCTGGATAAGCCGAGTTACTGGTCTGGAGTGACAGGTGGGCTTCGATTCTTTGGTGATGCACCTATGCTTGAATTGCTTGAGGACACGAAAAAAGTTCTTGGGGCGCGAAATGCCATGCTGGGCTTGCAATGGAGTGCCGCCGCGTTAAGCGATGTGGATCGTGATGAAGAACTGCTAAGCGCTGTAAACAATTTATTTGAGCGTTTCCTAGAGGCCGCTCCTCATTCGTTGAAGCTAATCGCCTCCTATATTCGATCTTGTCCGCAGCAATTTGTTGAAATAGTTGAAATAGAGAGCAAAGATTCAATTGTAAAAGAGTGAAAATGGCTAGCGACAGTGCGATGATGACGATGATGCAATGTTTGGACGGTATCTTAGCTGCTCGATAAACGTTGCAATTTGTGCATCAGAATCCATTAATGCAGCCTCGTATACTACTAATGAGCGGGTTCTGCTGCGTTTCTGCCGTTTCTGCAACGCAGCTCTTCAATTTGTGAGTCATGTAAGGTTTCTATTGTAGTTTGTGCAGTGTGTTGCTTTGTTGAGCAGGTGAGTTACTTTGTTCTGCAGCCAGAAGGGGTTATTTGGATTGCAGCAGTTATAAAAAAACAGGCGTCCCATCACCAAACATGCTGATGAGACGCCTGTTTTACTACTAGTATTGTTCTGAAAAATTAGCGATTGCCGCGCTGCAGCAGCTCCAAACGGTATACATATTCAAAAATAAACTCAAACGCTTCAAGGTGGCGTTTTGCTTCAAAAGCATTGGCGCCCCAAGCATAAATGCCGTGCTTGCGCAGCAAGATGCCAGGGATGTTAGGAATGATGCGGTCCGTAACCTCAGGTACGATAGAAGGGATGTGAGCGAAGTTGGAGACGATTGGAATATCGATATGCGCTTCCTCATCCCAGATGTTAAAGCCTTTAATGAGCTCAACGCCGTCAACCGGAACTGACTTGCGATCCCAGAAATATTCAGAGATAACGCTGTTGAAGACAGTATGAACGTGAAAAATGGCGCCTGCGCCAGTCAGCTTGTAGATTTCGCAATGGATAAGCGTTTCTGCCGATGGCTTGAGGCGAGTAGCCTCGCAAGGCTTGCCGTCTTGGTCAACGAACAAATAGTCTTCTGGCGTATGAACGGTTTTATCCTTGCCGCTTGCCGTAACTGCGAATTGAAAATCATCGGGCTTGAAATCACCGACACGAATCGATAGATTGCCGCTTGTTCCTGGAAACCAGCCGCGCGAGGCGAATAACTCCTTTACGTCGCGAAGCTCGGAAAGCGCACGTTGTTTATCTTCTAAGGCGATTTGTTGAAAGCTCATTTCGAAGTCGTCCTTTCAGCATTCATAAATTGGATAATGTCATGGAAATTTTCATATTCATGATGCACAAGCCCAAGCTCCTTGCATTTCACGGTCAGATGGGAACGTGAGAACACAACATCAGCGAGCTTTGCACCTTCAAAATCAGTTACGCTGTCACCGATAATAATACGCTCGAATTGATCGGCCGGAAAGCGGCGCATAATGGTCGTTTTGCACATGCCGCAATCGTTGCTGCAGTGCTCATCGCATGGATTTGGCCACAATATCTCAATTCTCTCGCCGCTAAAGTCGCTGCCATTGCAATAGATATGATCACTTGGAATGCCGAACTGTTCAAGAATCGGATAAACAAAAAAGTCGATGCCGCCGCTCGTAACGAAAAATTCAATCTCCTGCTCTTTGCAAAAAGCAAGAAAATCACGGAATCCTTCCCGAATCCGCGCGTTGGATATACTGAATGCAATGACTTCCTTTTGCATGGAAGCAGGGAGAAGGCGGAATAATTGTCCGACACCATCTTTGATCGTCAGCTCCTGCGAAATCGTTTGCTCAGCAATCTTCTCCCAGCCTTCTGGGTTAAAATGTTTAATGATAGCGATGATGTTGTCATTAACAGTAATCGTGCCGTCAAAATCACAGAACACAATGCGTTTCTTAGTTGAATTGATGTCACTCATTACTCTTTGATCCCCCAAGCGTTTATAGCCGCTTGCAGCGCTTCATTGCCTGATTGTGCTGCAGCTTCGCGAAGCGGCATATTGTTTAATGCAGCTGCGATAGCTTGGCGGAAGGCTTGTCCACCTGCAGCCGTGCCCATCGGGTGGCCGTGGATGCCGCCGCCGGCATTAACGACTACACCTGTTCCGAAATCTTTTAGAATAAGCGGAACAAGACCGGGATGAATACCAGCAGACGGTACAGGGAAGCTGGCCCGCAGGCCATGAAGCGGCTCAAGCAAAGCATCCTTAACTGCCAAATTTTCTTCCTTCGGCATTACGACTGAGCCGTAAGGGGACGGAAACAAGACGAGATCTGCACCTGCTAGACGCATGAGCTTCCCAAGCAGGAGCGAGGCGCTAATTCCGTAATGCGGCGATGGGTACATAGCGCCTGCCATTGCGGGATGCGCTGCAATTGGTACATTTATCGTTTTGTCGCTGCTAAGCTCGTGAAGCACATCGTAGCCATATGCAAGAACGTTGAACAATAACGCGTTGGCTCCAGCATTTATTGCTTTGCGTGCATTCGCGGCAAGCTGAGACGTAGGTCCGGTCAAATTAACCGCATAGAGCAGCTTCTGGCCTGTTTCCGCTTCCGCGCGGCGTGCGGCGTCCATACAAGCTTCAACACGCTTCTCAAGCGGCGTAAGCGGATTTTCAAACAGAATCTCATCATCCTTGATCAGATCAACTCCGCCAAGCGCTTGTTTATAGAATTGATCCTGCAGGTTTGCAAGATCGTAGCCGACAACCGATTTGAAAATACTCATCAGAAGCGGCCGTTCCGCAACGCCAAGCAGGTCACGAACACCGTTTAGGCCGAATTTCGGTCCAGGGAAAGCAGAAGCAAAATCCTCTGATACATCAAGGTCAAGCAGCTTGATTTTGCCATCCATCGAAAGTTTACCGAACACGGTAACGAGAAGGGCAGGCAGATCGCAGCTGAAGTTAATGTCAGGATAAGCGATCCGAATGTCAGCATAACGCTCGCCTGGCAATGCGTTTTCCGGCTCATGCACGTTAACGGACAGCACTTTGCCAAGATGCTTCTCCATATCCGCTTTTTGCGCTTCGGGAAGCTCTGTCCAGCTGCCAACCGTCAAACCGACTGCTATCGAAAGCGCCTTTTTGTTAAAATCGGCTTTATCGTCATAGGAACGATAGGTTGCGATACATACTCCGTTCATTCCTTAATGCTCCTCTCAATATCTGCTCCGAGCTCGCCTGCGCGTTCGGCAGAGCGTTTAACGCCCTTATTGATCGTTTCTAGGAAATGGTTCTCGGCCATCAGCTCAATGGCAGCTTGCGTCGTGCCGTTAGGCGATGATACTTTACGGCGCAGCTCTGCAGGCTCTTCGCCAGTGTATCGGACCATCTCCGCCGCACCAAGAACAGTTTGAACGACTAGCTCTTTAGCCGAAGCCTCGGAGATGCCAAGCTCGATAGCAGATGCAATCATGGATTCCATGAAAAAATACACATAGGCAGGTCCGCTTCCGGACACGCCGGTTATGGCCTGCTGCAGCGATTCATCAACGACGGCATTGATGCCGATGGAGCTGAAGATCGCCTCCGTTACGATTTGCTGCTGCGAAGTTACGCTCTTCGAGTAGCTGATCCCGGTAGCTCCAAGACCTATCGTGCTTGAAGTGTTCGGCATTGCCCGGACAACTGCACCTTTCCCGCCAAGAAGCTTCTCGATTGCGTTAATGGACAAGCCTGCGATTACCGAAATAATGAGCTGCTTTGGCGAAACCAAAGGCTGAATAAAAGCGATAGCAGCGGCTGCATCCTTCGGCTTCATCGCCAAAAAGATAATATCCGCTTCACGCAAGTAAGCTTCGTTGCTTGAGCCTTGAACGATCGTTTGTACGCCATAAGTCTCATTAAGCTCGTTAAGTCGCTCTTCATTTTGCCGATTAAGCATGGAGATGCGGCTTGGTTCAACCAGCTTTTTGTTTATTAATCCTCGTGCGATCGCCTCGGCCATCGATCCGGCGCCATAGAAGCAGATTTGCAGACTGGCAATGCCAGCTTGTGTCAGTAGGGTCATTGTTGTATACCTCCGTCATTTCATTTTGAATTTTATTTAGCTTGCCGTTGTGCAGGCAGCATTAACCTCGTATTTGACCAGTTCCATAAATCCGGTATTTAGTCGAAGTCAGGGCAGGCAAGCCCATTGGTCCGCGTGCGTGCAGCTTTTGCGTGCTAATGCCGATTTCCGCACCGAAGCCGAATTCGAAGCCGTCGGTGAAGCGGGTGGAGGCATTATGATAAACGGCTGCAGCATCAATTTCTTGAATAAAACGGTCAGCATGCTGCGCATTTTCCGTTACGATACATTCGGAATGCTTGGTGCCGAACCGCCGGATATGAGCAAGAGCAGCGTCAAGATGCGGAACGACACGTATATTCATAATATAGTCATTATATTCTGTGCTATAATCCTCATCCGTAGCAGGCTTGGCGCCAGAAATCAGAGCAACGGTTCTCTCGCAGCCGCGAAGCTCAACACCAGCCTGAATGAAGCGATCAGCAAGCTGTGAAAGATGCTTATCGGCAAAAGATTCCTCAACAAGCAGAGTTTCCAGGGAGTTGCATACAGAAGGGCGCTGTACCTTTGCATTAAAGGCAATTTCGACAGCCATATTGTAATCGGCGCTTGCATCCACAAATGTATGGCAAATGCCAGCGCCTGTTTCGATGACAGGGACCGTTGCATTTTCAACTACGTTGCGAATAAGCGAAGCGCCGCCCCGCGGAATAACAACGTCGAGCAGACCGTTGAGCTTCAGCATTTCGTTAACCGAAGCGCGATCTGAATCCTCGATAAGCTGAATGGCATCGGCTGGCATTGCTGTTGCGGCAAGCGCATGTTTGAGAACCTCTACAATTTTGCGATTCGATTCGATTGCCGCCGATCCGCCGCGAAGGACAACGCTGTTTCCGGTCTTCAGGCAAAGGCCTGCTGCATCGACGGTTACGTTCGGACGCGCCTCATAGATCATGCCTATAACGCCGAGCGGCACTCTTACTTTTTCAACTTTCAGCCCATTTGGACGGTCAAAATGCTCAAGCAGCTCGCCGACAGGGTCTGGCAGTTCTACGATTTGCCTAAGTCCTTCAGCAATTGCGGCTACACGGTCGCTATTAAGCGCGAGTCGGTCGAGCAGGGAAGGGCTTGTGCCTTGCTCGCGTCCGCGCTGCAAATCAAGCTCATTTGCGGAAATAATGGCAGCTTGCTTGGCGAGCAGGGCGTCAGCCATATGTATAAGCGCTGTATTTTTTTGTTCTGTTGTCAATCGATTCATAATGGCTGCTGCATCCTGTGCTAATATTGCTTTCTGTCTAACTTCGCTGGTCATAATAGGAAGCCTCCTTATTATTTCAATGTAATCCATTCGTCGCGATGAATAAATTCGATACGGGAAACGTCGACCCTGCGCTTCACTTCCTCCGTGGTCAGACCGGCAACCGCTTGAATTTGCCAAGCGGCGTAATTCACGACGCCGCGGCCAAGCGTTTCGCCATGGCGATTGGTAACTTCAACAACGTCGCCAGGCAGAAACTCGCCTTGAACATCCGTAACGCCAGCGGGCAGGAGACTCTTGCCGCCTTCAAGCAGAGCGTTCACTGCGCCATCGTCGACGGCAACCTTGCCTTGCGGCATCGAATGAAAGCCAAGCCACTGCTTCTTCATCGGCAGGCTGTTCAGCTTCGTATCGAAATAGGTGCCGCGGCCATTTCCTTCAACGGCGAGTGCCAAATCACCTTCCTTCTGCACTTTTCCGATAAAGGCATGCACGCCGCCTCGCATGGCAATCCGCGCAGCTTCGATTTTGGATCGCATGCCGCCTGTGCCGACTGAGGAGCCAGCGCCGCCAGCAAGCTTCATAATATCGTCGGAAATTTGGTCAACGCGCTCGATTTTGACCGCTTGCGGGTTTTTGCGCGGATCTTCGGTGTACAAGCCGTCCATATCGGTAATGATCACAAGCTGGGCAGCTTTCGTCATGGCCGCGACTAGTGCGGATAAGTTGTCGTTGTCTCCAAATTTAAGGACAAGCTCGTCTGTTGCAACCGTATCATTTTCGTTGATGATCGGGATGATGCCAAGACGCAAAAGCTCTTCAATTGTCATCAGCGCATTTTGGATGCGGCGGCGATTGGAGAAGTCAGCCCGCGTCAGCAATATCTGTGCGGCTACGATGCCGTATCCGCCGAAAGCTTCCTGATATGCCTGCATAAGCAGCGCTTGACCGACTGCGGCCGCGGCTTGCTTCTCATGCACTATCTTCGGCTTAACGCTATAACCGATTTGACGAAAACCTGCTGCGACTGCGCCGGATGTCACGAGCATCACGCTGCTGCCTCTTTGGTGAAGCATCGCGAGTTCCGAAGCGAAATAATGAATGCGTTCGCGGTTTAAGCCGCCTTCCTCAGACGTGAGCGAGCTGCTGCCAATTTTTACGACTATACGTTCTGTCATTGTTAATCCCATCCTATGCTTGTTTCGTGACAACAAAAAAGACTTCCGTCCATAAAGGACGAAAGTCTTAGCTTCCGCGGTACCACCTTTGTTGACGATCTCTACAAGTAGGATCGTCCAGCTTAAGCCTGTAACAGAAGGCGCTGTCCGGCTCATCGCCGGCCGCTCGGAGGTAGGTTCAGCAAGCGGCCTTCGGTAAATTCTCGCAGCCCATGGAATTTACTCTCTGATCGCGACCCATCTTGCTTAATTGTCCCGTCATCACGTTTCATGTTCAATTCCTACAAGCATATCACGATCCAATGCCGCTGTAAAGAAAGTCAAATGGCCGATTTGTACTAAAATAAATTCAGCTTTCCGATCCGCTCGACCGCTTCCTCTAAGCGTGCTTCATTCGTAAGCAAGCCGAGACGAACAAACCCCTCGCCATGCGTCCCGAACCCTACGCCTGGAGCAACCACGACGTCTGCCTCCTGCAGCAACAAATCGGCAAACGATTCAGAGGTGAAGCCTTCGGCTACGGGCAGCCAGCAGAAGAAAGAGCCTCCCGGACGAGCGGCTTCCCAGCCAATACGATCAAGCGCGGCGAATAAAGCATCGCGACGGCGTTCATACATTGCTTTAAGCTCGGTTACGCATTGCTGCGGGCCGGTCAAAGCAAGTGCGGCAGCCTCTTGAATACCGCCAAATAAGCTGCAGTAGTAATGATCCTGTATTAAGTTAATAAGCTTGACGATTTCTGAATTGCCAATCGCAAAGCCTACGCGCCAGCCAGCCATATTATAGGTTTTGGATAGCGTATAAAATTCTACGCCAACTTCCTTAGCGCCTGGCGTTTGAAGAAAGCTTAACGGCTTATTTCCATCGAAGCCAATAGCGCCGTAAGCGAAATCGCTTGCTACGACAATGCCGTGCTTTTTGGCGAACTCCACCGTTTCCGCATAAAATGCAGCATTCGCGACTGCGCCTGTCGGATTGTTCGGGTAGTTCATGAACATCAGCTTGGCTCGTTCAGCGAGCTCTGGACTTATGGCATCGTAATCCGGCAAATAGTCGTTTTTGTCCGTTAATGGCATAAAGGCCATTTCGGCTCCCGCAAGCGCGACGCCCGACCAATAATCCGGATAGCCGGGATCTGGCACAAGACATACATCGCCGGGATTCAGAAGGCACTGGCTTATTTCGACAAGTCCAGTTTTGCCGCCAAACAAAATGGCAACTTCAGTCGTTGGATCTACATCTACGTTATAATCTTCTTTGTAACGCTTAGCAACAGCTTCCTTGAGAAAAGGGTAGCCGCTAAACGGCGGATACTTATGGTAAAGCGGATTAGCAGCAGCTTCCTGCAGCTTCGCAACAATATGGGGTGGGGTCGGCTGATCCGGATTGCCTTGTCCCAAATTGATGACATCGCGTCCCTTGGCCGTTTGGGCATTCGCTTTGGCGACCAGCTTGGCAAAAAATTGCGTCGGAAGTCCATTCATCCGATCTGCAGGTTGAATAAGGTGTTGCCCGATTTGTGTTTCCATTCCCTCACACTCCACATGAAAAATCGCTATCTAGTTAGACAATAGCTTTAATGTAGCACGAATGTGGGGAGATGAGAAGCATTATGCCCTAAGTAGCGGGAACGCCGATCTTTTTAATAAACGGTTTGATATCTGCCTTGAACAAGAACAAATACGGTCTGCGCTTCTCGTCAAATACGAGCAGCAGCGGCGGTTTGTCTTTGCAGTAAAATAAAAACAGATCATCGGAAGTAACCGTAATGTTGCCCGATTTAATCGTCACTGCTTTCTCAAGCGGCACCCGGTATACATAGCTGCAGCTTTCGTCGCTTGTCAATTGGGGTGCGAGTCCCGTAATGGAACCGATCCATGAACCTGCTAAGGATTGATACTCTGCATCATTCGGGATCGTTTTGATCACTTTGCCGGCAGCTACATCGAATACCTGTACAGGCTTGAGACCAACCTCAGAGCTGGGTGCGACATGGGCAGGATGGGCGGCAGCAACTTGGGCAAACAGAAAAAGCGAGCAGCATGCCACAAGCATCGCGGCTATTCGTTTTGGAAGCATAACAGACATTCTCCTTCTCTATTGTAATGTGGTAAAGAGCTTGTTGTTACGTTTCCCATCTTGACACAGAACCATGACAGGGTATCATTAGGGAAAATAAGCAATTATCTTAGATGAAAAAGGTATACTGGAGGAATGGCAGATGAGTAATCAATTGCGGCTTGCACTGCTGCAAATGCATATAGAGGCGGGAAATCCGGAAGCGAACTTCGCGAAGCTGGCGAGCATGCTGGAGGAAGCAGTTAGCGCATTGCCTAAGCCGGATATCATTATGTTTCCGGAAATGTGGAATACGGGGTATGCATTAATAGAAATCCAGTCGATAGCAGATCATGAAGGAGAAAGAACGAAAGCCTTTTTGTCTGCATTCAGCAAAAAGCATAACGTTCACATTATTGGTGGCTCGATCGCGGAACTGAAGAAAGATAAAGTGCTTAATACGATTTATGCCTTCGATCGCGAAGGCAACGTCGTAGCCGACTATTCCAAAATTCATTTATTCCGTCTTATGGATGAAGAGAAATATTTGGCAGCAGGGGAAAAGCTGGGGAGGCTTGAAATCGAAGGCGCAGACGCAGGGATGATGATTTGCTACGATATTCGGTTCCCGGAGCTTGCAAGGAAGCTTGCGCTGGGCGGAGCCAAGCTGCTGTTCGTACCCGCAGAATGGCCGCATCCGCGCCTTCATCACTGGCGTACTCTGCTTACAGCACGCGCCATCGAAAATCAAATGTTCGTTATTGCTTGCAACCGAATGGGCAAAAGCGGCGATGCTCATTTCTTCGGACACTCGCTTGTCCTTGACCCATGGGGAGAGACGATTGCGGAAGCCGGCGAAGAGGAAACGATTCTTTATGCGGATATTGATCTGTCATTAGTTGATTCGGTTCGTTCGAAAATTCCGGTATTTGAAGATCGTAGACCTTCTATATATGAGGCTTAATTATGGATGCTGCTGATCGTCTTGTTCAATGTACGGATAAAGGCATCGGCAGCTTTCGATAGATAGCGTCCCTTCCGGCTAGCGACCACCAGCGTCCTAGTCGGTTTTGACTTTAACGGCAAATAAGCGGGCGCAAATTCAGAGCCTTTGATTCGCGTCAGCATTTGCGGGACAAAGGCAATTCCCATACCGCCGGCTACAAGCGATTGTATCGTTTCAATGTTGCTGCTCTCGAACACGATCTGCGGAGAAAAGCCTGACTGCTCGCATAAATCAACCGTAATTTGGCGGAAGCCTTGACCGCGCTTGAGTCCTATGAACGGTTCCTCTTGCAGCTCTGAGATATCGATTGGATCCACGCGCTTAGCAAGCGGATGCTGGGGAGGGACGGCCAAGCAAATTTCTTCCTCCAAGAAAGGCTCATAGCTTAGCGAGCTGTCGATGAGAGGCAGGGACAGCAGGCTTAAATCCGTTCCGCCGCTCGCTGTAAGCTGCTCCAGCTTGGCTGTCGTATCCTCGACAAGTACAACCTCGATTTGCGGGTATTGCGCGCCGAAGACCGGAAGGACTAACGGCAGGATATGCGAGCCTGTAATGGGCAGCGTGCCTACGACAAGGCGACCCCGCCGCATTTGCGCCATATCGTCCATCTCTTGCTTGAGCTGCTCGACGGCATCTAGAATAGCTTGCGACTTGTCGACAAATACTTGACCGGCCTGTGTCAGCTCAACGGAATTGGTCGTTCGGCGAAAGAGCAGCACGCCAATTTCTTGTTCCAGCTTAGACAGCTGCTGGCTCAGAGAGGGCTGTGCAATATGCAGCTTCTCCGCAGCGCGAGAAAAGTTTTTCTCCAAGGCGATTTGGATGACATAATTTAATTGTCTTAATTCCATATTTATTTCCCTTCTATACTTATTCGAGATCAACGAAAATTCCATTATAGTTATTACCTATAGTCGTTATAGATATTATATCTTGGATCAATGAAGAAAGAAATGCTATAGTAGGTTCAGTTAAGAAAAGCAGAAGATTTAATGAAACGATGGGGTGAATATAATGACGAAAAAGACAATGTTTGAGAAGATTTGGGAAAATCACGTCATTCATCAAGAAGAAGGCAAGCCAAGTGTTATTTATATCGATTTGCAGCTCGTTCACGAAGTAACGTCGCCGCAAGCGTTTGAAGGCTTGCGCCTGTCGGGGCGCAAAGTACGTCGTCCGGACCTTACTTTCGCTACGATGGATCATAATGTACCAACGAAGGATCGCTTCAACATTACAGATCCGATCTCGAAGCAGCAAATCGACACGCTCACGCAAAACTGTAAAGATTTCGGCGTAAAGCTATTTGATCTAGACAGCATCGACCAAGGTGTCGTTCACGTTATGGGCCCTGAGCTCGGACTTACGCACCCAGGCAAAACGATTGTTTGCGGCGACAGCCATACTTCTACTCACGGTGCATTCGGCGCTTTGGCGTTCGGTATCGGTACGAGCGAGGTTGAGCACGTTATGGCTACGCAATGCTTGCAGCAATCGAAAGCGAAGACGCTTGAGGTTCGCTTCAACGGCACTCGCAAGCCGGGCGTAACGGCGAAGGATTTGATTCTTGGCGTTATCGCGCAATATGGAACGGATTTTGCAACAGGCTACGTCATTGAGTTTACTGGCGAAGCGATCACAAGCTTGACGATGGAAGAGCGTATGACCGTTTGCAACATGTCTATCGAAGCAGGCGCTCGCGCAGGCCTTATCGCTCCGGACGAAACAACTTTTGAATATCTTCGCGGTCGTCAATATGCGCCAGCTAACTACGACGAATCGGTTGAAGCTTGGAAACAGCTTACTACTGACGAAGGCGCAGAGTACGACACTGTCGTTCACTTCGATGTAGATGCGCTAATCCCGCAAGTGACTTGGGGAACTAGCCCGGGTATGGGAACAAACATTACAGCTAAAGTTCCATTCCCTGCTGATCTTCCAACAGAGAATGAGCGTAAAGCTGCGGAAGCCGCTCTTGAGTACATGGATTTGAAGCCAGGTACGCCAATGAACGAAATCGCAATTGATTATGTATTTATCGGTTCATGTACGAATGGCCGTATTGAAGATTTGCGCGCAGCAGCTGAAATCGCTAGAGGCTACAAAGTTAACGACCGCGTAACGGCTATCGTCGTTCCAGGCTCAGGCCGCGTAAAAATTCAAGCCGAGAAAGAGGGCTTGGACAAAATTTTCTCAGAGGCAGGCTTTGAATGGCGTGACGCTGGCTGCTCCATGTGCCTTGCGATGAATCCGGATGTATTGAAACCGGGCGAGCGCTGCGCATCGACTTCCAACCGTAACTTCGAAGGCCGTCAAGGCCGCGGCGGACGTACGCACCTTGTTTCTCCTGCTATGGCAGTTGCTGCAGCGATTAAAGGTCATTTCACAGACGTACGCGATTGGGAAATTAAATCCGAAGTGTTGAACTAATTGAACGCGAGAGAGGGGTATAACCGATATGGAACCGTTTAAACAACTTACAGGCATCGTCGCCCCGGTCGACCGGGTCAATGTCGACACTGATGCAATCATACCTAAACAATTTTTGAAGCGCATTGAGCGCAGCGGCTTCGGCCAGTTTCTATTCTTTGAATGGCGTTTTCACGAGAACGGTGATGTGAACGCGGAGTTCGAACCGAACAAACCACGCTACGAGGGCGCTTCTGTACTCGTATCCCGTGCGAACTTCGGCTGCGGATCTTCCCGTGAGCATGCGCCTTGGGCCATTCTTGACTATGGCTACAAAGTCATCATCGCTCCGTCTTATGCGGACATTTTCTACAACAACTGCTTCAAAAACGGCATTTTGCCAATCAAGCTAAGCGAAGAGCAAGTGGAAGAGATCTTCCAGCGCACGGCTAAGCACGATGGCTACAAGCTTGCTGTTGATTTGGAAAACAAACAGCTTTCCGATGAGCATGGCTTAACGATCGACTTTGACCTAGATGAGCACCGTCGTCAATTTTTGCTGCAAGGCCTTGATGATATCGGCTTGACTCTTCAACATGAAGACAAAATTACGGCATACGAGCAGAAGCATGCAGCTCGCTTAGGCTAATTTAATGAAGCAAAGAGGACGATCCAGCCGGTATAGGCGGATCGTCCTCTTTTTTCCTTTTCACGCAACTTTTTCTGACAAGCTGCGTCTATAATTTAGTCTGTTAAAGTCGAATGCACTCATTCGATGCGGGCAATTCCAGTCATCGAGGTGGGAAATGAAGAAATCTGTATCCATGTTGTTGTTTATGTCGGTCTTATTCACGATGTTCGCTTCTGTAGGACAAGCTGCAGAGGTCGTCCCAAAGCTTTTTCTGAATGGCCAGCTGTTAAAAACTGATGTCAATCCGCAAATCATAAACAATGCGACAGTTGTTCCTGTGCGGACGGTTTCAGAGGGCTTAGGCTTTCAAATTTCTTGGGATAATACGGCCAAAACAGCGACGGTCAATCATGGCAATGATGTTATAAAGCTAAAGCTGAATGACAAAGTGGCGATGGTAAATGACCAAATGGTACAAATGGATACCACTGCATCAATCATTAAAGGCACGACGTTAGTTCCGCTTCGATTTATAGGCGAGCAGTTTGGCCTCAATTTTGAGTGGAAAGCTACCGAGAAGGAAGTACATATGTATGAACAGTCGACGGAGCCTACAGGTCCGACAGATCCGACAGATCCGACAGATCCGACAGATCCGACAGTGCCTCCTGTAAACGACCAAACTGCAGGTTGGATTACACAGGTAGCTTATGATGGCGGCGGCAGCTTGACGATTAATTATGAAGGCGTCGTCAAAGCAAACAAGCCGATGCTGCTCGAAAATCCTAAGCGTGTCGTATTTGATTTTCCGAACACAGCATATTCTACGGATTTGGCTACACAGCTTCTGAGCGGTCAAATTGAGGTTAATGTATCAGACAGCACCTATTTGCAAAAGTTCCGTTACTCCTTATTTTCAAGCTCGCCGGAAACAGCAAGATTGGTTATTGAAATCGGTGAAAACGCGGGCTATGTCCTGACAGAAGATTTAGGGAAAATCCAAATGAGCTTTATGGCCATTTCGGATGTTCCAGCCGATCCTAACGCTCCGATTGTAAATCCGCCAGCTTCCAATGACGTATTTGACGTCGTTATCGATCCTGGTCATGGGGGCTCGGACCCTGGCGCGAAAAGCGTATTGAACAAATGGGAGAAAGAATTTAATTTAAGTGTTGGTTTGAAAATGAAGGCGCTGCTTGAGAAAGAAAGCAAAATCAAGGTGCATTTTACGAGAACAGGCGATACATATCCTTCCTTGGATGACCGCATAAAGTTTGCAGAGAACCTGAAGGCAGATTTGTTTTTGTCCATTCATGCCAATAGCGGAGGAAGCTCAGCATCCGGCGCCGAAACATACTATTACCGGGAAAACAGCAAGTCGCTTGCTAATGTCATGCATAAGCATTTGATAGCGGGAACTGGCATTAAAGACCGCGGAGTCAAGAAGGAAGCTTATAAAGTGATTAAGCAAACCACTATGCCTGCCGTATTAATTGAAGCCGGATTTTTATCCAACACCTCCGATGCAAAAATCCTTTTTAACGATGCAGCTCAGAGCCGTATCGCTGCAGAATTAGTAGCAGGAATAAAAGAGTACTTAAACGTAAAATAGAAAGCAGGTGTTCAGTGTAATGAAAAATTTCAAAGCACGCGGGCTGCTTGCTGTCATCATTTTATCTGCTGCAATTGTAGGCTGTGGTGTACAGGACAAGCCAGAAAATAACCCCGAAAACAAGCCGGATAATAACCCGTGGAGTACAATAGCACCAACGGCATCGCCTTCTCCAGAGCCAACACCGGCTTTAAACGAACGCGAAGCTACCATTTACTTAACCGATGTTGAGCTTAGTGAAACAGTTGAGCATTCCGTTAAGCTGTCTTATGAAGAGGATATTGATTTAGTAAAGGCAACGCTTGCTGAATTGCAAAAGGATGCAGGCGAGCATGAACTGGTATTATGGAAACCTATTGAAATTAAATCCGTAGAACTAGCTGATGGACTGGTTACGCTCGATATTCATTTGCCGGACGAGGCACGCCTTGGAGCTCCTGGCGAGCAGTTGGTTTTGGAGACGCTCCAAAAAACATTGTTCCAATTCGATTTTGTACAAGCCATTGAGCTGCTGGTTGATGGCGCGAAGATCGAAACGCTTATGGGACATGTTGAATTAGAGCATCCAATGAAGCGAGAAGAAGCGGCAAGCAACCAATAGCTTTATGTGTTACAAAGCAGATTGTTCACCTCATTATATTTATTTCGGAAACGGCTCCGCCCCTGCATAAGGTTAGCGAAGTCGTTTCTGCATGAATCATTATAAACGCTCAGGGGGAATATTGTTCTATGACATTGCAATTTGCAGGCAAAAAGATCTTAATCGGAGCACTGGCTTTTTCGCTGGTTGTTGGCAGCGGTGTAATCATTCCTTCGCAGATTAATGCTGCGACCTCCATACTTTCAACACCATTTAAAGACATCAGCAGCGGCCACTGGGCTGAGAAGCATATCGCTAAGCTTGCTTTGCAAGGAATTATTGAAGGGTACACAACGACCAGCGGCTCTTTCGTCTTCCGTCCAAGCGAAAATGTAAGCCAACAGGAAGCAGTACTCATGGCGCTGCGCTTTGCTGGCTTGGATAAAAAAGCGGATCAAAGCGCGATTATCGGCTTCCCGACTTCCTTTGCAGTAAGCAATTTCTTTAAAGCGTATGTGACGCTTGCCTTCGAGGAAGGCTTGCTCGATCAGAAAGAGGAGTTCGAGCTCGCTGCGCAGGATTCTAAAGCAGCTTGGGGCACGAAGCCAGCTTCCCGCGAATGGGTAACGAAGCTGCTGGTTCGTGCGATTGAGAAGGATGAGGAAGCCGTGCTGCTTCAGAATACTGATTCTGCCTTCTCGGATCATTCACAAATTAGTTCGATTTATAAAGGATATGTGAATGCGGCTTTAAAGCTTGATCTTGTCAAAGGCGTCACGCCGGCAAAATTCGAACCGAAAGTGAATGTGAACCGGGCGAGTCTTGCAACGATGTTCTCTCGCGCAGAAAAGCTATTTCCTGTAGCTTATGAAGGACAAGCAACCGGAATCGCTTCCCATATTACGGATTCATCAATTGCGATCTATAGCGATAAGAAGGAAACAAGCTACACCATTGATGCAGATACGCTATTCTATCATGCCGATAAAGAGACACCGATTACGAAACAGCAATTGGTAGAGTATGGCGATGTAACGGTCATTGCCAAAGACGGCAAAGCGAAATACGTGGAAGTGAAAGGTGACAAGCAATATACAAAAACCATTACGGGGACGCTTGATCGACTAATTGCAGCTGAGAAAAAAATATTTATTTGGATAGACAATAAGCCGGTTGAAGTTTTTTATAACGACTCGCTAACGGTTGCTGACACGGAAGGCAATGCTCTCTCATTAAGCGCAATTAAGAGAGACAGTCAAATCAGCATCGTCCAGGACAATTTCCGTGAAACGCCGCTGGCCATTAAAATTGTTGCTGCCCCGCAAGCGTCAACGACAAAAGCGAGCGGCACGTTCTATGGGACTGACGGCGAGCTCATCACGATTAAGACAGACACCGAGCTTGTATCTAAATTTATGGCTGAAACGGTTGCCGTAGAAATAGATGGTGTAGTAGGCGCGTCCGTTCAAGATCTGATCAAGGGAGCCGATGAAGTTGAGGTTACCTTTGATGATAAGGATCAGGTTACGAAAGTAAAAGTTGCGAAGCGCAATGTAAAAATGATTGCAGGAGCACAAATAGCAGGTTTTCTTTATGATAAAAAACTGCTGACCGTCCTTGACGCGGAAGGCAGCAACGCCCAAGCGTTGTATTTTACAGATAAGACAAAGATTGAGTACAATGGCAGCACGTTAACATTGGCTTCTGCAAGCAGCCTATTGACGCAAAACCGTAAAATCGTTATTAGTTACACAGGCAACTCGATTATATCGCTTCAATTCGTAACGAAGTATGTAGGTGCTTTTGTCTCTTTGAATGCCAACTCCAATTTGATGACGGTGAAATTGGATGGCGGTGCTTCAATTTCTGTTCCTTACAACACCGCAACTGTAGAACATTCAGCTATTAATAATGCAGGCTATAGTGATTTAAAAGCGGGTGATAAGCTTACGCTTGAATTAGGCAGCACGCAGGATCGAGTGTCCACGATTAAGGTTCATTCGAATACGCAGTATGAGGTTTTATCTATCGATACGGTATACAAAAGACTTCGTATTAAAAATGCTGCGACTCCAGCTTTTGATTTGTCAGTACTCAGTACGGAGCTGGTGAACGAAGTAGGCGCTAAGCTGACTGTGGATCAAGTTGCCCCAGGCTCAATGATCACTGTAAGCTATATCGGAAAACAAGCGATATCAGCAAGAGTAGTACCTGTTACTTTTGGCAAGATACAGTCCATTACAGCAAACAGCGTAACGATCGTGGATCTTGCAGGTCAAACCTTAGCTTTTAATGGCGATGCAGGCTTTCAGATCATCAAGGGAACTTCTCAAGGCAATGCGACAAGCCTGCTGGCTGTAGGTGATTATGTTGAGATTCAGAAGCCGGATGGCGTCAAAACTCAAATTACGGCTGCGATCGGCGAGAGCCGCGTATTTACAAGCTACAATTCGACTACAGCTCAAATTTGGACGGAAATTACATCAACGACGGATAACCGCAATTATTTTAATGTCATGAGCAACACCAAATATATCGTGAACGGAAATGCGGCTGCGGTAACGGCTTTTAAAGCAGGAGATAAGATTACGATTTACAGCTTTAGAAACAATGTGATTGCAATCGTCAAATAAAGAAATACGTAAAAATGCGGCGATAACAGCCCGAGATATTTATTTTTTGTGAAAAAACTGCCCTTAGGGGCAGTTTTTTTATAGAATATGCTTGATTACGGTTGCGAAGCGTGACAAATTTCGCTACACTTTGAACGATAGTGTTTGATTAGGGGAGAGGACGATGAGCGCGAAACAGAAAATGCGTCATGTACTGGACATCATTGCGGACATGTTTCCAGATGCGCACTGCGAGCTTAATCATAGCAATCCGTTCGAGCTTACGATAGCGGTTCTGCTGTCGGCGCAATGCACGGATGAAACGGTCAATAAAGTGACGGTGTCTTTATTCGAGAAATATAAGAGTCCTGAGGATTATTTGAGCGTACCGCTGGAGGAGCTTGAGCAAGACATTCGCCGCATCGGTTTGTTTCGCAGCAAAGCTTCCAATATACAAAAGCTATGCCGCATCGTCATCGATAAGTATGGCGGAGAAGTGCCGGAGAGCCATGAGGGCTTGACTGAGCTTCCAGGCGTAGGCCGCAAGACAGCTAACGTCGTCATGTCCAACGCCTTTGGCGTTCCAGCCATTGCCGTTGATACGCATGTGGATCGCGTGTCGAAGAGGCTTGGGTTCGCCAAGCA
The DNA here is from genome assembly GCF_057221575.1 of Paenibacillus sp. Y660. Classification (NCBI taxonomy): domain Bacteria; kingdom Bacillati; phylum Bacillota; class Bacilli; order Caryophanales; family Paenibacillaceae; genus Paenibacillus; species Paenibacillus sp. Y660. The sequence continues at coordinate 38,335 of NZ_JBXBBJ010000002.1, read as the reverse complement.
GGAGGATACGGTGCTGGAGGTTGAGAAGAAGCTGATGAAGCTCGTGCCGCGCGAGGAGTGGACCTTGACTCACCATAGGCTTATCTTCTTTGGCCGCTATCATTGCAAAGCGCAAAGCCCGCAGTGTCCGATTTGTCCGCTGCTTGATTTGTGCAAAGAAGGAAAACAACGTATGAAGCCAGGCTTTAAAACAAAAAATAAGAGTATAAAACCTAAAATAGCCAATGAAGGATGATGAAAATGAACTGTATTTCCGTTTACACAAACAATTTCGAGCTTTTTTCCGATATTTACGAGCAGGTGCTTGAGTCTCCGCCAGAGGAGAACGAAGATCTAGTAGTGGAAGGCATTACAGTGAGCGGCTCCGGCGACGTGCCTGAACAGTACATCGAGCGTATGCGCGTAAAGCCAGAGGTTGTCGTGATGAGAGATAAAGAGCGCAACATTATGATTTTGCAGCATGGCAACGTTTTTGAAATTTGCCTGCCGTCTGAAGAAGAGCAAGCCGTTTAAGGAGAAGCAAATGACAGAATCAACGGTGCAAAGCATAGCAAGAGCTATATCCGAGGCAGCAGGCTTAATGGGAGCTGCAGGAGATACCATACATGCCAAGCAAGCACAGGAGTTAAACAGTAAGCTGACCGACGGTCGGCTTACTGTCGCTTTTTGTGGACATTTTTCGGCTGGCAAATCAACCTTGATCAATCGTTTATGCGCAGCGAAGCTGCTGCCGTCAAGCCCCATTCCGACCAGCGCCAACGTTGTATCGATTCGCGGAGGCGATCGGGCTTACGCGGCAGTAGAGACGCTTCGCGGCGGCGCAGCAACAAAAGCGGAGGTTCCAATCGATGAGCTGGACCGTTATTGCGTAGACGGAGAACAGTTCACATCGGTATCTATCGTTTACCCTAGCGAGCTGCTAGGCGATCATACCGTGCTGCTCGATACTCCGGGCATCGACTCGACCGACGACGCGCATCGAATGGCTACGGAATCGGCGCTGCATCTTGCAGACGTCGTGTTTTATGTGATGGACTATAATCATGTGCAATCGGAAATCAATTTTTCGTTTGCGAAGCAGTTGAAGGATTGGGGCAAGCCTCTATACTTTATCGTGAATCAGATTGATAAGCACCGCGATCGCGAGCTCTCCTTCGCCAGCTATCGGCAAAGCGTACAAGATGCGTTTCACGCTTGGCATTTGGAGCCAGCGGGGATCGTTTATTTGTCGTTGCGCGAGCCAGAACATCCGGAGCAGGAATGGGAGTCGTTGCTGGAGCTGCTGGAGCTGCTTCAAACGATTCGGGGGCCGCTGAGCGTATACAGCGTAGATGCCTCCTTGCGCCATGTCGCGGCGGGCCATTTGAAGTGGAGCGAGCTGCAGCGGGAGCCTGAGCGGGAACGGCTGCTCGAGGAAGCAGGCGGCGAAGAGGCTGCTGCCCTTGTAACGAGTGAAATGGACCGCTTGCAGAAGCTTATTGGCAAAATAGCAAATGAAAAAGAAGTCTATCGCGGGCAGCTTCGCAAAGAGCTGCAGACGCTGCTCGATAATGCGAATATTACGCCTGCTGGACTGCGTGATTTGGCTCAGACGTTTTTGGAGAGCCGCAAGCCCGGCTTTAAGGCGGGGCTGCTGTTCGCGGCTGCGAAGACGGCTGCGGAGCAGGAAAGGCGCCTGCAGGCGTTCAGCGACGAATTGAACAGCTTAATCAGCGCTTCAATTGATTGGCATGTGAAGCATCTGCTGCGCGTGGAGGCAGAGCGTATCGGGTTTGACAGCGAGCGGCTGGAAGCAGAGCTCGCACGGACACTTGCTTGGCTGCCGGATTCGGAATGGCTGCTGGCGCGGGTTAAAGCTGGAGCCGTCGTCGGGAACGAGTATACGATGACGTATAGCCGCGACCTAGCCGCGGATGTGAAGTCGGTTTATCGCCAGCGGGCGCTTGAGCTGATCGATGCGCTGGCGGATCATGCGGCGGCGGTAGGCGAAGCATCCGCCGCTGAGGCACAGGCACAGCTTGCAGCGCTTCGCGCGCAGGCTGGCGCTATTGGTGCGCTGTCTGCGCTTGCGAAGCGCGCTGATGAGCATGAGTCGCGGCTGGCGGCAGCGATGCCTGAGGCGCCGGCTAGGCCGGCTTTGCCTGCACCGCGCGCAGCTGGTGCGGGTGCGGGTGTGTCCGCGGCCAGCGCTGTGGCGGCGGCGCGGGAAGCGCTCGCGAGCGAAAGCGGACGCGGCAGCGCAGCAGCGCCTAGGCGCGAGGCAGCAGGGCGGAGCGCCTTGGCTGGCGGAGCCGCGCTGGCGCAGCAGCACAGCGCTGCTGCGCGCTTAACGAGCGCAGCGGAGCTGCTGGCGCCGCACGCTTCGCTTTCCTCTGCGGCGCATGCGATGCGCGATAAGGCGAAGCGTCTGCAGGACAGCCGCTTCACCATCGCTTTGTTCGGCGCCTTCAGCGCAGGCAAATCATCGCTGGCGAATGCGCTGATCGGCGAACCGGTGCTTCCGGTTTCGCCTAATCCGACGACCGCCGCGATCAACCGGCTCGTGCCCCCTACGGCGGAGCACGGCCACGGCACAGCGCGCATCGTCATGAAGACGCGCGCCGCGATTGAAGACGACCTGCGCTATTCCTTGGCGCTGCTCGGCGAGAAGGCCGGCACCGAGCATCTGCCGGATGCCGCAGCCCTAATGCGGGCGATTGACCGGCTAACCCCCGATTCCATCGGGGCTGGCGGCCGCCCGCACTTTAGCTTCCTGCGCGCAGCCCGCGCAGGCTGGGCAGAGCATGAGCTGCTGCTTGGACAGCAGCTATCGGTCGACCAAGCGGAGTATGAGCGCTACGTCGCAGAGGAATCCCGTTCCTGCTTCGTCAGCGAGATCGAGCTTCACTACGATTGCGCGCTAACGGCGCAAGGCATTGTACTCGTTGATACGCCTGGCGCGGATTCGGTTAATGCCAGACATACGGGCGTAGCCTTCAACTATATCAAGAACGCGGATGCCGTTCTGTTCGTAACCTATTACAACCATGCCTTCTCCCAAGCCGACCGTCAGTTTCTGATGCAGCTTGGCAGGGTAAAGGATCAGTTCGAGCTCGACAAAATGTTTTTCCTCGTGAACGCGGCCGATTTGGCAGCGGATCAAGAGGAGCTTGACGGCGTATTGAAGCACGTGGAAACGAATCTGCTGCAGCATGCGATTCGCTCGCCGCGCCTATTCCCTGTATCAAGCCTGCAGGCGCTTGACGGCAAGCTTAGCGGCGACGCTGAGCTGCTCGGACGCTCTGGCATGGAGGAATTCGAGCAATCATTCCTTTCCTTTATTCAGAACGACCTCGGTCGACTTGCTATCGATGCAGCAGAGCAGGATTTGAAACGTGCGGCTGCAACCGTTGCAGGCTGGCTTCAAAGCGCTGAGGGCGATGCGGCAGCGAGGGAAGCGGAGCTAAGTACGCTTAAACAGGCTGTTAACGATGCGACGAGCGAGATCGGAGCGCTGCAGTCGGGAGCTATGCCTGAGCAGCTTAAGCAGGAGCTGAGCGAGCTCTTGTATTATGTCGTGCAGCGTATTCAATATCGCTTTGGCGAGTTTTACAATCTTGCGTTCAACCCTGCGTCGCTGCAGGATGATGGGCGTGATTTGCGCAAAGCGATTTGGACATCGTGGCTTGAGCTGCAGCGGCTTGTCCAGCTGGAGCTCTCGCAGGAGATGCTGGCCACGTCCTTGCGGATGGAGCGAGGCGTTCATTCGCTGCTTCAGAAGCTGTACTTCAGCACAGCGCAGCGCTTGGAGGCGTCAATCGCCGCTTACAGCGCAATCCCTTATGTTGCATCTGCTTTGCCAACACCGGAGCAGCCTGCTGCATGGGAAGCAGACGCGATCGATTCGAAGCTTCTTTGGAGCCGCTTTAAATCGCCTCGGCAATTTTTTGAAGGCGAGGGCAAGTCCTTGCTTCGCAAAGAGCTTGAGACGCTGCTTGCTCCTTCGCTAAATGGATGGATGGCCGAGCAAACGGCGCTTTGGACATCGCTTTACGAGCAAATTTGGCAGCAGGCTGCGGTTCAAGCTGGGGGCAAGCTGCAGGAGGATATGCTGGCATACGAAAGCGGCAAGCGCAGCTCGCTGACTGGAAACGCGGATACGACTGAACTCAAGCTGCTCTATAATCAATTGATTCATCTCTAATCGTCAATGAATGTCGATCGTTCTATCGCATTACTAGCTGAATGCTTTTGCCGGTGCTAATCGCGCCTGCAAAAGCATTTTTTATTTTAGTGTGTTTCCGTGCAAAAAGTGAGCAATAGGCACATATTTGTCATGATTTAGGACCAATTGGGAGCATTAACCGTTTCCAATTTCCATAATGCGGATTTAAGCGGGTTCTATCACATATATGCATATTTATACTGTTTGCTCGCATTTCACGATGCTGATAATATTCATTCATACTTACAAAATAGATACGGGGAGATGGATTTACTTGGACGTTTTAAGGCAGTTGAAAGCATTCTATTGGGCGGAGCGAAAATTTTTATTCTCCTCCATTTTATGCTTAATGTGCGCTACGGCGCTCGGACTTGTCTATCCGAATTTGCTGCGATACCTCATTGATGATGTCATCATGCCAGAGAAATTCGAATTAGTTCCGGCGCTTGCATTTACGGTAGTAGGAGTAGTCAGCTTTAAAGGCTGCATGCAGTTTTTACACGGATTTTTTGGCGGACGCCTTGGCAACAAAGTAGCTTTCCGTATGAGAAACGCTTTGTATGACAAGCTGCAAACGCTCTCCTTTCAGTATTATGACAAAGCGAAGACGGGAGATCTCATGTCTCGCCTGACAGCGGATCTGGAAGCGATCCGCAACTTTATCGGCTTCGGCTTTGCGCAAATTTTGAACATGGTGCTTATGATCGTGTTTGGCGGTGCAATGATGCTATCGATCCATTGGCAGCTCACGCTCATCACGCTCGTGACGATTCCGCTTCTCGGCTTTGCGGCCATTCGTTTCGAACGCAACATTCACCCTGCATTCCGTGAAATGCGTCAAGCGATGAGCAACCTAACGACAGCGGTTCAAGAGAACATTACAGGCGTTCGAACGGTCAAATCGTTTGCTCGCGAATCCCATGAGGTGTCGAAATTCTCACTGCGCAGCGAAGCTTATCAGACGAACCAAGTCGGCGCTGCCAAGATTTGGGCTAAATTTTTCCCCGTTATGGAGCTTGTCGCCAACTTAAGCGCTGTCATTCTGCTTGTTACTGGCGGTATTCTTGTTATTGACGGTTCACTGAAGCTCGGCGAATTCGTCGCATTTTTCAGCTTGATTTGGTATATTATCGGTCCGATGTGGGGCCTTGGGTTCCATATCAACAACTACACGCAGTTCAAAGCATCAGGCGAGCGGGTGCTTGGCTTGCTTAACGAGCATGTTCATGTCAAAAACACGGAGCATGCCATTGAAGTTACGAATGAATCGGTGAAAGGCGATGTTCGCTTTAATCATGTCACCTTCAGCTATCCCGACAAATCGCCTGCGGTAACCGATCTTGTAATCGATGCGCCAGCAGGCTCTGTTATCGGATTTCTTGGTGCAACGGGCTCAGGCAAATCAACAATCATTCAATTGCTCATGAGAGCCTATAACGTCAAAAACGGTACGATTACGCTCGATGGCATCGATATTCGCGACCTGGATGTCGCAAGCCTGCGCCGCTTGATTGCACCTGTATTCCAAGAGACGTTCTTGTTCTCGGCTTCGATCCGTGACAACATCGCTTACGGGGTGAAGGATGTAACGCCGGAACAAATCGAGTATGCAGCAACGCTTGCCAAAGCGCATGATTTCATTATGGAGCTGCCGCTTGGCTATGATACGATCGTCGGCGAGAGAGGGATGGGCTTATCCGGCGGCCAGAAGCAGCGGATCGCAATTGCAAGAGCGCTGATCAAAAACCCGCGCATTCTTATTTTGGACGATGCTACAAGCGCCGTTGATATGGAAACGGAGCACGAAATTCAAGCAGGCTTCAAGGAGCTGATGGCCGGCCGCACTACCTTTATTATCGCGCACCGGATATCCTCGCTCAGACACGCCGATGAAATTGTCGTGCTGGATAATGGTCATGTCGTTCAAAGGGGTACGCATGCAGAGCTGATCAAGCAGCAGGGGCCGTACCGCGATACTTACAACATTCAATATGCTGACTATCCGCTTGATGATTCTACATTGGTCGAGCAAGCGCATGATCGGAAAGGGAGTACCGTATAATGAGCACGAGTGTCAAAGCAAAGGCCAGCAATAAAAACGAACGCTTCATCTATCAAGACGACGAGCTTATTGAAAAACCGTTTAACTGGGGACAATTACGCCGTTTGTTCATGTACATGAAGCCATACTCCAAGCAATTAATGCCTGTCATATTTATGATGATTTTAGGTACGATGACACGCCTAGGCGTTCCTGCGCTCGTCATCCTTGCAATCGACGAAGCAATTGCTCCCGAGAATGGAGCTACAAGCGTACCTAAGCTGCTCATCTTTGCTGGAATCATGCTCGTTTTATATGTTATCCAATGGGCATCCAATACGTACCGGATCAAATATACGAATATTATCGGTCAAAGCGTCATTTACGATCTTAGAAATCATTTGTTCCAGCATATTCAAAAGCTGAGCTTCCGTTTCTACGACAAACGACCGGCAGGTTCAGTGCTCGTTCGGGTTACGAACGACGTCAATGCGCTGCAGGACCTATTCACGAACGGGGTCGTCAACCTGCTGATGGACTGTGTCCAGCTGTTTGGTATCGTCATCATTTTGCTAGTATGGAACTTTAAGCTGGGACTTGCGGTCATGATTACAGTGCCGCTTATGTTCCTCGTATCAACGACGCTGCGCAAAAGAATCCGTTTTGCTTGGCAGGATGTGCGGATGAAGCAATCCCGCATCAACTCCCACTTGAATGAAAGCATTCAAGGGATGAAAGTAACACAGGCATATGTCCAAGAAAAAGACAATATGAGCTTCTTTGATCATATGAATACAATCAATGTGAAGTCTTGGAACAAAGCCTCTGCGCTAAACCAAGCCTTTGGACCTGTAATCGAGATCACTTCGGCAATCGGAACTTTTATTTTGTTCTGGTACGGCGCACATCTCATTCAAACGGAAGCGATCACAGTCGGTTTGCTAGTCGGATATGCCAACTATATCGGCAACTTTTGGGACCCGATCAACCGTCTCGGCCAAATGTATTCCCAGTTGCTCATTGCGATGGCATCGTCAGAGCGAATCTTCGAATTTATCGACGAAGAGCCTACTGTAGCCGAATTGACGGAAGCGAAGCCGCTGCCAAAAATTAAAGGCGAAGTGAAGTTTGACCGCATCGTGTTCGAATATGAGAAGGGCAGACCGGCATTGAAGGGCGTAACGATTGACGTAAAAGCGGGTCAGTCCATCGCGCTCGTCGGTCATACCGGCTCTGGCAAAAGCACGATCATCAATCTGCTATGCCGCTTCTATGATCCTGTTGAAGGACGCGTGCTCATTGATGGCATCGATATCCGTGATGTCTCCATAGAGAGCCTGCGCTCCCAGGTCGGCATCGTGCTTCAGGATACATTTATTTTTGCAGGCACGATCCGCGACAATATCCGGTACGGTCGTCTGAACGCGACAGACGCGGAAGTTGTGAAGGCGGCACAAGCGGTCAATGCCCATGATTTCATTATGGGACTGCCTGACGGGTATGACACGCAGGTTGAGGAGCGAGGCAATGTGCTCTCCATGGGACAACGACAGCTGCTGTCATTCGCGCGCGCGCTGCTAGCCGATCCGCAAATTTTGATTCTGGATGAAGCGACAGCAAGCATCGATACGGAAACGGAGCTTAAGATTCAAGAAGCGTTAAAAGCGCTGCTTGCGGGGCGCACATCCTTCATGATCGCACACCGTTTATCGACGATTCGCCACGCTGACGAAATTATTGTGCTTGACCATGGCCAAATCGTGGAACAGGGCAATCATGAGACGCTTATTGCTAAGCGCGGTGTTTACAACGGCTTGATAGAAGCACAGTACCGTTTTCTATAATCGTCAACATAAAATGGTTGATTTTTAACCGAGGAACCTCCACAATGGAAGAAAAAACGAACCGAAGCGCTTGTCCAAACCAGCTGCAGCTGCGGATAACGATTCGATTTGCTTCCAGGAGGTTCTTTTTCTTTATGTATGGATCACCGTTATCATCGAATGCTCGTAAAATAATGCTGCTTGGCTCAGGCGAGCTTGGCAAAGAGGTTGTGCTGGAGGCACAAAGGCTTGGTATCGAGACGATTGCCGTAGATCGTTATGAAAACGCGCCGGCAATGCAGGTTGCTCATCGCAGCTATACGACCGACATGCTTGACGGAGCAGAGCTTCGCCGTATTATCGAGAAGGAGCAGCCGGACTTTATCGTTCCTGAGATCGAGGCGATTGCGACGGAAACGCTGCTGGAGCTGGAGAAGGAAGGGCATCGCGTCATTCCAACGGCACGGGCTGCATGGCTGACGATGGACCGCGAGGGTATTCGCCGCCTTGCTGCTGAAACCCTTGAGCTTCCGACTGCACCTTATCAGTTTGCGGACACGCTGGACGAGCTGCGACAAGCGGCCGAAGCACTTGGATTCCCATGCGTCATTAAGCCGATCATGAGCTCTTCAGGCAAAGGGCAAAGCGTTTGCCGCTCTGAAGCGGAGCTTGAAGCTTGCTGGAACTATGCGATGGAGGGCGGACGTGCGAAGAAGCAGCGCATTATCGTTGAGGGCTTCATTACGTTTGAATCCGAAATTACGCTGCTCACTGTGCGATCTGTCTCCGGTACGAGCTATTGTCCGCCGATCGGTCATGTTCAGAAGGACGGCGATTATATTGAATCCTGGCAGCCGCATGAAATGACGGAGCAGCAAATCGCACAAGCGGAAGCGATTGCTCTGCGAATTACGGATGAGCTAGGCGGCTACGGCATTTACGGCGTAGAGCTGTTCATTACGAAGGACGGCGTATTATTCAGCGAGGTGTCGCCTCGTCCGCATGATACGGGCATGGTGACGATGGCTACTCAGGATTTATCTGAGTTTGCGCTGCATGTAAGAGCCATTCTAGGGTTTCCGATTCCGACGATTCGCCTGCTGACGCCCGGCGCTTCGCACACGCTCAAAGCAGATCGGGAGAGCGGCTTTTTCCGCATAGGCGGCATTGAGGAGGCCTTGTCGGTACCGAACACGCAGGTACGACTATTCGGCAAGCCAGAAACGAAGGTTGGACGGCGCATGGCGGTCGCGCTTAGCTCTGCTTCAAACGTCGAGCAAGCGCGTGATTTGGCAAGGAAAGCAGCTGAATCGCTCTTTATCGAGTATGGCAACGAATAAGTAGTCCATAAGAGGGGGCTGTCCCAAAAGTAGAATGCTCGCTGGGAAGCTAGCTCGCTTTGCATGGAATGTTGGAAGACATGAACAAATAGCGGTACAGGGAGCTATTCCTGTACTGCTATTTTCTATTCAGGTCTATGGTTGCTTGCTTCATGAGATTATGGGCAGGCGAAAGTCGAAAGTCTCCCCACCTCCAGGTTTACCTATGGCAAGCCACGAAACAGAAATCGGCGGAATCCCCCGTTCTTCTGTAGTCTCGGGTTCAATCATTCATGGGGCGGAGCCCTCATGAGGCAGCATGAACGGGAAAAACTCCCGTTATTATAGGCGTTTTTTTGCAAAAATCAGGTTTAGATGGATTTTCTCCCGTTAATATCTCGCTTTTGACCCTATTTCGGTGAAAGTGCTCCGATTAACGGGAGGTTTTCCAGCTAAATGAACGAACTGACGTCTTATCAGGAAAATAGATGGAGTTTTTCCTGTTAGTTCCACAAAAACTGGATTTGAGATAGCCTTTTATTTCAAACTTACGGGTTAGAACAATGAATGCTGTATGCTGTGATAAGATGTTCCCATTCCGTGCGAACGCTTTTGGGACAGCTCCTTTTTGCTAGCATGATATCGAATAAAATTCAGTTGATACTTGCAAGGTGAGCAGATGAAAGCTATTATTATTAACGATTATTTTTTAGCATATAATGCTGTATGCATGAATGACGAACCGTATGAATTCTTAAGGCAGGTGTAATCGCAATGGGCAAGAAACAGAAGAAAGCAGCGTCGGCACCGCCAAAGGCAGCTCCAAAGAAAGAGGCTGACAATGGTCTGACGCTTAAGGATTTACTGGGCAGCGACGTGCTCAGCAAGCTCAAAGCCCAAGCGGACGAGATGAAGCAAGCGGAAGCATCACGCAAGGAGGATCTTCGCAAGCAGGAAGAAGAGAAGAAGAAACAAGAGCAAAAACGTCTGGAAAATGATTTCTCGTATTTGCTTGAAAATAGCGATCCGAACTGGTCTAAACACAAATAGCAGTTGGATAAGCTTGCCTATTCGAGCGCATGGCTTTATAAAAGCACCCTTTGGGTGCTTTTTGTTTTATTGTCTGTAAATCCTGTTAACGGGAAAAGTTGCTTGGAAATTTGAGGAATGGCATCATTTTTGAGTCACATTAAAAGTTCATTAACATTGCTGCTGTTGCTTAGTCTCGAAATGCAAGCAAGGCTTGCCTGAGGATTGTAGAACGATTGTACTCGGAAGCATTTTCGTCTTAAAGCCAAATGCCTTGCAGCCTTTGGGCGAGCCAGGGTCCCAGGTGACGTAGAAATGCCTGCATTTCATACAATCTATACGCTCATTTGCGTTCATTTGGCTACCTCATCATATCATTTTATGTTTATTAATCGTAATACATATTACAAAAGGTAGTCGAGATATGTCAAACTCTAACAATGATCGAGAAAGAGGAAGTCGCTAAAGCATCGACTTTTAAAATAAATTTTAGCGACGCATACATAAATCCCATTTATCTGCAAAACATGCTAACAACAACTATTAGAGCCATGCATGCTTGCACAGCTAAAGGGAGGAGGCAGGTTTCACTTGAAAGCTGCTATGCTATGGCGTTTATTAGCCGTATCGTCGATATGCGCTACAGCGTTGCTGTTCATTGGCTTCGGGTGGGCAGTCAAAGATACCCTTTATCCTGATTTGAAGCAAGAGATGAATACGAATGGGTGGAAGCAAGAGGGCGCTCTTCCAGCATTTCACTCCTTTAAAGATGCGGCGGAAATTCGAATAGTTGCACTTGGCGATTCGCTTACAAAGGGAACTGGCGATCATACGGGCGAAGGGTATGTGAAGCAAGTAGCCAAAGGTCTTCGCAGTGAGTGGAATAAACCGGTAACAATCGTAAACAATCTTGCCATAAACGGGCTGCGTGCCGATGAGCTTGCAGAACGTCTAGAAAGTGACAGCGGCTTTGCCTATGCGCTGAAGCGTGCAAACTTGATCCTATTGACGATTGGAGGAAACGATTTATTTCATCATGCGCGTACAAGGAATGCGGGACGCAAGCTTACGGCCTTCACCATGCTTGATCGAACGAAGGAGCTTCCTGCTGTGTTGAATCGCTTCGAGCGGGTCATTAAGGTGCTTCACAAGATCAACAGCACTGCGAAAATCGTTTACGTCGGCTTATACAATCCGTTCTACGATATTGAGAAGCTGCGTATCGGAAGCATTCAGGTGCAACAGTGGAATGAAGAGGCCTATACGCTGCTTCACAGCTATCCGAATATGATCATGATTCCAACCTATGATTTGTTTGAGGGAAAAATCGGCGATTATCTTTCTAATGATCATTTTCATCCCAATCATCAAGGTTACGGGAAAATAGCTTCGCGTATTTTGGATTCCTTGAATTAGAAGGTTTTATTGCGCTCAAGAGTGGACATAGCTGGTACGAAATGCCCCAACAGGAGGAGATCATGATGAAACCCGTTCTATCCGTCAATCGGCTGCACAAAAAAATTCGCGGTAAAACGATTATTCATGACGTAAGCTTCGAAGTGAATGAAGGGGAAATATTTGGCTTCCTTGGACCGAACGGCTCCGGCAAAACGACTACAATCCGGATGCTGGTTGATCTCATAAAACCAACCGCGGGAGAGGTGTATATTGGCGGTTATCACGTGCAGAAGGAACCGGAGAAGGCGTTGGCGCTTGTTGGCTGCATCGTTGAGAATCCAGAGGTGTATGCGTATTTGACCGGCTTCGAAAATCTTGAATATTTTGCGCGAATGATAAAAGGGGTGGATGAGGCCCGCATTTGGGAGGTCATTCGTATCGTTAGGCTGGAGGGGCGAATTCATGAAAAGGTAAAAACCTATTCCCTTGGCATGCGGCAAAGGCTTGGAATCGCGCAAGCGCTGCTGGGCAGGCCAAAGCTGCTTATTTTGGATGAACCGACGAATGGGCTTGACCCAAAAGGAATGAAGGAGCTGCGTGAATTTGTCCGAATGCTTGCGGATCAAGGAATGAGCGTTTTTATTTCCAGCCATCAGCTTAGCGAAATACAGCTTTTATGCGATCGAGTGGCTATTATCAACGGAGGCCTTGTGCTTGCCGAAGGCAAGGTGGCCGATCTTGTAGAGCAGGCGAGCAGCTATGTGATCTGGCAGCTTGATAAGCCGGAGCTAGGCAAGCAGGTGCTTGCGGGCAATCGGGAAATTGTATTTATTAAGCGGGATTCCCAGTTGCTTGACGAGAGTATGCTGGCAAATATGCCGAATGCCTTTATTACTGTTATGGCTGCGGATCAAATACCAGGAAGTGTTGAGCAGCTTGTTGAGCGGCATATTGGGGTGATGTCCGTTCATCAAATAGCGCCTACGCTGGAGGAGCTTTTTTTAACGTTGACGGAGGGTGAAGCAAGTGGTTAGTCTAATGCCGCTCATCCAAAACGAGATGCTGAAAGTGTGGAAGAAAAAAAGATTTTTCGTAATCGTCCTTATTTTGCTTGCGCTTATTCCGATTTTTACTTACGCTGAGCTGAAGGTTGTCCAAAACAACGAAGCAAAATTTGCAGATTGGCGCAATCAAGTACTGCAGCAAATAACCGATTTGGAGAATACGCTCTCAAGCGACCGCATACCGGAAGAGTGGAAACGGAGCAGACGAGCTGCCGTGCAGCAGCTGCAATATTATTTGGATCATGATGTCAATCCAAGCGCTCCAAACGGTGCAACCTTTACTCGAAGCTTTCTCGATAACGCGGTTACGTTGTTTATTCCGATGCTCGTCTTGGCGCTCGGAGCCGATATCGTATCGAGCGAACGGACGTCGGGCACGATTAAAATGCTTCTCACAAGGCCCGTTAAAAGGTGGAAGGTGTTGCTAAGCAAGCTTATTGTGTTAACCTTGTATGTATCGCTTACGATCGTCATAACCGCTTTATTATGTTATTTGCTCTCCGGCTTGTTCTTTGGCTACTCGGGCTGGACGATGCCTGTGTTTACCGGGTTCCAAATGATTGGATCAACAATTGATTCGTCTTATGCGCATGCAGTGCCCCAGTGGATTTATATATGGATGCAATCGGGTTTAGCGTGGTTTTCCGCGATGACGGTTGCGCTGCTGGCTTTTATGGCATCCGTGCTCATTCGCAGCACGACTGCCAGCATGGTCACGATGATGGCAGCTGTCATTACGGGTACGATTTTATCAGGAATGACTTCATCATGGACAAGCGCCAAATATTTGTTCGCCGTGAATCTGAAGCTTACCGCTTATCTGGATGGTTCACCGCCGCCCATAGAAGGAATGTCATTGCCGTTTTCCCTTGCGGTGCTTGCGATTTGGGGCATTGTTGCGGTAGTCTTGTCCTTTGGCGTCTTTACGAAACAGGACATCTTGAATTAAAATAGCTTGAAGATACGGAAACGTGATTACAGATTGGGGGACGCTCATGTCAGAGCAAACAGATCTCTTTGCAAATACAGCGGCCGCAGACAGGAACTACGAGGCCGATGATATACAGGTGCTTGAAGGTTTAACCGCTGTACGCAAAAGACCAGGGATGTACATAGGCAGTACAAGCAGTTCAGGACTGCATCATCTTGTATGGGAAATTGTCGATAATGCGGTTGATGAGCATTTGGCTAAATTTTGTTCGGCAATAGAAGTAACGCTGCACAAGAATGGCGCAGTAACCGTTCATGATAATGGGCGGGGAATACCAACCGGCATGCATAAGACCGGTATACCGACGCCGCAGGTCGTATTTACGATTTTGCATGCGGGCGGAAAGTTTGGCGGCGGGGGATACAAAAAATCCGGCGGCTTGCACGGCGTAGGCGCATCGGTTACGAATGCCTTGTCGGAATGGCTTGAGGTCGATATTTATCGCGACGGAAAAATCCATCGGCAGCGCTTTGAATATTGGGTGGATGAGGCTGGCCGGGAGCATGTCGGGGAGCCGGTTCGAGGTCTCGAGGTAATTGGGACTACGAATCGGACAGGCACGAAGGTTACCTTCAAGCCCGATGGACGAGTCTTCCAGAACGGTACAAATCTAAGCTACGATACGCTTGCCGAACGCCTGCAGGAAATCGCGTTTTTGAACTCTGGCCTAAAGGTATCGATCAAAGACGATCGCAACGGCAAGCAGGATGTGTTTCATTATGAAGGGGGAGCACGTCAATTCGTTCAGTTTCTGAATGAGGACAAGACGGTTCTGCATGATGTGATTCATTTTGCGAGCGAGCGCGATGAGATTGAAGTGGAGGTCGCTCTTCAGTATAACGATGGTTATACCGAGACGATCGCTTCATTCGTCAACTCGATTCCGACGCGCGGCGGCGGTACGCATGAAACCGGCTTTAAAACAGCATATACCCGCGTGATGAACGACTATGCCCGCAAAGCGGCAATGCTCAAGGAAAAGGACAAAAACCTTGAGGGCAATGATTTGCGAGAGGGCATGATGGTCGTTATCAATATCAAAATGTCCGAGGTGGAATTTGTCGGGCAGACGAAGGATCAGCTTGGAAGCTCATCGGCTCGGAGCGCAGTAGATGCGATTGTGTCCGAGAAAATGCAGGTTTTTCTCGAGGAGAACCCGCAAATCGCGCAAATGCTGCTGAAGAAATCACTTCAAGCGTCGAAAGCCCGTGAAGCGGCACGCAAAGCGCGCGAGGAAATTCGCAGCGGCAAGAAAAAAAGCGAGAGCTCGAATCTTAATGGCAAGCTGACTCCTGCGCAGTCAAAAGACTATACGCGCACGGAGCTGTTCATTGTGGAAGGAGATTCGGCCGGCGGTTCTGCCAAGCAGGGGCGCGATTCGAAATATCAGGCGCTGCTGCCGCTTAAAGGCAAGCCGATGAACCCGGAGAAGGCGAAACTGATCGATATATTGAAAAACGACGAATATAAAGCGATTATTTCGGCAATAGGCGCGGGTGTAGGTTCGGAGTTTGCGGCCGAGGAATGCAACTATAATAAAATTATTATTATGACGGATGCGGATACAGACGGTGCCCATATTCAAGTGCTGCTCCTCACTTTTTTCTATCGTTATATGAAGCCGTTAATCGATTTGGGACGCGTATATATCGCTCAGCCGCCATTGTACAAAATTACTCGTAAATCAGGAAAGCTGGAAACGATTCGTTACGCTTGGACGGACGAGCAGCTGCAAAACTATTTGAAGGAATACGGAAAAAATTACGAGCTTCAGCGTTATAAAGGACTTGGCGAGATGAATCCCGATCAGCTGTGGGAGACAACGATGGACCCGGAGAAACGGACTCTATTGCAAGTACAAATCGAGGATGCAGCCAAAGCGGAGCGCAGGGTATCTACGCTTATGGGTGATAAGGTTGATCCGCGCAAGCGCTGGATCGTTGAAAATGTCGACTTTATGGAGTATGAGGAATAGGGGGAATTCTGCATGAGTATGCTGGAACAGTTTTTACCGGCGTTTTTGGAGGAGGTTGTAGGAGACCGCTTCGGACGCTATTCAAAGTATATTATTCAGGATCGTGCCATTCCTGACGTTCGCGATGGTCTAAAGCCTGTGCAGCGCCGTATTCTGTATGCGATGTACGATTCAGGCAACACGCCGGATAAGCAGTACCGGAAGTCGGCTAAAACGGTCGGCGATGTTATGGGCAACTATCACCCGCACGGCGATTCATCCATCTATGAGGGTATGGTTCGGATGGCGCAGCCTTGGAAGATGGGTCATCCGCTCGTTGACGGTCACGGCAACTGGGGCTCGCAGGACGATGATCCTGCAGCGGCTATGCGTTATACGGAAGCACGCTTATCGCCAATCGCGATGGAGCTGCTTCGTGATATCGAGAAAAGAACGGTTCAATTCAAGGATAATTTCGATAATACGACGAAGGAGCCGGTTGTGCTGCCGTCGCGGTACCCTAACCTGCTCGTTAACGGGACCAGCGGCATCTCTGCCGGCTTTGCCACGGAAATACCGCCCCATAACCTGCGAGAGGTTATAGACGCTTGTATCGCGCTTATGGGAAGCCCTGAGCTTACGCTTGAGGAGCTTATGACTTACGTGAAAGGTCCGGATTTTCCTACCGGCGGCATCATCATGGGTGAAGAAGGCATCCGGGACGCTTACGCAACCGGGAAAGGGCGTATTTATATACGTTCCAAAACCGCGATCGAGGAAATGCGCGGAGGCAAGCAGCAGCTTGTCATCACCGATATTCCGTATCAGGTCGTAAAATCCAGACTAGTTACCGCAATGGAAAACATTCGCCTGGAGAAGAAGGTCGAAGGCATCGCAGAGGTGCGTGACGAGAGCGGGCGCAACGGTCTTCGCATCGTAGTGGAATTCAAGAAGGATGCCGATGCGCAGGGCATACTCGCTTATTTGTTCAAGAAAACCGATCTGCAGGTCGCTTACAGCTTCAATATGGTCGCAATCGTGAACAAAACGCCAATGCAGCTTGGACTGAAGCAAATATTGTCGGCCTATATCGAGCATCAGAAGGAAGTAGTGACCTTCCGTACCAAATACGATCTTGAAAAGGCAGAGGATCGGGCCCATGTGGTCGAGGGCCTCGTTAAGGCGCTCAATATTTTGGATGAGGTCATCGCGGCGATCAAAGCGTCCAAGAATCGTGCGGATGCGCAGGCCAACCTTATTGCGAAGTTCGGCTTCACCGAACGCCAAGCGGATGCGATTCTTACTTTACAGCTTTATCGATTAACGAATTTGGAAATTACGACGCTTGAGAAAGAGCTGAAGGAAGCGATGAAGAAGATCGCTTACTTGAAATCGATTTTGGCAAGCGAAAAGAAGCTGATTGGCGTAATTAAAGACGAGCTGCTTGAAATTCAAACCAAATATGGCATTGAACGCCGTTCCGATCTGCGCGGAGAAATCGAGGAGCTGAAGGTCAACCTTGAAGTGCTAGTTACGGCAGAGGATGTTCTCGTTACGCTTAGCCAAGACGGTTATGTGAAACGGACAAGCATGTTATCCTTCACAAGATCAGGCGGGGAGCGGCAAAACGCAGGAGTGAAGGAAGGCGACTTCGTACGAGAGCTGCTTGAGGTCAATACGATTGACAATTTGCTGCTGTTTACGAAGAAAGGCCAATATTATTTATTGCCTGTCCATCAAATTCCGGAATTTAAGTGGAAGGACACGGGAACGGCCATTGTAAACGTCGTTCCAATGCCGAAGGACGATTCGATTGTGAGTGTCATTCCAATTAAGGATATTGCAGCATCGAGCGCTTCGTTGTTCTTCATTACCAAAAAAGGCCAAGTGAAGCGAACGGAGCTTAAGGAATACGCGACAACGAGATCGACTGCAATTGCAGCATGCAAGGTTTCTGAGGGCGACGAGGTTATTCGCGTCGTGCTTAGCGATATAACAAAGCAAATCATGCTCATTACGAAGCAAGGCATGTGCATCCGCTTTGCAGAATCCGAGATTAATCCGATGGGCAGAGTGGCAACAGGCGTAAGAGGCATCCAGCTCAAGGATGGCGATGAGATTATTGCTGCGGAACGAGTTGCTGAGGATGAGGGCGAAGTGCTCGTCATTACCGATATTGGATATGGCAAACGGTCGCTTCTGCTGGATTATCCTATTCAGGGAAGAGGCGGCAAAGGCGTTCAAACGTTCGAGTTCAAAGAAGGCAAGCGCGTGCGTCCAAACGGCGCGTCATTAGTCGGAGCTTATTATTGCAAAGAAGACAAGGAAATCGTGGCGATTACGACATCTGGAGCGAGACTGGTTGCAACCTCAGACAAAGCGCCAATCGAAGAGCGTAAAGCGATAGGCAAGCTCATGTTCCCGGTAGAGAAAAATGATGTGATCACGAATACGCTAGCACGCTCCCTGTTAGATTCTAATCAAAAGGGCGATTAGGCGGGTCAAAACGCTCGATCACTTCCAATATGGCTTCAAGCATGACCCACAATGGTACCAGCTCATCCGGGCGGTCCAGCCATTGTGGGTCTTTTATGATGCCGTAGCTTTTAATTTTTTGCATGATGATCGCTTTTCTTTCGTCCACTGGGTTCACGCTCCTTTCTGTTTAAGCAAAAATAGACATAGCTCTGGGCCTTCGCCACATTGTATGTCTAACGCTGTCATAATGTTCGTTATTGTATCGATTAATATCGCAAATTATTAATTGGGTTAATCTTTAATTCGACATTAAAGACTGATATAATGAATAACAAATAGATGTAAATGGACAGGGAGCGGGTGTGAAGCTATGGTATCTGGAGAATTTACACGATTATGGACGAAGCTTTCGCGTGATTGGAAAAACAATTTGGAGCATTCGCTTGCTCCTTTGACGGAAGGGCAGCTGAATGTGCTCGATCTGCTGCTGCAGAATCAGCCAATGAAACCATCGGATTTGCTACAGTATTTAGCGACCACGCCTGCTGCGATCACTACGCTGCTTGACCGTATGGAGAAAAATGGGCTTATTGAACGCACAAGGGATGATAATGATCGAAGAATCGTTTGGGTCTCGGTATCGGAGAAGGGCAAAGCGGAAGCGGAGCGCGGTACAACGATTCGGACCGAAATGATCGAACAATCGTTGGACCGCATTTCTTCTCATAATCAACAGCTGCTCGTATACTTGCTTGGCAAAGTTGCGAATTTGTAAGTCTGCCGCTAACTCATTTATTTTTTCATGGAATTAAGCCGATTGCGCAGCAAATCGTAATTTTTTTGAAGCATATCGTAATCGGCTTGTGTTAGCAAGGTGTCGCTTGCCGCGGCTATCGTTTCTTCGATTGGCAAAATGCGATAGCGGAATGAACGATCCGGCTTGTAGCGATGCACCCATGTCGGAATCGATTCGATTTCGGTAAGGTCAACGGTACCATCCGTCAAATTTTTACGAACATTTACTTTGAAAATAACCCCGTAATCCTTCGTTTCGCCCCGCTGATTGGAAATGAAATTACCCATAGAATAAATAATAAGTCCTTTTCTTACATGGCCATTCTCTTCTGCTGATTCTACGACCTCGTACGGCTGTACGACATGGGGATGGGAGCCAGCAATAATATCCGCACCCGCTGCGACAAGCGCTCTTGCCAAACGTTTTTGCTCGTCATTGGGTGCAGTCTGGTACTCGGTGCCAAAGTGAAGGGAGACGGTAACGAGATCGGCACCCGCTTCCCGAAGCTTGGAAATATCGGCTTTCATTTTTTGCTCATCGATGAGCGAGACCAGATAGGGCTTTCCTTCAGGAACAGGGATGCCGTTCGTTCCGTAGGTGTACGCAAGCAATCCCATAACAATGCCGTTTTTCTCCGATAATAAGAGACTTTCCGCTTCCTCTTGCGATGAGGCTGTTCCCTTAGACGGAATATTAAGCGCCTTCAGGTTCTCAAGTGTCCGCAGCACGCCAGATTCGCCTTTATCGAGAGAATGATTATTGGCGTTGGTGATCAAGTTAAAACCAGCATTCTTAAGCGCTTCGCCCAGCTCAATCGGTGCATTGAAGGACGGGTAACCGGTATAGCCATACGATACACCGGCAATCGGCGTCTCAAGATTGGCGATGACCCAGTCTCCTTGCTCCAAAATAGGTTTAACCTCTGCAAAAAAAGGATCAAAGTTGTAGCGATTTGAGACTTTGTCATAAGCGCCAGGAAGCTGCGGCGTATGCATCATGACATCGCCTACTGCCATCCACACCGCGTCTGCAAATACGGGCTTTGGCGGCTCCGTCGGTATGGGGGAAGGGGAAGGGGAAGGGGATGGAGAAGGCAAAGGCGATGGCGTGATATCAGCCTGCTCATCCTCCGCTGTTTCAGTGGTCGCTTCCGGAACAGCAGGTGGAGAAGCTCTGTCGGCAATGGACGGCATCAAAAAAATAATGAGCAAACCAATTAAGCTTAATGCCAATAAAACGGCTTGTATTTTTCGGTTTCTTTTACGGTGCATCTGGCGATCGTCCTTCCTGTAAGGCATCGCTTAACATTTTGGAGGCAGTCTCAAGCTGCTCAGAAGACCACCAGGTCCATGCATCCGATCCGCTTGGGATAGAACGGAAGCTGATCCATTCCTTTGTGACTGGATGTGGAGCGGATACCGAGGTTGACCACAACGCGATGTTGCTCATTCCGCCAGCTGGCTTTGCGCCATATTTCAGATCGCCTATGAGCGGACAGCCGATATGCGCCATCTGTGCTCGTATTTGATGCGGTCTTCCCGTATGCAGCTTGACTGCAATTAAGGCATAACGACCGTTAACTGCTGCGACCTCATAATCTAATACAGCTTCCTTCGCCTCATCCGCTGGTTTGTTATAGACAGTGACCTGATTATGCTTATTATCCTTGCGAATATAATGCTTCAAACGGGCTTGAGGCTTGCTTGGGACACCCTGAACGACACACACATATGTTTTGCCAAAATGGCGGCTGCGAACGGATTCGGACAATCTGGAGGCTGCTTTCGAGGTTTTGGCAAAAACCATTACGCCGCCAACCATGCGGTCAAGACGGTGAACGAGGCCGAGAAATACATTTCCCGGCTTGTTGTGTCTTTCCTTTAAATCCTGCTTAAGCAGCGTCAGCATGTCAGCATCGCCTGTGTCATCCTCTTGCGAGAGAATGCCTGGTGGTTTCACGACAGCCAGCAGATGATTATCTTCATATAAAACGGTAATGGCCATTACTTAGACTCCCACCGTCCCAATATACCGCAAGGCAGGTTTAAGCTGGACTTTGTAATCGGCAATCCGATCTCGCCGCAATTAATTTCGCCGCCGTATTTGGCATTCATCGTCATATGCAGCAGGTTGTGCAGCACGGAAGGCGATAGGCCGGTTGTATAGGAGTTGATGAGCAGAAACAGAGGATTGTCGGATAGAATAGACGTACATGACTGCAAAAACGGAAACAGGTTTTCTTCAATCTTCCACGTCTCGCCGTTCGGGCCGCGTCCATAGGAAGGAGGGTCCATAATAATCGCGTCATATTGCTTGCCCCGGCGCTGCTCGCGCTGAACAAATTTAAATACATCGTCTGTTATAAAGCGGATGGGAGCGGATTCAAGCCCAGACAGCTGAGCGTTGTCCTTAGCCCACTGAACCATTCCCTTTGCTGCGTCTACGTGGCATACTTCAGCGCCTGCTGCGGCAGCAGCAACGGTAGCTCCGCCTGAGTATGCAAATAGATTCAGCACGCGGATAGGACGGTCTGCCGATCTGATTTTGTCCATCATCCAGCTCCAGTTAACGGCTTGCTCTGGAAATAAGCCGGTATGCTTAAAGTTTGTCGGTTTAATGTGGAAGTTAAGCTCGCCGTATGAAATCGTCCAACGTTCAGGAAGCGCGGGACTCAACGACCATTGACCACCGCCGGAGTTGCTGCGGTGGTAATGACCGTCTGCTTTTTTCCAAAGACCTGTTTCATTTGCAATTGGCCAAATAATTTGCGGATCAGGACGCCTAAGGGTATAGTTGCCCCAGCGCTCAAGCTTATCTCCGTCTCCTGTATCTATTACCTCGTAATCGACCCATTTATCTGCTATGTACATGTTTTTCGTAACCCTTCCTTGACGTTGTTTTTGTAATATAATAATGTCATCGCTAATTATATCGAAGCTAACACGATGAAGCAATGAAACCGAAGCAAATGGAGCCTGGTATTTATTCTTAAGCAATGGAAAGGTACGGCAGGAATTGCCGTGATCAGCCTGATGATGATGATTTTTTTGAATGCCATCCCTAACAAAAAAGGAGCAACCTTATCATGATGAGCTTTGAATGCGAATGCGGAAATAAGACGTTAATGTTTGCAACCGGAGATCGGGACGAGCAGGGAAGAGAGTATATTGAGATTGAGGACGACGAGCGGTTAACCTTTACGATTGGCGACAAAAGCGTTCTATTTCGCTGTTCCTTCTGCGGCTACACCTATCGTTTGGAGCAAATATAAGAACGGATTTTAATTTTAATAAGGAATGATATTGAAAACCTCAACCTTTCGGTATATGATAAACGTACGTCAAGTTGTATGTACAAGTTCTCCGTAATTCCCGTGATAACTAGCACTAATGTCCGTACAAGTTAATGCGTGCGTTATGCATTTATGCGTATACTTAAGGAGGAACCGATCCCATGTTGCAAGTTAAGCCATATCAATTTTGGTTTGTTACCGGCAGTCAACACTTGTACGGTCCAGAAACATTAGAGGAAGTCGCACAGCATGCACGCATCATTACGGCGGCATTGAATGAAGATTCTGTTTTTACGTCCGAGATCGTATTTAAACCTGTAGTTACAACTCCTGAAGAAATTTATAAGCTTTGTATAGAAGCGAAAGCGGACGAGAGCTGTGCGGGCCTTATCACATGGATGCATACCTTTTCCCCGGCTAAAATGTGGATTCATGGCTTATCGGAGCTTCGCAAGCCGCTGATTCACCTCCATACGCAATTTAATCGCGATATTCCGTGGGAAACGATTGACATGGACTTCATGAATACGAATCAATCGGCGCATGGCGACCGCGAGTATGGCCATATTTTCTCCCGCCTTGGCCTCGAGCGCAAAGTAGTAACAGGCCACTGGGAGGATGGCATTACCCGCTCGCGTATTGCAAGCTGGATGGGTACCGCTATTGCTGTAAATGAAGGACGCCATTTGAAGGTTGCTCGCTTTGGTGATAACATGCGTCAAGTTTCCGTAACAGAAGGCGATAAGGTCGAAGCGCAAATTAAATTCGGCTGGTCGATCAACGGCTACGGCATTGGCGATCTCGTTGCCCGCATGAACGAGGTTTCGGATACAGAAGTGAAGCAGTTGCTGGAAGAGTACAGCGATCTGTACGACATTTCAATGGAGACGCGCGGCAATGCAGCATCTTGGGCATCGATCGGCGAGCAGGCTCGTATTGAGCTTGGTCTTAAAGGGTTCCTGCAAGAGGGCGGCTTCTCTGCATTTACAACTTCCTTTGAAGATTTGCACGGCATGAAGCAGCTTCCAGGTCTTGCGGTTCAACGCTTGATGGAGCAAGGCTATGGCTTCGGCGGCGAAGGCGACTGGAAAACGTCTGCGCTTACCCGTCTGATGAAGCTGATCGCAAGCAACAAAGGTACTTCCTTCATGGAGGACTACACGTATCACCTTGAGGAAGGCAATGAGCTTGTTCTTGGCTCGCATATGCTTGAGGTATGTCCTACGATTGCGGATAGCCGTCCAAAAATCGAGGTTCACCCGCTTGGCATCGGCGGCAAGGCCGACCCAGCGCGTATCGTTTTCGACGGACGCTTCGGTTCAGCGCTTAACGCTTCGCTCATTGATCTAGGCAACCGTTTCCGCTTGATCATTAACCAAGTAGATGCGGTTAAACCGACTCACAATATGCCGAAGCTTCCTGTTGCTCGTGTATTATGGAAGCCGGAGCCATCGCTCCGCGATGCTGCTGAAAGCTGGATCTATGCCGGCGGCGCGCACCATACTGTATTCTCGTATGTTGTAACAACTGAGCAGCTTGTGGACTGGGCTGATCAAGTTGGCATCGAAACCGTTGTCATCGATAAGCATTCGACGGTTCGCGGAATTCGCAATGAGCTTCGTTGGAACGATCTTAGCTACCGAATTCGTTAAGCTCATACCAAGCTCGGAATACCGATGGCCCTCAATTCGATCGGCAATAGCATTGAAAGTATGAATGAGAAATTAGACTATTTAGTCCGCAAAGTCACTTATGGCGTTGGATGATAAAAGATGGGCTGTCGCCGATTTCTGCTCCGTGGCTTGCCATGGGTGAGCCTGGAGATGGGGAGACTTTCGCTTGCCCGCAATATCATGAAGCCAAGCAACCATTGACCTGAATAGAAAAATAGCGGTACAGGAATAGCCCCCTGTACCGCTATTTTTTCACTTCCAAAAGCGAGCTATTTTCCGAGCGAGCATACAGCTTTTGGGACAGCCCCATTTACGATTCGGATGTTTCTTTTTGTATTTTTGCAGGATTGTTAATTTTGTAAGGGATGGAGTGCTTCGTGAGCTTCTTAGCTACTATTTTTCCTTCAAAATGGATCGTATCCCCGATTTCAAGCTCTAATTTTTTGAGCGTGGCGCTATGGCTGGACCATGCTTCCCCTATATCGGCTGCAGGATCGGCGATCGATACCGCTTCATAGATGACCACTTCATCCTCGGTATCTGAGAAATTGTTCGGAACAGTCGTAAAATCTTTGACCGTAGCGGACATTTTAACCTTCTCCTCTGGAAGCTGCAGCTTAGGCGCTTTTTCTTTTTTTGCTTTTCCTTTTAGCGGAGCTGCAGGCTCTGGTTCAGGCTCTTGGCGTTTAGCTTCTTCCGCAGGAGAAGCTGTCTCCGTCAGCGGCTCTAGCTCTGATTCAGGCAAAACGAGCTCAACCTCACTGCTCACAATTACTGCTTGCACTTCTAGTTCTGTACCCGAAATCTCCTCAGCGGCAGCCACGTTCTTCTGACCATAATTCGATGCCTGCATTTCCTTCAGATAGGAAGGATGGATGCAATGCTTTTGCTCGTTGTCAAATGCGATAACGGCAGTCATCTTATCGACATGACCCATAATGGTGCAGGGCAGGTTCATCCCGTTCCCTTTGTAGTAAAAAGCTTTGGTCTTCGATGCCTTATCCGACAGCAAGCCCCATTCCTTGCATTTTTCTATGTGCTCTGCTTCGTTTTCGAAGGCAATGTACGTTATTGGCTCAATAATGAAGCTATGTACCATATAATCTCCGCCTTTCTGTTTGTCCCATTATATATTATCATTTTTTTGGATGTAAGTTGGTATCTTTATATTGACGGTTATGGCACGCTGTTTACCGTTTTGCTGCTGGTCGTGTTTTTTGGCACTGCTACGGACAATTTTCTTAATACGGCAAATATCATTAACATTTTGCGCTCGATATCGATCGTTACGATTATTGCCATTGGACCGCTAAAGCTCGGACGGTTTTTTTCTTTTTTGAATAGATCAGTCTTTAGACGGAGTGAAAATCGAGCTGAGGTGCGAGTGTAAGCTTAATCATATGTGTCAAAATGAGGATATATATGCATATGGGGGGCTATCGCATTGAAAGAAATAATAAGTTACACGGGAATGATAGAGAAACCATATGACGAGGTTGTCAGCTATTTATCTACGATGCCTACAGGACGGATAACGGCAAATCATTTGCCGCTTATCTTGACAGGTGCTAGCGGAAGAGAGGGGGCTTTGCAGGTAAAAGGAGGCCCTCAGCTATTTACGATTTATACAGGCGACGAGTCAACTGCCATTCGTATCGCGTATATGGATATCGATGCTGCAAACGGGCATTTTACGGTATTTGGAGGCTGGTGGTACCGCAATGATTATGAGCTTAGTCCGCATGCTAATGGCTGTTTGGTCCGATATTCAATTGGAAATGCAGCATCACCGCTCAGCAGCTGGCTTGTTCCATTATTAAAGGATTACCGCGGCTATAAGAATGAGAAACGGACCGGACGAATGATGAGGGCTTTTGACGATTGGGTGGCTGTCTTAGGTGTTAGATTGCACTGCAAAGCCTATCGATTAGAATAGCTTCGTTTAATACCGAACAAAGAAAGCGGCATAGCCTTAGGGGGCTTATGCCGCTTTCTTTGTAACCTTCCATGCATTGGGAATAAAGAAAGCCGCTGGCCTTAGCCAACGGTTTCACCTACAATGACGGTTTAATAACAATAAAATCGCTCCCAAAGCTTGTAGGAATCGCCTTTGTTCTTATCCCACCAACAGATGTCATCCCACCAGTCATCATCATCCCACCGATCATACCAACCTTTGGAGTCCCAATCTTTATCGACCTTATGCTTATTGGATCGATTGGAATGATTGTTATTCTGTTTATAATTATTATTATTTTGATTGTTGCTGCTATTGCTCTTTGACCCTGAGAACACGGATAAAATATTGGATAGAAAGCTTTTCTTATTTTCTGAAGCTGCATTATTTGATGAAGCGAATGCGGAAGCCGGGAACATACATACGCTTATCAGCAGAGTCAGACATAAGATTTTGTGGAATTTGGGCATGACATCAACACCTCCCCGGACAATAATCAATTACGAACCGATCGTTCGTTATTAAGAATTCTATAATAAAATAGTCCTTTTGTAAACGAAATCTTAAAAAGAATTGGATATATAGGAGGGGGGCTTTAGCCATAGATTTAAGATATTAATAGAAAGCTAAAGCTTGGCAAAACGCTCCTTATTAAACGAAATCCATTCTCTTGTGGCCAAAGAGAGATAGCCTGTCCGCTTCCAAACCATGGCAAGGCGCCAAGGTATGACCGGATCTACGAGTGGAACGGTTGCGCGAGGCGTCCTGTTTGGAACAAGCGCTCATTCGGCCGGCATCAGCAAAGCGCTCGAATATGATGCGGTTACCGGCTCCGTTGCAGGCATTGCGATGATGGTCACAGCCTTCGTTACGCTGCTTGCGACACCTTGGGTGATAGGATTTTTTGGATAGCCAAAGGTGAGCGCCAAGTCCGTTCAGAAGCATAATATTGATATCTCATACGGATTGAATTAATATCGGAGTAGGAGTCATTTTTTGGTATCAATTCGTAGATTCGTATTCATCTGAGCTGAGACTTTCAAATAATAATAATCTAGCATATGAATGGGGCTGGCTGTATGCTGCTTTTAAAAGGACAAAAGATTGACGTTACGAAAGGACGAGCGCTAACTACGATTAGCCTGCGCTTTGGTTGGACGGCGAGTCAATCCTCTATGAGTATTGATGCGGCTGCCTTTCTATTATCGGATCAAAACCGCTGCGAGAGAGATGAGGATTTTATTTTTTATGGCAATCCGATGGCGCGCGATGGGTCTGTGATGCACGTGGAGAATGCCAGCTCTATAGAAAAGGAAGCAGTCACGATCTCTTTGAACCGATTGCCGCAGCAAACTTCAAAAATCGCTTTTACCGTCACGATTCATGAAGGGGAGCGCAACGGTTATTTTATGCAGGATGTGTCAGACTTGTACGTTTGCCTTATCAATAACAGCACGGGAGAAGAATTGTTCCGGTACGACTACGGATCTGAATTTACGAAGGAAACGGCTGTTGTGGTCGGCGAGCTGTATCGATATAACGGTGAATGGAAGTTTAATGCGATTGGCGGCGGCTTTTATGGCGGCTTAGCAGCGTTATGTACAAGCTTCGGGCTAGAAATCGAAGCAGATAACTCGGAAGCTGCCGCTGCGATTGAAGAGGCGGTCCTAACACCGATCGATTTGCGAAAGAAGCTCGTTCAAATGACGTTGGAGAAAAAGAAGCTTACGAACGTCACAGCGAGAGTCGGAATCGTGCTAGATATAACAGGTTCCATGCTGCCGTTATACAAAAATGGAACCGTTCAGGAAGTGGTCGAACGTATTTTGGCTGTTGCCAGCAAATTTGATGATAATGGGACATTGGACGTATGGGTGTACGATACACATTTTAGCCGGCTGCCATCGGTAACGGAACAGGACTTTGGGAACTATGTTCAAAATCAGATTATGAACAACGATGCCATTCATAAGTTTAGCCGCAATAACGAGCCGCCGGTTATGGAGGATGTCATCCGTAAATATACGGTGGAAGAGGATAGTGATACTCCCGTTTTTATTATATTCATTAATGATGGCGGCGTAGTGAAGCCAATCAAGAAGGTCATTTTCAACGCAACGGTTCAACCTATCTTCTGGCAGTTCGTTGGCATCGGCCATTCTGACTTTGAAGTCCTGAGGCAGCTTGATAGTATGGAAGGTCGAATCGTAGATAATGCTAATTTCATTCATCTGGATGATATTGCTGCAGTATCAGATGAAATCTTGTATGATCAGCTGTTAAATGAGTTTCCAAGCTGGCTGAAGGCTGCGAAAGAGAAGCGGATTATTCGATCAACCTAATCCTTTTCAATAAAATGCGGCCAGCAAGTATGACTTGCTGGCCGCAGCCCATTTCAATAGGTATGTACATAAAATACGATTTTAACTTGCAGCTTGTTCGCTAACAAAATCCATCAAAATATCGAGTGCTTCAGCATCGAAATGGATGTTTCTTCCGGCATTCATAATCGTCATTGCTTCTTCATTTGACATTGCCTTCCGATAAGATCGGTTGGAGGTAAGCGCGTCCCAAACATCACACACTCCGATAATGCGAGCTTGCAATGTGATTTGATCGCCATTTAACCCATCGGGATAACCGCTGCCATCCAATCGCTCATGGTGATGGAGAACACCATCTATCACATCCTCAGCATATTGAATGCCGGTGAGCACGCGCACGCCAAGCTCGGGATGCTGTTTCATCGCTTCGTATTCGTCATCGGTCAATCGTCCATCTTTGTTGAGAATATGCTCGGGTATGCCTATTTTCCCAACGTCATGTACGAGGCCTGACCACTTTAAGCTCAGCAGCTCGCGTTCACTCAGTCCCATACGCTCACCGATGATATAGGCAAGCTCCGCAACACGCTGACAATGCCCGCTTGTATATGGATCTCTAATTTCGATGGCCTGCGCCAGCGCTTTGATGATTTCCGTGCCGAACTGTTTGATTTGGTTTTTCGTAGTCTCAATTTCATTGCGCTGCAGCTCAATATCATTTTTCTGCTGAAGGATATCGTTTTTTTGACTGACGATTTCCTTGTTCATTTGTTCCAGCTCGGCATTTTGGAGCAGAATTTTGTTTCTGCTATTTTTTAATGAGGAAAACAATACCCCGGTTAACGCACCAAAAGCGATAAAGAAAAAGATGCGAGTCGTCCAATTATAAGTTAATTGATCTATGTTCATATCAATATTTTGCTGCATCCAAGGTCCTATTGTAATCGCTCCAAAAAAACCAACAACTACACCGCCTTGCCAACCCCAGAACCTTGCTGCCAAAATCGTAGGAAAATAAAATAAATGCACGCATACACCGCTTGTTCCGTTGTTTGCATACACTGCTAACCAACAAGCAGCTAGTAAAGCTATCAATTCTGCAGCACGCTGTACATTTTGCCGAGTACTCATCACCTAAACTCCCTCGTCTGTAAAATATCATCTGTCTCCAAATATGCCTTGTATAGGTTTAAGCCTCCTTTGATTCCTATGATAAGAGGTTCAATTTATTGGATATATATGTCTACATACCTATTTTACTTAAGTGTTGCAAATTATCAACAGTTTAATTTTTTAATATCAATTTTAGACACAAGGTATCGGTTTCATGTGAACGTGTTGCGCAATCTGATAAAGTAGGCAGAAAGGCCTATTCGGGCAGTTCATTATTTGTATTCGGCAGCTCCGATTCCATGAAGCGAATCCATTCTCTGGAGGCAAAGCTCATGTACTTGTCTTTTCGCCAAATCATCGATAATTGCCACGGAATTGATGGCTGAACAACGGCTAAGGATGCGAACCGTTTGGGATCAAGCTGTAGGCATATTCGTTCAGGCAGCAGCGTTATGCCGTATTTTGCAGCAATCATTTCCGTCATAAAATCCCACTGGGAGCTTTCAAATACGACTTTTGGTTCAAAGCCAGCAGCAGCGCATTGGTCTTTGATCAGGTGATGGATCGTAAAGTCCTCTCGAAACATAATAAAAGGCTCTTGCTTCAGTTGACTCATACGGATGGATGGAAGAGAAGCCAGCTTATGCCCGGCATGTACGACAAGCCGCAAATTTTCATTGATACAGGGGAGGACATGATATTTCTCCACATCTTTGACCGGGAGAATGACCATGCTGAAATCGAGATCGCCTTGCAAAATATCCTGCTCTAAGCTTTTTCCGCCTTGTTCAATGACCTGCAGACGAATTTGCGGATAATGGGTCAAAAACTTTTCAATAATGGACGGTAAAAAATAACTGCCTACCATTGGGGGAATGCCGAGTCGAAGCATTCCTTTTTTTAATTTGACGACCTCCTCTAGCTCGCTGGACATACGCTCGAATGATTGGATGATATGCTTGGCAGAACGAAGAATGGTCACGCCGGCATCCGTCAATTCGATCTGTTTGGTGGAGCGGTCGATTAGTTGAACCCCAAGGTCTTCCTCCAGTAGACGTACCATCTTGGATAAAGAAGGCTGGGTGACATGCAGCTTGCGTGCCGCTTGCGTGAAGCTGCCGGCTTCAGCAACGGCGACAAAGTAATTCAAATGTTTAAGATCCATCGGGGCAGCCTCCTTAGTGTGGGCAGCAATCGTTTATATGCAACAGAATGAGGAAGTATAATGAAAAGGAATGAAAACTATTCGATATATGTATTTTACCTATATGTGATTCGGGTGTAAACTTAACGTTATCGAAAAATTTAATAAAGAAAAAAGGTGTTACCATGAACATGTTGGAAAAAATAGCTTTACCCTTGCAAACAAGACCTGCATCAGCTTCACTCACCATAAAAGAGGCTATCGTGCTTCCTCCGGATACGAACCATCACGGTACGATTTTTGGAGGCAAGCTAATGGCTTATATAGATGATGTGGCTACGATTGCCGCAACTAAGCATGCTCGTCGGCCTGTCGTTACGGCTTCAACCGACTCGGTAGACTTTCTTTATCCCGTTAAAAAAGGCGATGCCGTAAGCTTGAACGCATTCGTCACTTGGTCGCATAAAACCTCTATGGAAGTATTTGTGCGCGTCGTGACCGAGGATTTGTTAACAGGCGGACGCAAAGTATGCGCAACCTCTTTCTTGACCTTTGTCGCTCTAGGCGAAGACGACAAGCCGACGGAGGTGCCGGGAGTAATCGCGGAATCGGACGAGGAGCGATTATTGTATGAAACGGCGCCAGAGCGTAAGGAGGCAAGACGGATCCGCAGACAGGAAAGCAAACATTTTGCAAGCTTTATGGGTACGGATCGGGTTGTCAAAGAATCAAGCGCTCATTCCAGGCCGCAGACTTCCGCGAATAAAGGATATGAGTCAGCATGGGGCGTGGATTGGTAGCAATAGGTTGAAATTTGGATGCGAATTAAGATTCAAGCAGGCTGCCGCGGTTTATTCGCTGTGGCCTGTTTTGTTTCGATTCAGCACATAGAAGACATATGCAAAAACTGAAAATAGGGATAACCTGTTGCTGCATATTATGAGTTAAAGTCATTAGTTTCATTAAAAAGGAGTAAGCCATGGACGAAATAGGGAGAATATTAGTGAAGCTTACTGTCGCTCTTTTTTCGCTCCTGTTTATTTTTCCAGCCATTATTTTCTCTGTTCTTGTACTCGGACTAACGGATTCTTGGAAATCAGGAACCGTTATGCTTGTATCATCGTTAATTCTAATCATTATTGTGCGAATAAATAGCGAAATCCAGCCTACACCGCGCCGATTGAAAAAATATGCTGCAAACAGCTGGGAGATAGGACCGGTATCTTTATCTGCTTTTCACAATCAGAATCCACCGCCTTTAAGCGACATCTATCGTGATATGGAGCTTCAGCATGGGGAAGCCGACGTGCTTTACAATATGATCGTTGAAGCAGTGCCAAATCATGAATTCGAGCTTTATCCCTATTATTGCTGCAAATGTGATCGCATGGAGAGCAGGTGCTCATGCAATGAAAATATTACCACCCCATATTAAAGAATATTAATCGCACATTGCCCCTAATATCCGTTAAGATGTGCGAAAGATACAGTATAGGGGTGAGTTGCGATTATGGAAAAGAAACGATGCTTGTTCTGTTCTGAGATCGTGCCAATTGAGGCGAAGGGTGAGCTTGATCATTATTTGGGCTGTTACTGCGCGCCGGACGGCGGTTATAGTCTGTTGAGGGGCAGCTATATTGCGATTAATTCAATTTCGTATCAGAAGAAAAGCAAGCAATTTCCGGTCTTATCCGCATATATTCGGGAACAAAGCGATTGCGGCGAGTTGGTTAAACTGTCAAGCGATGATATAGAATCGATTGTTAATTCTCCGAAAATACCGGTGACCGTTGAAGAAAAGGCTGGTCGTCTGCTTCAATTTTTATATAGGCGCTCGGATGGGCCTTTAGAGCCTGTTGTCATCCATCCGTTATCGCAAAATTATAACTTGACCTATTCGCCGAATTTGCAGGAGCTCGTATACATCATTGAGACGCTGAAAGAGTCGCAGCTAGTCGCTAGGGAAGGGATGACCTTTAAGCTGACGGAGAAAGGGTGGAGCGAGGCAGCAGCTAGAGCTGGAGGCCGGAGATTAAAGTCCTGCTTCGTGCTTCTGCCAGAGGATAGCGAGCTGCGGAACGATTGGCTGGAGAATATCTTCCCGAGAGTCGAGCAATGCGGGTATTTGCCGCGTTTATTTGTTCAATCCGAACAGGATAATCGCGAGCATCATTCGATTTCGGACATTTCGGATAGCAAGCTTATGATTGCCGATTTAACTCATCAATCTGCAGAGGTTTATTTTGCAGCAGGATATGCGCTAGGTAAAAATATTCCGATCATATGGACGGTGAGTCGCAGCGCCGTCGATGATCAGCTCGTCCAAGCTCATCGGATTCGACCCTTTGTGTGGGATACGACGGAAGAATTGGCTTCCATGCTGCAGCAAAGACTCAGCTATAAAGGGACAACTGCTGTCTAATTATAAAACAGCAAAAAACACACGTCATGGATGTGTGTTTTTCTGTTTCATTTGAGCCAAAACATTTAGCTGCACATCGTTGATGGTTTTAAGGCAGCATTGAATGCAGCTCGGTGTTCCCATAGAAAGGAATGAATTTGATTTTGCTCCTCAAAAAAGTACTCGGCATCGTCCACATAATCCTGTCCAAACCCATGTATACTGAAACGGTCCTCCGGGTAGCTCATGAGCGTCCATTGTCCTCCGCGTTTGCGATCGGCAAACACGAAGTAAAACTTTTCGCCGGAAGCATCCCATTGTGCCAAGGAGTTAAAGTTTTCTAAAATAAAAGCAATGTCCGTTTTCTTTTTAATTAGCATCATCCATCTCCTCTTTCTTTCTAAAAATAATTGGAATATTTCCGCCGCGCCTTGCATAGGAACAAAACAAGAATATAGCATTTCGGCGAAAAAGACTGTCAAACGATCGTGGCTTTTTATAGGAGGATTTGACGAATAACGCCGCAGGACTTTCGTTTGTGTACAGGTTATAATAAGGATGATTTCCAATACATCTCCATAAGGAAGAGAGGGAGCACAGGCATGACCATTTATTTTGCGTTATTGCGAGGAATTAATGTCAGCGGTCACAATATGATTAAGATGGCTGAGCTTAAAAAAATGTTCGAAGCGATGGGGTTCGAACGTGTGCAAACCTACATAAATAGCGGTAACGTGATGTTCGAATCGGAGGAAGCAGAGGGCATTCTGGAAGAGAGAATTGAGAGCGAGATCAGCAAAAACTTCGGATTCAATATCGCTGTTATTCTCCGTACGTCCTCAGAGGTTGCAAGCATTATCGACAGATGCCCATTCGATTTTGCAGCGCTGACAGAAGGACAGAGCATTCATCTTACCTTTTTAAAGAAGGCTCCTGCCCAAGAAGTGATCGATAATCTCCCTGAAGTTGAGCTTAATCAAGACGAATACCTCATTGATGGAAGAGACATTTATTTCTTTTACAGCAGAAGCATGCTCGATTCTAATCTCCCCAAAAAATTTCAGAAGCTATTGCCTGCAACGGCCCGCAATTGGAAAACAGTCCTCAAGCTAGCCGCTATGGCAGCTGCTGTGGAGGCTCGCTGAGAAGCATATGTAGAGAGCGCCTTGCTCAGGCACTCCTTTAGAGATGATTTACACGCCAACATCGACGGCAGTTACAGCTGAAACCTTGATATAGCGCGGAGCTCCGTTATCAAGAACGACTACGGATCCATTGCTAAATCCTAAGAAAGTGCCTGTGTGGAAAGTTCCATCAAAGTGAATACGGATATTAGGAGTACCAACACCAATTTGAGACAAGATACGTTGAACATTTCCACCACTTCTGTTTCCGCCGGTTCTGTTACCACCAGTACGGTTGCCACCGGTTCTGTTACCGCCAGTACGGTTGCCGCCAGTTCTGTTGCCACCACTTTTGTTCTTTGGCAATTCGATCATCTCCCTTAATTAGAATTAATAGCATCTTATGGAGATTGATAGATTTATGCTTGTACATTTGTACTGAATCTATGAAAAGGGCCTTTGTACAGGCAATGCTGCTTTATAGATGAAGAAAAGCTGGAGCTGACTAGCAAGGTTATTAACCTTGAGGGCATGCTTCTTTTTTGCCTGATTGATAATGGAGCTATGAGTGTAATTTGCTTGACATTTGGAATAAATACGATGTAATATGATTTTATTAAATTAAATTTTACACAATCCATTAAGAAGAAGATGACTTTAATGGTTGATTTAGGAGATGATGAGATGGAGAAAACAACAAATTCACAAACCAAATTAGCGGAAGAGGCAATCCATGCAATCGAGAAGGTTGCTGGAACCTATCCGCGCCATCGACGCGCTCACGCTAAAGGAAAATGCTACGAAGCTGTTTTCACACCTACGGGCGAGGCCAGTTCCCTAACTACTGCTGCACATTTGCAAACAACACCTGTACCTGCAGTTGTTCGTTTGTCCAATAGTTCTCCAATTCCTGGTTTACCGGACGCTCTTTCACCAGTTAAAGGAATGGCTGTGAAGTTCCAATTGCCTGACGGAAGCACGACGGATCTGGTATCAGCAACGATACCGATTTTCATTGCCAAAACGGCTGAAGCCTTTATTGACTTGCTTAGTTCTATTGAGATCGACCCTGAATCGGGCACCCCAAATCAGGAGAAGTTAAAAGCATTTTTGCAAAGGCATCCTGAGAGCCAAGCGGGCCTTGTAACAGCTAAAGCAGTGCTTGCTCCTGCCAGCTTTGCAACTATCCGCTACCATGCCATTCATGCATTCTTCTTGATAAACAGTGAAGGAAAGCGTCAACCTGTTCGCTATCGCTGGGAGCCGGCTGCGGGTGTAGCGACACTAACCAAAGAAGAAGCTGCAGAGCGCGCTGCCAACTATATGGATATAGAACTGTCTGAGCGTTTAAGCAAATCACCGGTAGAATTCGCCTTGTATCTGCAGATTGGTGAAGAGGGAGATCCTACCGACGATTCAACCGTTGCTTGGCCGGATGATCGCAAAGAAATAATGGTTGGCCGCTTATCCATCACAGCAGAACTGGAAAATCAAGAAGAAGAGTGCGAGGCGCGAGTTTTTGACCCGACTTCTCTTACCGCAGGGATTGAATGCTCAGATGATCCTATTCTTCTATTCCGTAGATTTGCTTACTCAGAATCACATGCTCGTCGCAGTCAAAAATAATTCCTGCCAGAAGGTTGAGGAAAACAACGATGATGTTTAATGAATCCAATCAAGCTTTTGGTGAAGCGCTAGTGAAATCACTAATAGGAGAGCGCGGTCATATTCCAATTGCTAGAGCATTGCCTGATATTACTGCAGAGCTAGCAGGCAAACGAACGGGCGAAGCACCTTACACCATCTATCAGCTATTAAAGCATATGAGCTACTGGCAAAGCTTTTTGTTAACCTTCCTGGAGGGAGGCAAGCCTGAATTGCCATCGCATGTCATGGAGAGTTGGCCTAATGAGGAACGTCCGGAGAATGATGAGGAATGGGCAGCGGTTGTTCAGCATTTTCTAAATGGAGTAGATAAAGCCTGCCAGATTGCTCGAGAGACGCAGCTGGATGAGAAGATTGAACATTTTCCTACGGAAACGAAGGCAGGTATTTTGCGCAATATTGCCTCACATAATTCCTATCATTTGGGTGAAATTGTACTGCTTCGCCGAATAAATGGAGCTTGGCCGCCGCCAGGCGGAGGATACCCTGCATAAGAGTATCGTCCAATTATACAAAAAGGAGCTGCAACCAAAATGGCAAAAACATTTAAAGATATGGTAACGGAAGCGCGGGAGCAAGTACCAGGAGTTTCTTCAAAGCTAGCAAGAGAAAAAATGCTTTCTAACCCTGAGACTTTGGTCATTGATGTACAGGATGCTGTAGATGCTGGGGCATGCGGTCTCATTCCAAGCAGCGCACATATTTCCTTAGGCATGCTGCCCATCCGCGCGGACTTAAGTGTGCCGGAGCATCTGCGGGATCAACGGCTTTCAGACAGAAATCGCTCCATCCTAGTGACATGCGGTGCTGGCGGACAAGCAGCTTTAGGCGCCTACCTGCTTAAGCAAATGGGCTTTCAAGACGTAGCTTATATCGACGGCGGAACAGTTGCTTGGAAAGAAGCCGGATTTGATGTTGAAGAGCTGACCGTTGGATAATAGGCTTCATTATTAGGCTATATATCGCAAATAAAAGGAGCTGCCGGTGTGCAGTTCCTTTTCTTGTTTGCAAACCGTTTTATTTTCCCCAAAAAAATCAATGAATCCACAAGCAGTTGCATTTAGAGTTTGCCATACTTGCATTCGATGCCTATTCTTTTATTGTTGGAGCATTATCAAGCAGTGAAGTTATCTAAATACGACTCGGGGAGCGCGCCACGGTTCCCAGCACGTTGTTCCTACAGGAAAAGTCCGGATATGTTTTTGCCAATGCAACGTTATTCCAGTGCGCTGGAGAACGCTGGCAGAGCTTTTGCAGATTTGACATTCAAGCATGTATGAGGGATGACGAGGAGTGAGTTCGGATAAATAAAAAAGAGTACAGCGCTTTTCAAAAAAAGAAAAGGACTATACCCTATTTTTGAAACTAGCTGTATGGAAACATTTAGAAGTTCATTTCACCATTGTCATAGTTGAATTGCCATTCAATTCCGAATTTATCTTTTAAGCTGCCGTAGCATTTGCTCCAAAACGTTTCTTGAAGCTCCATGACTACATTGCCGCCTTCTTTCAACTTGTGAAATAAAGACTTGAGTTCTTCTACGTCCTCGTGGACGATTGCGAGGCTAATGTTATTTCCTTCAACAAAAGGCATGCCTGGAAAAACATCAGAAAACATCACATTGCTTCCTACGATGTTAAGGCGTGTATGCATAATTAAACTTTTCGCTTCCTCTGGCAAAGGATATTCTGGGCTAGGCGGAGTGTCTCCAAAGGTCATAAAATTTGGTTCTTCTGTTCCGAAAACCTCAGCGTAAAATTCAACCGCTTCACGACAATTTCCATTAAAGTTAAGATACGGATCGACAGCCATTTGTTTCAACTCCTCAATAGTTTAGTATTGATAGGTATATCGCTTTCATATTGTATCATTTACAAGAAATAATTCAAATATACGATTTCATATATATTGTAAATAATCAGGTTGATAGAAGCATCCGTCATGCGTATCATGACCCTTCGTTATTGTGCACCAAATGTCGGATATATGGATGCAGCTTTATGCTAATCTAAGGGTGTGGGAGGGAGGTTTTAGATGAATTCACTTGAGAACATGAACGAAGCATTAAATTATATTGAAGCGAATCTCACTTATGAGATTGACTTTAAAGAAGTGGCAAGGCGAGCTTATTGTTCGGAATACCATTTTAAGAGAATGTTCTCATTCCTTGCGGGTGTCTCGCTATCGGAGTATATTCGCCGTAGACGTCTTACTCTTGCAGCACTCGAGCTGACTAGCAGCAGCATTCGAATAATTGATCTTGCGATTAAATACGGTTACAGCTCACCGGACTCTTTCACACGTGCTTTTCAAAGCTTGCATGGGGTAAATCCTACGGATGCTAAAAACAATGGTCAGCCATTAAAAGCCTTTCCGCGAATGAGCTTTCAATTATCATAGCCTCTCGGAATTAGATGGGGGTTTCCAGTGGTGATGCCAGAATAGTTATGAAATGGCGCTGGAAAATATGGAAGATGAAAACCAGTTTCAAAAAAGGCCAGACTCCACCAATTTTCCAACCGGGCTTTTTTAAAATTAGGCTGCT